>JAICQE010000065.1 GCA_025938035.1 Vicinamibacteria bacterium
ACCTCGAGATCACCGTCGCCGGCGACGCGCTCACCGTTCGCTTCAACGGCACCGAGGTCACGCGCGCCGGCAATATCACCCGTCAAGCCGGTCCGATCGGAATTCAGGCCGAAACCGGTGCCGTCGACTTCCGCTCGATCGAGAGCACCGAGCGGTAGGATCTCTGACTTCCGACTTCCGACTTCTGACTTCCGACTTCTGACTTCCGACTTCTGACTTCTGACTTCCGCTCGATCCGCCTTGCGGGGGATAGCCTATAGGGACGAGAACAGTGCTACACCTGGCGCGGGTGACGTTGCGGGCGAGGACAACACTGCGTCCAGCAATGCGGCGAACGGGCATCAGTCAACACACGCTCGAAGGCATTCTCGGTGGTCGCGCGTGCGACGGAGCACACTACGTCGATTGATGAGCGCGCCGGAGTGAACGGGCCAGCAGACAGGACGATGCGATGGCGATGGCGCTAACGATGGAGTGCAGCCGCGTCTGGTGAGGAGCGAAGCGACGAGCCGGACGTCGGCTGGAACGTCTGGTTGGGCATCATTGCTCTACCAACGGCAGCAGGCGGGAGTCTTCCAACGCCGCCGTGCGGTGCCCGATGCCCAGGAGATAGCTCTGATCTGAGGCGAACGCCAAGAACGACGCCAAACTGGCCTGACGCACCAACATTGCGGCGTCCCACCGTTCGTCGCTCGGCCCGATCAGATACTTGCCACCGCTTCCATAGAACAGGACCTCCCCACCCGACTTCGTGAGGAGAGGTAGCGTGTGATCCATGTACAGCTTGTATGCAGCTTCACCGCTGATTGGGGCGGCTGGAGCCAGATGCGGGGCATCCGAGTAATCGGCGATCTTCCGGAACCGCATCAAATTGAGCATCACCACCGGTCCCTGAATGCTACGGCTGAAGAACTCCCGCCCGGCTTCCTGTGTTGGCTCGAGGTGAGGCCTGAACGATTGGTCTGGCATTGGCGTTTCCTACTGATGCCTAACGTCCGCGTTTCAGCCGCGACGGCACGTGAATGGCACGTCGACGGCTGCAAACGCTTGTTGGGCGGCCTATAGAGCTACGTCAGACCGGCACTCAGCCGTCGCCGAATGAGTGTGTCATAAAGCCGTGCGCGAGCATCCATCTGCCGCGGCTTCACCCAATCCCGACCGATCAATTCCCAGTCCGGATCCTCTGGCAGCAACCCCAGCGTTTCGATGAAGTAGCGATCGACGATGAAGGAGTGTCGTCGATACGCCAGTAGATACCCCCCGTGATGTTCGCGAATGGATCTCGCCTCGGCGTACGAAGCGCTCCAAATGTTCCAGTGGGCATCGGCGCCATCTGGATACACCAGCGTTCCGAAATCGGTGGAATCAGTGCCACTCAGCACGATTCGTCCGGGCGGCTACGACGGTTTGGCCGCCCACGTGCATCACGTGGTGACGGCTACGGGTTTCAAACCGCGCCTGTGCGATCTGTGGTTCGGTGACGAGCCTGCGTGATGAGCTCACTGGTCTTCACGTTGAGCGCCGCAAACAATGGGGTCGTGCCATGCCGCCGATAGTCGTGCGTGCGACCTTCGACTTGGCCGGGCCGCATCGGCAACACGGGTTGCGTGCGGTCCAACGCCTGAATCTGCGATTTCTCGTCCACGCAGAACACGACCGCATGCGTCGGTGGATGCATGTACGGGCCGACGATGTCGCGCACCTTCTCGATGAGCAGCGGGTCCGTCGACAGCTTGAAGGTCTCGGTGCGATGCGCGGTGAGACAGTGAAGCGGGTCAGCCTTATCGGGCGCAATTCTGGCGGCCCGTTGTGCCGACGTCAGTGAGTCGAATTCCAGCTTGACACTATACTACGTTTACAGTAATACTACGCTAACAGTATTACTGAGGACGGAGCATGGCACGCCGTGATGACGTTGCGGATCTCGAGGAGTTCGGCCGGTTCGGTGAGCCGGCACTGCTGATCCTCGTCAGCCTCGCCGAAGGTCCCAAGCACGGCTACGCGATCACCGAAGACATCGCGTCCTTCGCGGGCGTGCGCTTCGGGCCAGGATCGCTCTACGGCGCGATCGCCAGGCTCGAATCGCGTGGCCTGATCGAGGGGCTCGACACGGAGGACCGGCGCAATCCCTACCAGCTCACGGCGGTCGGCGCGAAAGCGCTGCGCGCGCGGCTCGCCAGCATGCAGTCAGTGGCGAAGGTCGGCCAGAGGCGGCTGGCGAAGGCGTGACCTGGCTGATTCGGCTCTATCCGCCGGCCTGGCGTCGCCGCTATGGCCGGGAGCTCGCGGAATTGCTGGCCGCTCAGCCAGCCTCGTTCCGCACGGCCGTCGATCTCGTTGCGGGCGCCGTCGATGCCTGGCTCAACCCTCAGTCGTCGACGGCGGTCACGGCTGCCAATGCGAAAGGAGCAGGAGCGATGGTCCCCAAGATGCTCAAACTCAGATCCGCTGGCTACGGTGCGAACGTCGCGACCGCGGACGATATCAAGAAGGTGTGGTTGCCTGGAGCAGCATCCTGTCTGTTGTTTTTCGGATTCTATTGGGTGCTCATCTGGTTGCCTTTTGACAAGACCAGATTCCAGTTCCTGGCCATCCCATATCTGGTGCTGCCATTCGTCGGCGCCCTCGCCGCATATTGGTCCCGCCGAATGAAGGGTTCACTCCTCGAGCGCATCGTGGCCGCACTGTTCCCTGTATTTGCGTTTGTCGCGCTATTTGCGGTGAGAATTGTGTATGGATTGTTCTTCGAGGGCGTACCTTATACTCTGCCGCATTTCCTGGCCGGCTTTTCCGTGACCCTCGTATTCATTGTTGTAGGTGGCCTATTGCTGGTACTTGGCGCATGGCCGTTCTGCCGCCCGCACCTCAGAGAACAGTTGCCCTGACAACACCGGGCTGCATCAACGGGAAACATCGGTAGAATCGCCGTCGTACTCGACGGCATGGACCTGACCGACGCCCAGTGGGCCGTGCTCGAACCGACGTTCCGTCCTCGCCGTCGCCCGGATGGGCGCGGCCGGCCGTGGACCGATCCGCGGGCCGTCATGAACGGCGTCCTGTGGGTCCTGCGCACGGGCGCGCCGTGGCACGACCTGCCATCGCGCTATCCGCCGTACCAGACTTGCCATCGTCGCTTCCAACTCTGGCAGCGCTCGGGCCGCCTCGATCGGCTGCTGCAACGCCTCGCCGAGGACCTCCGGGACCGCGGCAAAATCGATCTGAGTGAAGCCTTCGTCGACGCGACCTTCGCCTCGGCGAAAAAAGGGGCCCTGAAATCGGTCCAACGCGCCGTGGCAAAGGCTCCAAGGTCATGGCGATCTGCGACCGCGGCGGTCTTCCTATCGCCGTGCACGTGGCCAGCGCTTCACCGTATGAGCCACACCTCGTCCCCGCCACCCTCGACGCGCGCTTCCTCCCCGACCTCCCGTGGTGCCTGATCGGCGACCGCGGCTATGACAGCGATGGACTCGACGACCTGCTGATGACGCAGTACGGCATCGAGATGATCGCGGCGAATCGTCGGGGCCGCGCGAAGACGCAGGACGGCCGGCCGTCCTTGCGTTATTAACTACGATTGTAGTAGATATACCCACGTTATTAGGAGGGACGCCCGTGGCACTCCCCCGCCTGTCGAAGCTCGAGCTGCAGATCATGGAGGCCTTCTGGACGCGAGGTGCCTCGTCGGTCCGCGAGATCCAGGAATTCTTTCCAGAGAAAGAGCGTCCGGCCTACACGACGGTGCAGACCATCGTCTATCGCCTCGAGGCGAAGAAGGCCGTCCGCCGGATGAAGAAGATCGGCAACGCGCACATTTTCGAGCCCGTCGTCTCGCGGACGGCGACGCAACGCCGGCTGATCGACGAGCTCCTCGGCTTCTTCGGCGGCCGATCGCAGCCTGTCGTCGCCCACCTGATCGAGTCCGGCAAGCTGACGCTGGAGGACGTCCAGGAAGCGGAACAGCTGCTTCGAAAGCTTCCCAGGAAGGAGAAGGGACGATGAGCGCGCGGACAACCGGCGTGGTGCTCGTGTCGATCCTGGCGACGGCCGCAGCGGCCCAGGCCCAGCAATTCGAGGCTGCGTCCCTGCGTGTGAATACGTCCGGCGCGCCCCGCGCGCAGACGGAGATCGTGCCCGCGAGCGGCCGTCTCGCGTTCACCAACATCGCGCTGCGCGAGCTCATACAGACCGGGTACGGCGTGCAGCTGCCCTCGCTGGTGGTGAACCTGCCGGAATGGGCGATGACGCTGCGCGTCGACGTCGTGGCCAAGGCCGCGCAGCCGGCGAGCGTCGACGACCTGGAGCGGATGCTGCAGCCGCTGCTGGCCGATCGTCTGAAGCTGGTCGTCGAACGCAGGACTCAGGAGATGGACGTCCTTGCGCTCGTCACGATTCCCGGCGCGGCCCGTCCGAAGGTGACGCCGTCGTCGGCCGTGTGCGACGCCGTCGGCACGACCAACCGCACCGCGCGGGCCCCGGCACAGCCGACCCCTGGACGCGGCGTCTGCGGCATCCATCCCACGGAAGGGCCGGGGCGGATTCGCGCCACCGGCATCGAGATGCAGGCGCTGGCGGGGTTGCTCGCGCCCTCCCAGCGCCGACCGGTCCTCGACCGCACGGAACTCGCCGGCCGCTACGACATCGATCTCGCCTACACCCCCGAGGCCTTCTCAGCGGCGGCAATCGTGCAGCGCGGCGGCGCCGTGCCACCAGGCGTCGATCCGGCGGGACCCTCGCTCGTCACCGCGTTGAGAGACCAGGCCGGGCTGCGCCTCGAATCGATGAAGGCGCCGGTGGAAATCGTCGTCGTCACCCGAATCGAACCGCCTGACCCACAGTTCGGGGGGATACCAGTTCCTGCGCTCCCGATTCCTGCGGACACGTTGACGTTCGCCGCCGATCACCTGTGGCAGTCGACGATCGTCGCGGCACTCGCGGGTCTGGCGGCTCTGGCACTGCGCGGGCATGGTGCGCAGGTCCGGTACTGGATCTGGATGGCCGCGTCGGTGAAGTTCCTCCTGCCGTTCGCCGCATTGACGGCGATCGGCGGCGCGCTGTCCTGGCGCACCGTGGAGGTGGTGCCCTATGAAAACCCGGTCGTGCTGATCGACAGCGTGAGCCAGCCGTTCACGCGGACCGATCTTTCGATCCGCGAGGCTACGGGTCAGCCCGCGTCGTTCTCGCTGTTCCCGGCGCTGCTTGGACTGGCTGCGCCCGTATGGGCGTTCGGCAGCGCCGCGGTGCTTCTGCTCTGGACCGTGCGCTGGTGCAGGGTCCGCCGGATCGTCGGGCACGCCGAGCGGATCTGGTCGGGGCGCGAAGCTGCGACACTCGAGCGATTGGCGCTCGCCCGCGGAATCCGTCCGCTGCCGATGCTGGCCACGTCCGCCCCGCTCGAGCCCGGTGTCTTCGGCGTCGCACGACCCGTTCTGCTGTGGCCGCGCGCCATCGGCGAGCATCTGACCGACGACCAGGTCGAGGCGATCCTCGCGCACGAGCTCTGCCACCTGCAACGGCGCGACAACCTGGCCGCGGCGCTGCACATGGCGGTACAGGCAATCTTCTGGTTCCATCCGATGGTGTGGTGGATCGGGTCGCGCCTCGTGGACGAACGCGAGCGTGCCTGCGACGAGGAAGTGCTTCGTCTGGGCAGCGAACCCGAGGTCTACGCCGAAGGCATTCTGAAGACGTGCAAGTTCTACCTCGAGTCGCCGCTGGTGTGCGTGGCGGGGGTGACCGGGTCGGATCTGAAGAAACGTATCGAGCGGATCATTTCGACCGACGTCAGCAAACCACTTCCCCTCTGGCGCAAGACCATGCTCGCCGCGGCCGGCGCCGCCGCTTTCGCAGCACCGGTGGCGCTTGGCGCCCTGAATCCGCCGCCGCAGACCAGGCAGATCGCCGCGCCCGGCACCCTTCCGGCGTTCGACGAGGCGTCGATCCGGTCCAATCCCTCAACCGGCCGTGGCGGACGGGGCGGCCAGTTCCAGCCCTCGCGGTTCACGACGACGAATATCACGCTGAAAACGCTGATCAAGATGGCGTACGCAAAGCCGGGGGCTACGGCAGGCACCGCTACCAATCTCCTGGATCAGGAAATCGCGGGCGGACCCGACTGGCTCGACAGCGACAAGTACGATGTCACGGCCACGACGCCCACGGCGACGCAGCCCACGCCGCCGGAGCAGACGAGGCTCATGCTGCAGCGTCTCCTGGCCGAGCGGTTCAGGCTCGCGGCCCATTGGGAAACCCGGGAACTCCCGGTCTATCTGTTGGTTCGAGTCCGGCCGGACGGCCCGCTCGCGGCGGGACTCCGACCGATCTCTGAGGAAGAGTGCGCCAAGGCGAAGCCGGCCCAGCCGGGCCAGCCGTTTCCGCCCGGCGAACTGCCCCCCTGCGGCGCGGTCATGTTCGGCCCAGGCATCCTGCGCTCCCGGGGTGCGCCGATGGAGTGGCTGGCACAGGTCCTGACCACGACGCCGGTCGTGACGGGGATCGATCGTCCGGTGCTCGATCGCACCGGACTGAAAGGCAACCATGGCTTCGAGATGAAGTTCTCGCCCGGAACCGGGAGCGGTTCCGCGGATCCTGACCGCGCGGATCTGTTCACGGCGCTGCAGGAACAACTCGGGCTCAGGCTCGAAGCCAGCCGAGAGCCGATTGACGTGCTCGTCATCGACGGGGCGGAAAGGCCGGAGGCGAACTGACGCGGCTCGGACTTCGGCCTTCGAGGTGCGATGTTCCTTGCGTGAACTCAGCGTGCGTTCGGCCGATCGAGCGCGCGCAGAATCGACTTCGTCATACGTGTCACGTGCATCATCACGAGCGCCGTGCAGCTGGCGATGAGCAGCATGCCCGATACGGCCGTGGCGAAGACGGCCTTCAGCGTCACGTCGCCTCCGGTTGGCGGACCACCGACGACGTGAAACGAGGTGTACAGCGCGAACACCGTCGCGACAAGCAGCGCCACCACACCAATCATCGCCAGCCGTCGACCGCGATCGACCGCGTCGAGCGCATTGCGCAGCATCATCTCGTCGTCATGAGCCATCACGATCTCCTTCTGGTGGACAGGTGGCGGCGCAGCGCCTCGAGGCCGTACGCCAGCCGCGATTTCGCGGTTCCCACCGGGATCTCCAGCACCGCGGCGACCTGGGCCAGCGGCATCTCCTCCTGAAAGTGCAGCAGCAGCACGGCGCGGCTCGCGGGGGACAGCTCGTCGCTCGCGAGCAGTTCTCGGAGCCGCTCCTCGGAGGGCGGCTCCGACGCGGGGATGGCCGCAAGCGCATCCTCGTCGGCGCGCGGGGCCCAGCGCTTGTCCATCCGCAGATGCCGGAACGCGGCGCGGCTGGCAATCCGGAAGGCCCACGGCCGGAACAGACGCGGCTCGGTGAGCCATGCCAGCTTCCGGGCGATCGCAATCAGCACGTCCTGGACGACGTCGGCGGCATGATCGGGCCCGACCAGCCGGGAGGCATACCGCAGGAGCGGCGGCTGGACGTTCCGCAGCACCTGCTCCAGCGCCTCGCGGTCCCCGATCTGGGCCCGGATTACCAGGCGGACTTCCTCACCCGCTGTGACCACACTCTGCCTGCTGTCTTCTAAGAGTCACGGACGGCGCCAGAAGTTCGAACCGCTAATCCCCCGAGCTCCCGTCCCGGACTTGACATGCTACACGCGTAGCAGTAAGTTGCTACGCCTGTAGCATGATGGCCGACCGATCCAGAAAGCGACCGCCTTCCCTCGAACAGCTCTCCCGACGCGAGCGGGAAATCATGGATGCGGTGTTCGCCCTCGGCAACCGGGCATCGGCCGAGGACATCCGGGCGAGGCTCACGAACCCGCCGGGCTATTCGGCAGTACGCGCCATGCTCGTACGGCTCGAGGCCAAGGGGGTTCTCCGGCACGAAGAAGAGGGCCTCCGCTACATGTACTCGGCCACGACGTCCCCGGCCATCGCCAGGAAGGCAGCACTCCAGCAGTACCTGCGCGTGTTCTTCGGCGGCTCGCGCGAGCAGTTGATGACGACGCTGCTGAAGCAGGAGTCGTGGACCGACGAGGAGCTCGACACACTGCAGGCCGAGATCGAGCGGGTGAGGGGAAAGGAACGGCGTGAAGCCGATCCGGTAGACAAAGGGAGGAAGCCATGATGGCGGAGCTGTCGCTCGTGGCCAAGGCTACGATCCTGCTGACCCTCGCACTGGCGATGACGCGCGGGCTTCGCGGCGCACGCGCGTCCGTGCGCGCGCTCGTCCTTGCGTCCACCTTCGGCGTCCTGCTGATCCTGCCGCCGGCGGCGCTGCTGCTGCCGGAACGGGTCATTCAAGTACCCCCCGCGTACGAGGACGAGGTCGCACTCGTCCTGGAACAACTGGAGATCGCCGCCCCGGCGAGTCCCGCCGCGCCGTCGGACGCGGGTGCTTCGCCGCACGCGTGGCACCTACCTGCACCCGCGGTCGTGCTGCGCATCGTCTGGACGCTGGTCACGATCGGCATGCTCCTTCGCCTGGGCCTCGCGCTGTGGCGACTGGGGACGATTCGGCGCACCGGTGTCCCGTGGCCCGGTGCCGCGGAGCTGGTAAAGGCTTACGCCCGCGAGAACGGGCTGCGACGGCGCGTCGATGTGTTTCTGCACGAGGATCTGGCCGCGCCCATGACGTTCGGCGTTCGGCATCCAGCGATCGGCCTGCCGATGGATGCGCCACGGTGGAACCGCGCGGCGGTGTCTCACGCGGTTGCGCACGAACTGGAGCACGTCCGGCGCGCCGACTGGCTCGTGCTCCTCGTCACGCAGGTCGTCTGCGCGCTCTACTGGTTCCATCCGCTCGTCTGGGTGGCCTCGCGCCGCCTCTGTCTGGAAGCCGAACGGGCGTGTGACGACACTGTGCTGCGCGACGCCGAGCGAGCAACGTATGCCGAACAGCTCGTGTCTCTGGCCAGGCGCGTGTCGGCAGGCAGCCCGACCGCCGTCCTCTCGATGGCGGCTCGCAGCGATCTGTCAGCGCGTGTGAGGGCGGTGCTCGACCCGCAGCAGGCGCGCGGACGCGCGGGGGGCGTCTGGACGTCGGCCACCGTTGCGGGAGCCGCTGCGCTGACGCTCGCGATCTCTCCTCTGTCCGCGGTCAACCGCTCCGCGCCGGTGCAGACCTCGCCAGACACCTCGGAGCGCGGTCAAGTGGAACTCCTCATCATCGAGCACGCCGAGTGGCCGACGCCGAACGACGCGCCGGAGCTGAAGAACACATCAGGGCCGCCTTTGGACTCTCCGGGCACGGGAAACGTCGGTGCGGAGGTCGGCCGACGGGCCCGTGCAGACAACGGCAGGCGGGCAATTCAGGCGAGCGTCACCGCGCCTGACTTCGAGGTGGCTTCCGTGAAGCCGAACACGACGGGCGGTGGCTCGATGAGCATGGGATGGCAGCCTGGCGGAGGATTCACGGCCGTGAATGCACCACTGCTGCTGCTCATCCAGAGTGCGTACGGCTTCCGGGACTCGCAACTGGTGGATGTGCCGGAGTGGGCCTCTTCGGCGCGGTTCGACGTGACAGCAAAGGCTGGGGCTGACATAAACCCTGAGCAGCGAACACTGATGTTGCAGGCGTTGCTCGGCGAGCGGTTCAAACTGGCCGTGCATCGCGAATTCAGGGAAATGCCGATCTATGCGTTGGTCGCGGCGCGTGACGATCGTCGCGTCGGGCCCAATCTGCGCAGATCCGAGATCGACTGTTCACCGGAGGCGCGATCCACGCGCCCGGGCACTGCCGGCGCGGGCACAAGTCCGAGCACAGGTGGAATAAACCGTCCCACTTGCGGCTCGTTTACTGTCGGATCGAGTCTCGTCGCGGGCGGAATCACTCTTGCGCAGCTCGCGTCGGCCTTGACGAGACGCGTCGATCGGATCGTTGTCGATCGCACGGGTCTGGACGGCTTGTTCGACGTGGATCTCACATGGACGGCCCTGACACCCGCGTCGGATGCCGGTCCGTCGATCTTTACGGCGGTGCAAGAACAGCTCGGCCTCCGGCTGGAGCGGGCGCGTGGACCGGTAGAAGTCTTGGTGATCGATCGCGTCCAGCGACCGACCGAGAACTGAGTCGTTCGGGTCGTTCGAATCGTTCGGGCCGTTCGAATCGTTCATTGTTCGGATCGTTCGTGGTTCGGCTTCGTCAGTCAAATCGTTCGTGCGAGGCGCAGGGGTGCGCCTAGTAGAGAGGACCACACGATGGCGGAACTGTCGCTCCTGGCGAAGGCAACCGTCGTCCTTGGGCTGGCGCTCGTAGCGGTCCGATGCCTGCGGGGCGCGCGTGCGTCAGTGCGCGCACTCGTCCTGGCGTCCACGTTCGGCGTCCTGCTGATCCTGCCGCCGGCGGCGCTGCTGCTGCCGGAACGGGTCATCCAGGTACCCGTCGCGTACGAGGTCAACGTCGCACTCGTCCTGGAACAAGTGGACATCGTCACGCCTGCGGCTCGCGGTGCCCTTTCGGACGATGGTGCGCCGACGCGCGGGGGGCACTTACCCGCACCGGCAACGACGGTGCGCGTCGTCTGGGTGGCGGTGACGATCGGCCTGCTTCTTCGACTTGGCCTCGCACTGTGGCAGCTCCGCACGATTCGGCGCACGAGTGTGCCATGGCCGGAGGCCGAGGACCTGGCGACTGCGCTCGCTCGCGAGAGCGGCCCGCGCCGCCGGGTCGATGTGTTTCTTCACGACGAGCTGACCGCGCCCATGACGTTCGGCGCCGGGCGACCAGCGATCGGACTGCCGATGGATGCGACCACATGGGATCGCACGGCGGTGTGCCACGCGGTTGCGCACGAACTGGAGCACGTGCGGCGCGCCGACTGGCTCGTGCTCCTCGTCACGCGAGTCGTCTGCGCGCTCTACTGGTTCCATCCGCTCGTCTGGATGGCCTCGCGCCGCCTCTGTCTGGAAGCCGAACGGGCGTGTGACGATGCCGTGCTGCGCGACGCCGAGCGAGCAACGTATGCCGAACAGCTCGTGTCTCTGGCCAGGCGCGTGTCGGCAGGCAGCCCGATCGCTGTCCTCTCGATGGCGGCTCGCAGCGATCTCTCCGCGCGTGTCCGCGCGGTACTCGATCCCCACCAGGCGCGTGGCCGCGCCGGCATCGTCTGGACGTCGGCCGCGGTCGTCGGAGCCGCGGCGCTGACGTTCGCGATCTCGCCTCTTTATACGGTCGCCGGTTCCGCGCAGGCGGTTGCGCCAGCGCCCGCGTCGCAGGGTGGCGAACCTGTCCGAAGGTTCGAGGTGGCGTCGATCAAACCAAATACCTCACCTACGCGGAATCAGACCATCGGGCCCGCAGGCCATGCGTTCGTCGGACGTAATGTGACGCTGATCGACCTGATCGCGACGGCGTATCGAACGGAGCCGGAAGGCGCCGAGGGCTGGATGAGTACCGATCGGTACGACGTCGAGGCACGACCGGAGGGGACGGCAAGCTGGAACGAGCAATTGGTGATGCTCCAGACGTTGCTTGCGGACCGCTTCAACCTGCGCGTCCGTCGCGAAATCAGGGACACGCCGGTGTATGCGCTCGTCGCCGCGAGCAGGGGCGCACGACTGACACCCGCCGCCGAGGAGGAATGCGTGGCGCCGCCGTCGGAACGGTGCGGCGGCTTTACGACGCGACCTGGCCGGATCGCGGGCCGGCGGGTCACGGTTGCGCAGATCGCCGCGCTGCTGTCAGGCCCGCGAAGCGGGCGCCGCGTCCTCGACAACACCGGAATCAACGGGTTCTTCGACGTTGAACTGACGTGGACGCCGGACCCTGGCCAGCTGCCTGGACCGCCCCCGGACGATACCCTTCGCCTGGACCCGAACGGTCCGTCGCTGTTCACCGCGATCGAGGAGCAGCTCGGGCTCAGCCTGAGACCTTCGACCGCTCCACTTGAACACCTGCTCATCGAACACGCCGAGCGGCCCTCGTCGAACGACGCGCCACAAGCGTCAGCTCCGTCGCGAATCTCGCCGCCGGTCGGGTCAATCGCGCGGGCGGCACAGTCGCCCGCTCCCGCGCCGCCGGCCAGCATGCAGTTCGAGGTCGCCTCGATCAGGCGCAACGCCTCCGCCGAGCAACGCCCTCCGGGATTGTTGTTCAACGTGGCAGCGAACGGTCAGCTCACCGCTCAGAACATGACGCTCTTCCACATCATCCGCAACGCGTACGAGGTCCAGGGCGTCCAGATCGTTCCTGGCGCGAACGCGCCCGACTGGATGGAACGCGACCGCTGGGACATTGTCGCGAAAGCACCCGAAGGGAGTGCGGGTCGTCTGCAGATCATGACTATGATGCAGAATCTGCTCGCGACCCGCTTCAAGCTCGTCGCCAGGCCGGAGACACGCGAGGTGCCTGTCTATGTGCTGGTGCCCGCGAGATCGGATCGCCGGCTCGGACCGCAGCTCCAGCCGTCCGACGGCCAATGTGAAGCGGCGCGACTCGCCGCACAGAAGGCCGGTGCGCCACTACAGACGCCGGACGTGGAGCGTGGATTTTGCGGATCCCTCTCAGTGGCGGGCCTGTTCACGATGAGCGGCGTCACGCTCACGGATCTCGCGCGGTACCTCGCCCCGCAAACGGGCAGAGTCGTGATCGATCGAACCGGGCTGACAGGCACGTTCGATCTGGATCTGAAGTGGACGCCGGACTTGACGGCCCCCGCCGGCGGCCCCCAAAGCGCCTTCAACGACGGCACATCGCTCTTCGCTGCCCTTCAGGAGCAACTCGGGCTGAGGCTCGAGGCGCAGCGGGCACCCGTCGAGGTGCTCGTCATCGAGTCGGCGGAGCGGCCGGTGACCGACTGAACCGGTTGTTCACGCTTCTGGCTTCTAAGTGTGAACAACCGTTGGGGGGGTCGGTGTCCGATTCCGGACACCGTCGCTTTTCCTCCGAGCGGTGTCCAACCGATGGAACGGATTGCCTGTCTACCGATAATGCGTGTCAAGGCGCGCGAGAACGGACTTGTTTATCACCTACACTTGTAGTAGACATGATCGCGGACGCCCGATAACACAACTAATCGCGATCGACATTCGTCAAAGCAGACGTCGACAACGGCCCGGAGATCATGAACTGCTTGCGAGTTATCACGACGGCTGTCGCAGCCGCGGCTGTAATGACGACAGGCGCCGTCCTGCAGACGCTCCACGCGCAGTCGGCGGGCGCGCAGCCGTCCGCCGATGAGCCGCTGCCGGGATTCGAGGCATCTATCAAGCGCAGCCAGGAGAACGCTGGCTTCATCGCGTTCCGCTCCGAACCCGCCGGGCGGACGCTGACCGGTGTACCGCTGCGGCAACTGATCGTGCAGTCGTACGGCATCCAGCAGAATCAACTGATCGGCGGACCCGACTGGATAGCCACGGATCGATGGGACATCCAGCTTCGGGCCGATACGCCGGTCACGGCGGCGCAGGCCGATCTCCTTCTGCGCCGGATGATGGCCGAGCGCTTCAAGCTGGTCATGCACCGCGAAACGCGTGAACTGCCCGTATTCGAGCTGCGTCTGGCCAGGGCCGATGGCACACCCGGACCGGCACTGAAACCTTCCGCTCAAGATTGCGGACCGCAAGGACGGGGCCGTCGAGGTGATCCGGCGGCGCCCGCGCCCTACGCTCTGCGCGAAGGCGGCGCGGCGGTTGGCAGGGGCGGACCGGGCAGAGGGCAGGCGCCGTTGGGCGGCTGCGGCATGATGCTCGCGCCGGGCCGGATCGAGGGCAACGGGCAGCCGGTGACTCAACTCTCGAACTTCCTGTCGAATCAGGTGGGGCGACCGGTCATCGACAGGACCGGGCTGAGCGGCGGCTTCGACTTCGTGCTGTCGTGGACGCCTGACGGTCCCGGACGCGGCGCGTTGGCGCCGCCGCCGGGAATTCAACTGCCGCCGATCGATCCCAATGGGCCGCCGCTCGTCACCGCACTGCAGGAACAGCTGGGACTCAAACTCGAATCGTCGCGCGGACCCGTCGAGGTCCTGGTGATTGATGGTGTCCAACAACCCTCGGAAAACTAATCACGTCCGCCCGGGACGGGCGCAACGGGCGCTCTCCTGGATGCTGATCGTGCTGTTCGCATTCGGACAGCCCGCATTCGCCGCGGATCAGTACGGCCAGGTGCTCTTCAACGGGGTGCCGGTGCCAGGGGCGACCGTCACCGCGTCGCAGGCTGACAAGAAGGTTGCCGCGAGCACCGATGCGGACGGCATCTTCCGGCTCGTCGATCTGGCCGCCGGCGTCTGGACGCTGACGGTCGAGATGCTCGGGTTTTCGACGGTGACGCGCGACCTGACCGTGCCCACCGAGGGCGCACCGCCGCCGTTCGAGCTGACGTTGAAATCGTACGAACAGATTTCGAGCGAGCTGACGGTACAGCGGCAGGAACCGATTCCCGCGGCGCCCGCCGCTGGTGTTGAGCAACAGGCTCGCGGCCCTGCCTCGACGGCTGCGGCACCTGGGGCGCAGGGCGCGTTTCAGCGCACGGGCGTCACGCAGGCCGCGACGCCGCGTCCCGCCGGCGCCGTGGCGGCTCTCCCCGAGGCGCCGGCCGATCCAGGCGGGATGGGCGCTGCCGACGGCCTGCTGATCAATGGCAGCGTCAACAACGGCGCGTCCACGCCGTTCGCCCAGCCACGCGCGTTCGGCAACGCCCGCCCGAATCAGCGCTCGCTCTACACGTACGCGGCCGGCTTCCAGTTCGGCAGCTCTGCGCTCGACGCGCGGCCGTTCTCCATTACCGGCTTCCAGAGCGCGCGGCCGTCGTACACGGACGTGCAGGGGCTCGGCACGTTCCAGGGGCCCATCCGGATACCGCGGCTGCTGCGCAACCCGATCAACGTGTTCGTCGGCTACCAGGGCACGTCGGACACGAATGCCATCACCCGATCCGCGCGAATGCCCACGGATCTCGAGCGTGCCGGCGATTTCTCCCAGACCGTGAACGCGCTCGGCCAGGCGGTGGCGGTCATCGACCCGACGACGGGCCGTCCCTTCGAGGGCAACAAGATCCCCGGCGATCGCATCAGTCCGCAGGCCGCCGCGCTCGTCGGCTACTATCCACGAGCGGGCGGCTCGGCCACCGGCCGCTTCAACTTCGAATCGCCGATTCTCACCGACACGCGCCAGGACAGCGTGCAGTCGCGTGCCGCCTATCAGATCAACAACCGCAACCAGATCAACGGCACGGTCAATTTCCAACGAAGCGTCAACGACTCGAGCAGCCTGTTCGGATTCGACAGCTCGCGCGAGTCCAGCGGATTCGACACGCAGGGCAACTGGTCGCTGCGGATCTCCCCGTTCATGCAGATGCGCGCCCGGTACCAGTACACGCGTCTGGCCAACGAGTCGCTGCCGTACTTCGCCAATCGGGTGAACGTCTCGGGCGACGCCGGCATTCCGGGCAACGATCAGAGCCCGGTGAACTGGGGGCCTCCGTCGCTGACGTTTGCCAGCGATATCGAAAGCCTCGGCGACGCCCGGTACTCGCGCGGCACGACGCAGACGCACGTCGCCGCCGCCGAGGTCTCGCGCTTCAGCGGACGCCACAACATGACGTTCGGGGGTGAAGCACGCCGGCATCTGAACGACGTGGTCGGCCAGCAGGATCCCCGCGGCAGCTTCGCGTTCACGGGCGCCGCGACGGGTCTCGACTTCGCCGATTTCCTCCTGGGGCTGCCGCAGACGAGCTCGATCGCCTTCGGGAATCCCGACAAGGACTTCCGCGGCCAGTCGTACGCGGCGTACTTCACCGACGACTGGCGGCTGTCGCCGTCGTTCACGCTGCAGCTCGGCGTCCGCTGGGAATACGAGTCGCCGATCACGGAGGCGCGGGGCCGCCTGGTGAACCTCGATGTCGCGAACGATTTCAGCGCGGTCGCGCCGGTGCTCGCCGGTGAGACGGGCGCCATCACCGGCATCACCTACAACGACGCGCTGCTGCAGACGGACAAGGGGGGCCTCCAGCCGCGGCTCGCGATGGCCTGGCGTCCCGTGCCGGGTTCGTCGCTGGTCGTGCGCGCCGGCTATGGGCTGTATCGAAACACGAACGTCTATCAGTCGATCGCGACGCTGCTCGCGCAGCAGCCGCCGCTGTCCACGACGTTCAACATCGCCAGCACTCCGGAGAATCCGCTGACCCTCGCCAACGGGTTCCTCATCTCCGGTCCGGCCACCACGCTCAACACCTTCGCCGTGGACCCGGAGTTCAAGGTCTCGACCGCCCAGAACTGGCAGGTGTCGGTGCAGCGTGATCTGCCCTTCTCGCTGACCGTCGCCGCCACGTATCTCGGCGCCAAGGGCACGAATCTGATGCAGCAGTTCCTGCCGAACACATATCCGGCCGGAGCGGCGAACCCGTGCCAGTCATGTCCGACCGGGTTCCGCTATCTCACGTCGGGCGGGCGCTCGATCAGGAACGCGGGCCAGGTGCAACTGCGACGCCGGCTGCGCAACGGGTTCACCGCGTCCATTCAGTACACGCTCGCCAAGGCGATGGACAATGCGGCCGCGTTTGGCGGCGCCTCGATGGACGGCGGGGCGCTGGCGCAGAACTGGCTCGATCTGGAGGCGGAATACGCGCCGTCGAACTTCGATCAGCGGCACCTGATCAACGTGACCGCCGAGTACACGACGGGCGCCGGGATCACCGGAGGCACGCTGCTCGACGGCTGGAAGGGCCGCCTGCTGAAGGACTGGACGTTCACCGCCAACCTCAACACAGGCAGCGGGATGCCGCTCACGCCGGTCTTCTTCTCGCCCGTCGCCGGCATCATCGGCTCCGTGCGGCCCGCGCTCACCGGCAACACGGACGACACGCCCGACGGCCGCTATGCCAACCCGGCGTGGTTCACGGCGCCGTCGCCGGGTGCATGGGGCGATGCGGGGCGCAACTCGATTCGAGGACCGAAGACCTTTTCGTTGAACGCCGCGATCGCGCGGACGTTCCGTCTCGGCGACCGCATCAACATGGACTGGCGGGTTGACGCGACCAACGTCCTCAACCGGCTGACGTACACGCGCATCACGACGCTCGTCACGAGCCCGGAATTCGGGCTGCCCAGCAGTACGAACGACGTGCGTAAACTGCGCACAAGCGTGCGCCTGAGGTTCTGATGAAGGAATGCTTCCGCAGGTTCCGGGGGCCTGAAGGCCTCCGGCTCCCGACATTCGTGGCCTTCGCGCTGGTAGCCGGAGGCCTTCAGGCCTCCGGACACGCGCAACAGCAGAACCAGCAGCCCGCTCAGCCTGTCTTCCGGACCACCCAGCGGCTGATCGTCACAACGGTCACCGTCAGAGACAGGGACGGTCGCCCGATCGAAGGCCTCACCGCGAAGGACTTCATCGTCACGGAGGACAATCAGCCGCAGAGCATCGCGTTCGTCGAGTATCAGCGGCTGGATTCGCAGACGCCGCTGCCGCCGCTGTCGTCGACAGTCACGCTGGCAGACGCGACCCCGGCACCGCCGCCAGCACCCTCGGATGTTCCGGCCGTCGTCAACTCCACGATCCGGCCTCCAACGGCCGGCGATGACCGGTTCCGGAACCGGCGGCTGATCGTCCTGTACTTCGACCTCTCGGCCACCCCACCGCCGGATCAGATTCGCGCGTACGACGCCGCGCTCACGTACCTCGACAAGCAGATGACGCCGGCGGATCTCGTCGCCATCATGACCTTCGGCGGCGGCGCCGTCCGCGTGAAGCAGGACTTCACCGACGACCGCGCCAAGCTGCGCGAGGTCATCTACGTCCTCGTGTACGGCGAGGACAAGGACGGCGACGGCGAGCGCGACCCCGAGGACCCGAGCACGGCATTCGGCCAGAACGACGCCGAGTTCAACATCTTCAACACCGACCGCCAGCTGTCGGCGCTGCAGACCGCGGTCAGCATGCTCCGTCCGCTCCCCGAGCAGAAGTCGCTCGTCTTCTTCGCGAGCAATCTGCGGCTCAACGGCACCGACAACAATGCGCAGCTGCGCGCGACGACCAACGCCGCCATCCGCGCCAACGTGCAGATCTTCCCTGTGGACGCCCGTGGACTCGTGGCCAGCGCGCCCCTGGGCGACGCCAACCAGCGCTCACCCGGCGGCATCGGCATGTTCACCGGCGCGCTCGCCCAGCAGGCGATCAACCGATTCCAGCGATCGCAGGACACGCTCTACGCGCTCGCCAAGGACACCGGGGGCACGGCGATGTTCGACTACAACGACCTGTCACTCGGCATCAAGCAGGCCGCCGACGCGCAGACGAGCTACTACATCATCGGCTTCTACAGCACGCATACCGAGAACGACGGCAAGTACCGCCGCGTGAGAGTCAGTCTGGCGAATACCGCCCTGCAGGCGGACCTCAACTACCGGCAAGGGTATTTCGCCGACAAGGAATGGGCGAAGCAGTCCACGGCGGATCGTGAGCGTCAGCTCGAGGAGGCACTGATGCTCGACAATCCGATCACCGACATCCCCATCGCGCTGGAATTGAACTACTTCCAGCTCAATAGCGCCGAGTACTTCATTCCCGTGGCCGTGAAGATCCCCGGCAGCGAGCTGGAGATCGCCCGGAAGCGCGGCGCGCAGCGCCTGCAGCTCGACTTCCTGGTGGAGGTCAAGGACGACTACGGCGTCACACAGCAGAACATGCGGGACGGCATGGAGTTCCGCCTCTCCGACGAGAACGCGGCCCTCCTGAGCACGCGTCCGATCCAGTACGAGACGGGCTTCACGTTGCTGCCCGGGAAGTACGTGATCAAGTTCCTGGCCCGGGACGCCGAGGTCGGCCGCATCGGCACCTTCCAGACGAACTTCACGATCCCGAACCTCAATCGCGAAGACAAGAAGCTGCCGATCAGCTCGGTGGTTCTCGCGAGCCAGCGGCAGTCGATGAGCGACGCATTGTTCAGCGTCAAGACGACGGACAAGAACAACGTCGGAAACCCGCTCATCATCGGGAACGAGAAGCTGCTGCCGAGCGTGACGCGCGTGTTCAGCCGGTCGCGCGACATGTACATCTACCTGCAGGCGTACGAGCGCAACGCGACCGAAGCGCAGGATCCGGTGCTGGCGTTCGTCACGTTCTACAAGGACGGGGTGAAGGCCTTCGAAACCCAGCCGGTCGCGGTCACCGACGGGATGCATCCGCGGTCGAAGGCCGTGCCGATCAGAATCAGCGTTCCACTCGAGAGCTTACCGCCGGGCCGCTACGACTGCCAGGTCACCGTGCTCGAACCCGCCGGCCAGAAGGTGGCGTTCTGGCAGGCGCCAATCGGGATCGTGCCGTAAGGCGGACTCTCAAATCCCAAATCCCAAATCCCAAACCCCAAATTCCAAGAACCTGAACCCTTTGGGAAGTTGGGCGTTGGGAATGGGGCGTTCCTGGACGCTCCACAATGGAAGATTCGTTCGTCGTCACCTGCCCCTACTGCGGCGAAGAGGTCGAGATCTACGTCGAGCCCGACGTTTTCGGCACGTTCGTGCAGGATTGCGAGGTGTGCTGCAATCCATGGCGCGTGCGCGTCTCGGGCCGAGGGGACGACCGCACCGTTGACGTCAACCGGGGCGACGGGTCGGACTAGAGCTGAACGAGGACGGGGACACTACTCGACCCGCCAGAAGCGAACCACCACGTCGTCGGGATAGCGTTCGCCCGTGCCGACGAACACGGACCGGACGAGCCACTGCAGATCCGGCGCTGCGGTCTCGAACGTGGGCACGGTGCGGAAATACACCAGCGACGGATCGACGACTTCTCCCCCCAGCAGCCTCTTCATGACCTCGGGTGGAGCATCCCGGAGCCCCTTGTTCTGTACGTAGATGATCTGCCCGCGATCGGTTTCGAGGGTGTAACGCGTGTCGAGCTGCGAAAAGCCGTCCGTCTGAATCAGCTGCCAATCGGCGCCACCTGGCAGGACCTTGCCGCGAAGCCGGGGGCCTTCGAACGTGCCGCCGAGGATCTGGACGATACGGCGGCGGCCTCCGTTGACCTGTCCTACCTCGGTTGGCGGGCCGACCTTTGCGCGCAACTCGAAAGCCAACGTCAACCGGGGCGCGGGAGGCGCCTGCCCTTGCGCGCCGACGGATGCTGCTGCCAGGAACGCCACGACGAGAAGAGCCGCCGTCCGCATCAGCGTTCCGCGGGGGCCGGCGTGCGCGTGAAGAGCGACGGGTTCTTCAGATACTCACGATATCGATCGGGATCGAGGTTGTTCTCCGCGCACGAGTACTCGCGCACGCGCGCACCCTCACGGAACATCAGCGTCGCGCGAATCGACCAGGGTTTGGTGAAGACCTTGGGATCCTCGATGATGGCTTCGTAGTTCATCTGGTCGCGGTCCACGCGGGTGAAGCGTTCGGTGATGCGAAGCGCGTCGCTGGTGAAGACGCCGTTGCTGACCCAGCCGCCTTCCTTGAAGTTCACCGCCTCGACGACCAGCGTGTCGTCGTCCCATCGGGCCACCGAGTTGCCCATGAACGCGGGCTCCATGTCGTCCGGGTGGCTGACG
>JAICQE010000174.1 GCA_025938035.1 Vicinamibacteria bacterium
CCGCATATCACCAACGAGATCAAAGACGCGATCCGGGGGGCCAGCAAGGACGTCGACATCGTGCTCGTCGAGATTGGCGGCACGGTGGGCGACATCGAGAGCATGCCGTTCCTCGAAGCGATCCGGCAGTTCCGTCAGGACGTCGGCCGCGAAAACACGCTCTACATTCACCTGACGCTCGTCCCTTTCATCGCGTCCGCCGGCGAACTGAAGACGAAACCGACGCAGCACAGCGTCCGCGACCTCCGGTCGATCGGTATTCAGCCCGATATCCTGCTCTGCCGCACGGATCGATTCCTCGACGCCGACATCAAGCGCAAGATCGCCCTCTTCTGCGACGTCAACGAGGAGGCGGTCATCACCGCCAAGGACGTCGACACGATCTATGAGGTGCCGCTCGTCCTGAAGGCCGAAGGGCTCGATCAGATTGTGCTCAAGCAGCTGGGTCTGCCCCTGACCCAGGCGCGGACCGACGCGTGGGAAGCGCTCGTGGATCGCATCAAGCACCCGGCGGACGACCTCACGATCCACGTCGTGGGCAAGTACACGGGCTACGAGGACTCCTACAAGAGCCTGAACGAAGCCGTCTACCACGGCGGCTTCGCTCACCGGCTCAAGGTGCGCCTGAACTGGGTCGAGGCTGAAGCGCTCGAAAAGGAAGGCGGGGCGGCGCTGCTCGAGGGAGCGCACGGCATTCTCGTTCCCGGCGGATTCGGGTCGCGTGGTACCCGCGGAATGATGAAGGCCGCTGAATATTCGCGCCAGCGCGGCGTCCCCTTCTTCGGCATCTGCTACGGGTTCCAGTGGGCAACGGTTGAGTACGCGCGAAACGTGTGCGGGCTCGAGGGCGCGGACTCAACCGAGGTGGACGAGAACGCCCCGCACAAGGTCATTTACAAGCTGCGGGATCTTCTCGGGGTCGACGAGCTCGGGGGAACGATGCGGCTGGGCCGGTATGCGTGCGAGCTGGCGCCAGGCTCGCTGGCCGAGCGCATTTACGGCGCCTCGCTGATTCACGAGCGCCATCGGCACCGCTTCGAGTTCAACTGCCTCTACGAGGGGCTGCTCGCCGAGCAGGGCATGCGCGTGTCGGGCCGTTCGCCGGACGGAAAATTCGTCGAGATCGCGGAACTGACCGCGCACCCGTGGTTCCTGGCCGTTCAGTTCCATCCGGAGTTCCAATCGAGGCCGCTGCGGCCGCATCCGCTGTTTGCGAGCTTTGTCGAAGCGGCGCACCGCCACAAGACCGGCGCGCTGGCGGATGCAGGAGTGACAGTAGCCAGCCGCTAGAATAGAGCCGTGCACCCGGTCCAGATCGGAGGCTTCACGGTGGGAGGCGGGCAGCCGCTCGCCTTCATCCTCGGCCCCTGCGTCATCGAAAGCGCGGCGCATGCCCTCGATCTGGCGCTTGCCATCAGAGACGTGGCCAACCGCTGCTCTGCCCCGGTTGTCTACAAAGCATCGTTCGACAAGGCAAACCGCACATCCGGCGCGTCGTTTCGCGGTCCGGGTCTCGAAGCGGGATTGCGCGTTCTCGGCGATATCAAGGCGCGGACGGGGCTTCCGGTGCTCACAGACATCCACGAACCCGCGCAGGCCGCCGCCGCGGCCGCGGTCGCCGACGTCATCCAGATTCCGGCATTTCTCTCGCGCCAGACCGATCTGATCGACGCCGCCGCGCGAACCGGCGCGGTCGTCAATATCAAGAAGGGACAGTTCCTGGCTCCGCGCGACGTCCGCCATGTGATCGACAAAGTGACTGCCACGGGTAACCATCGCGTCCTGGTCACCGAGCGCGGCGTGAGCTTCGGTTACAACAACCTGGTCGTGGACGTCCGCGCTTTTCCGATGCTGCGGGAGCTCGGCTATCCGGTCGTCTTCGACGTCACGCACAGCCTGCAGCTGCCAGGGGCTGGCGACGGGGTCACCGCTGGCCTCGCCGAGTACATCGAACCGCTGGCATCGGCCGGCGTTGCAGCCGGCGTGGATGCAATTTTCATGGAGGTCCATGAAGATCCGGCGCGCGCGAAAAGCGATGCCGCCAATGCCCTCCGGCTCGATCACCTCGAGCCGCTCATCCGAAAGCTGCAGCGGATCGACGCCGCAGCCCGGGAGCGGGCGATTCCGGATGCCGCCGCGGTGTCCTCGGGGGTCCGCGCGTGAGCAAGACCGTAGCGCCGGACTTCGCGCTGGCGCGCAAGGTGCTTCAGACGGAAGCCGCAGCCATTCTGGCACTGGTCGACCGCCTCGACGAGAGCTTCGAACGCGCCGTTCGACTGCTGCTCGAGTGCCGCGGCCGCGTGATCGTCACCGGCATGGGCAAGTCGGGGATCATCTGCCGGAAGATTGCCGCGACCTTGTCCAGCACCGGAACGCCGGCTTTCTTCCTTCACCCCGCCGAAGCGATCCATGGCGACCTTGGTGTCCTGCAGCCCGAGGACACCATCGTCGCCCTGTCGCACAGTGGGGAAACAGACGAGCTGCTCAGGCTGCTGGAAACGATCAAGCGCCTCGGCGCGCGCCTGATCGTGATGACCGGCGAGCCTCACTCGACGCTGGGCCAGGCCGCCGATGTGGCGCTCGACTGCCACGTCTCGAAAGAGGCGTGTCCGCTCAACCTCGTCCCCACCGCCAGCACGACGGCGGCGCTCGCCCTCGGCGACGCGCTGGCCATGACACTGCTCGTCACCAAGGGATTCCGACAGGAGGACTTCGCCAACCTCCACCCTGGAGGGAAGCTCGGCAAGCGGCTGATGCGTGCCGATCAACTTATGACCGCTGGCGAGCAGACCCCGGTGGTGCGCACCGGCGACGAAATGCGCGAGGTCATCTACGAGATTTCCCGCAAGAAGCTCGGCATGTCGTGCGTGCTCGACGAAAACAGCCGCCTCGTCGGCATCATCACCGACGGCGACCTGCGGAGGCACATGGCCGACACGTCGGACCTGCTCGCGCGGCGCGCCGAGGACGTGATGACGCGCAATCCGATCACCATCGCATCGGAGACATTGGCGGTGGAAGTCCTGAACACGCTCGAACGCCACAAGATCACGTCAGTCGTTGTCGTCGACGATGACCACAAGGTGCTGGGTGTGGTCCACCTGCACGACCTGTGGCGCACGGAGATGATTTAAGTGTGTAAGTCAAAGGTCAAAAGGCAAAAGGCAAAAGGCAAAAGACTTGTGATCTTGCCCTTTTGGACTTTTGCCTTTTGACTCTTGCCTTTTGACTTTTGCCTTTTGACTTCGCCGTGAGTCAATACCTTCCCCTTCTCGCCGCCCTGCTGGCCCTGCTCGTTGGCCTCATCGCGGGCAAGGCGTGGGAGCGATACAAGCTGCGCGACGGGCGGTGGATCGATCGCCGCCGCCTGCGCGAGACACCGCACTACATGCTCGGCCTGAACTTCCTCACCGAGCATCAGGTCGATCAGGCCATCGAGGAACTGACGGCCGCCACGAGCAGCGACACCGACGCCCTCGAAATTCAGATGATCCTCGGCAACCTCTACCGGCAGAAGGGGCAGGTCGCCCGCGCCATCACCGTGCACCAGGCGCTGCTGCAGCGCACCAACCTCACGCGTCTCGAGCACGCCTACGTGCTGCTCTGCCTCGGCCTGGATTTCCGGCATGGCGGATTCGTCGATCGCGCGCTCGAAGCGTTTCAGGAAGTCGTGCAGCTCGATCCCGAAAACCGCTACGCGCTCGTCAACCTGCAGAAGCTGCACGAGGATCAGCAGCAATGGGCGGACGCCGAGCGCGTGCGCGCCCAGATTGCCAGGATCGACGGTCATCGCCGGCCCGAGAATCAGCAGATCCTCGGTTTTCTCCGCAACCAGCTCGGCACCGAGACCGTCCGGGGGGGCGACGCGGAAGCCGCCTCGGCCATGTTTCGCGAGGCGATCGATATCGATCCGAAGACGGCCCCGGCCTATCTCAACCTGGGCGACATGCACTTTCAGCGCGGCGACACGGCCGCTGCCATCGCGGCGTGGGAGAGCCTTGTCGAAACGATCCCGGAACGCGCATATCTGGCGTATGAACGGCTCGAACGGGCGTACAAGGGCTCTGGTTCGCCGCAGCGGTTCGTCGCCTTGTGTCAGCAGCTGATCGCTCGGAATCCGCAGGACTGGCGCGCTCGGCTGGCGCTGTCGCGCTATTACGCCGCCGCCGGCAACGCGCGCGAAGCCTTCGACCTGCTCCTCGCGTCGCTGCCCCACAATCCGCATGGGCTGGTCGTGCACCAGGAGATCTGGCAGGCGCTGCTTGCGCTGGGTTTGAACCAGGATCTGGTGCGGCGCTATGTCGCGCTGACACGCGATGCGGTGTTCTACCTCGACCCTCATGTGTGCACGCACTGCCGCTATCGCAGCACCGAGCTGCTCTGGCAGTGCCCCCAGTGCCACGAATGGAATACATTCGTGGAGGAACGGATCGCACCAGCCAAGGAAACAACCGTAGCGGAGAGCTGACGTGAAACGCGTAGGTCTGACGGGCGGAATCGCGACCGGCAAGAGCCACGTTCGTGCGGTGTTCGAAGCGCTCGGGGTGCCGACGATCGACGCGGACGTTCTCGCCCACAAGGCGGTGGCGCCCGGATCGGCCGCTTTCGAAGCGGTGAAGGCCCGGTTCGGGCCCTCTGTTCTCGACTCAGCCGGCGGACTCGATCGCCGGAAGCTCGGCAGCGTGGTTTTCGCGGACCCACAGGCGCGTAAAGACCTCGAGGGGATCATCCATCCGGAAGTGGTCGAGGCGATCGACCGCTGGTTCTCGTCGCTCGATGCCCGGGTGCATCCATTCGCCATCGCCGACGTTCCGCTGCTCTACGAAGCCGGCCGCGAGCGAGATTACGACGTCGTCATCGTGACCGCCTGCGAACTCCCGACGCAGATCCGCCGCGTCATGGCGCGTGACGGCATCAGCGAAGGCGAGGCTAAACAGCGCATCGCCGCGCAACTGCCGATCGAGGAAAAGGTCCGCCGCGCCGATCACGTGATCAGGACCGATGGACTGCTTGCCAGCACGAACGCCCAAGTTCATGAGGTTTACAAGCGCCTGTCTGCCTGAGGGCCCGCCTCGCCGAAGCGCGAACGCGGGTAACACTCCCGTAACAAGCCGCCGCTACCCTTGCCCCCATGAACCGGGCCGTCGCCGTCGTGGCAGCGCTCGTCGTATCCGTCACCTCGCCTCACGCACAGTGGCCGGCGAGGGCGCCGGCAAACGCTCCACTCACGGCCGCTGGCGAAATCGACCTCGACGGGCCAACGCCGCGCAGCAGCGACGGCAAGCCTGACCTGTCGGGAACATGGAGTGGCGGCGGCCGCCCGACAGGATTCAGCTATCCCGGACGTGACGTCGCGTATACCGCCGGCATCTATATCGCGCCGCTGTTCGTGTTTCGACGGACCGCCTACGGCGAAGAGCTGTACAACGCGCGTCGGGCCACCAACAGCCAGGACAATCCGCGCGGGCTCTGCCTGCCGATGGGGATCGTCCAGCTTCACACGTCGGCCGGCGTTGCACGGTACGTCCAGACGCCGGGCGAACTGCTGATCCTCTACGAGGTGAACGGGGAGCGGCGCGAGATCTTCACGGACGGCCGGTCGCTTCCGGCCAACGATCCGCAGCCGTGGTGGAACGGGTACTCAGTCGGCCGCTGGGACGGGGACGCGCTTGTCGTAGAAACGACACACTTCCGGGACGGCGGCTGGCTGGACATGGCCGGTAATCCGCTGACCGATGCGGGAAAGATCGTCGAGCGCTTCCGCCGCCCTTCGTACGGGCGAATGGAAGTCGACATCACGATCGACGACAAGAAGGCGTACGAAGGGCCGTTCACGGTGCGCTGGAATCAGCGACTGGCGGCGGACACGAACCTCATCGAGTTCGTGTGCGAGAACAATCGGTTCGCACGGAAACAGCGTTAACGGCGCGCGACGGTGTCCTGAAATTCTTCGTAACGGACGCCGATCCGCTGGTGGAAGGCGGTGCTGAAGGCCGCGCCCGCACCGAGATCCCGCAGCAGCATCAGCACGGCGGACGGTCCGCGGATGTCGAGCATCGCCCGCGCCGCCAATGCGCTCTGGGCATAGGCGAGCTGCGCCTGCGCGTCAGGAAGATTGCCAAAACCGTCGTGCAACTGCGACAGCGCCGGCCGGCTGCGCGCTGCCGCCATCACCCGGTCGGCGGCGGCAAGGCCGCCCGGCTCGAACACGACGGCAAGCCCTTCGTTCACCCAGGCCGGCACCCCGCGGCCGGCCAGGTTCGCGACGATCGCGTGGACGTACTCGTGAGCCAGCACACGTTCGAGGTCGCCGCCCTGCTCGAGTGCGCCCTTGACCGGAACACGGATGCGGCCGTCATAGACACCGTTCGCCCACGCCGGCCCGCGAGTGATGTCGCGGAACTGCTGCGAGGTATAGAGCACTACTTCGACCGATTGCGACGGGTAGAAACCCAGCGCATCGCCAATCCGCAGGTACGCAGCCTCGAGCATCTCCACGGCGCGACGCGCCAGTGCCTGATCGACCGGTCCTTCGAACAGGACGCGGAAATGGACGCCGCGCGTCTCGGCGAACCGGCTCTCCGATCTAGCCTCCGCCGACCACTCCGCGATCTTTTCTTTCAGGCGCGCGTCCGACGGAGCCCTCTTCAACGCCGCCTCGTAAGTGGCAACAGCGTCGGCGATACGGCCGCTGCGGTACTGAAGCTCGCCCAGCAGGATCGATGCGTCCGTGACCGATGGATCGAGCTGGAGAGCGCGCTGAAACTGGCGCTCGGCCTCGGTGTTCTGCCCGAGCATGAAGGCGCTGATCCCCACCCCGAACGCAATATTCGCGTTGCGGGGAGCCAGCTTTGCGGCAGCGGTGAACGAGGCGAGCGCGTCGGCAAAACGCCGTTCCTCCAACGCTTTGGACCCTGCCTCGGCCAGCTTTATGGCATCGACGGATATGGCTTGTGCGCTCGGACGCGCAGGCGTCTGCAACGCGCCAGCGACCGCAAGAACTGCGACGACAAGCCTCAGACCGCTAACCCCCAACCACTAACCCCCAACCCTGCCTCTTGCCGCGGTCAGCGTGTTCATCATCAACATGGTGATGGTGAGCGGACCCACGCCGCCGGGGACGGGAGTCAGCGCACCTGCCACGTCGGCCACCTCCGGATGAACATCTCCGACGAGCAGCGCCCCTTTCGACTTGAAGACCCGCTGGCGTGGATGCGATTGCGGATACAGACTGTCGACCAGCGCCGGGTCGACCACTCGATTCACGCCGACGTCGATGACGGCGGCACCAGGCTTCACGAAGTCGCGGCGAATCAGCCCGGCTTTACCGACCGCGGCAACCAATATGTCCGCCGTGCGGCAGACACCGGCGAGATCGGGTGTCCGCGAATGGGCGATGGTGACCGTCGCGTCGCGATGCAGCAGCAGCATGGCCATCGGTTTGCCGACGATGTCGCTTCGCCCGACGACCACTGCGTGTGTGCCGGCGATTGGAATCTTTTCGCGATCGAGCAGCTCCATGACGCCGCTTGGCGTGCACGCGACCAGCTTGGGACGCTTCTGGACCAGGAGTCCGACGCTTTCCGCGCTGAACCCGTCGACGTCCTTCTCGACGGCGATCGTGTCGAACACCTTCTGTTCGGCGCCGGCGCCCATGGCCTTCGGCAGCGGCGACTGCACCAGGATGCCATCGTGGGCGGCGCTGGCGTTCAATTTCCGCACGAGGCCGAGCACGTCGTCGAGCGACGCGGTCGCCGGCATTCGCTCCAGATCGACGCGAAATCCTGCCTCGGTCCCGGCTTTGACCTTGTGGTTGACGTAAACGTGGGAGGCCGGATCATCCCCGACGAGTACGATCGCCAGCCCTGGCGGTCGTCCGTGGCGCTCCGCGAATGCCGCCACCTCCGGCTTGATGTCCCGCTGCATGCGATCGGCGAGCGCCTGTCCATCGAGCACCCGTGCGCTCATGCCGCGTCCGTACCCCGGCGCGCGCGCATCCGGCGCACGCCTGACCGCTCCGTCATCGCGTCTCCCCTGCTGTTCGCCCCGGAACCGGAGCGATCGACCGAAGCGTCATTCTAAACCGCAGCGTTGACTTTTCAGGCCAGTTACCGGATTCTCCAAGGACATGAGACATCGTTCAGCGCCCCGGATCTTGTGCGCAACGACCACGTGGCTGCTTCTCACCACCGGCCTGATGTCAATGGTCGCGTGCGAGCGCAAATCGGGCGGCGCCACCGACACCACCGGCGCCATTCTCGTCGGCTTCTATGGTTCACTGACGGGCGACGGCGCTTCGTTCGGGCAATCGTCGCGTGAAGGCGCCGAGCTCGCGGTCGACGAGCTGAACGCCGCCGGCGGTGTCCTCGGCCGCCAGCTTCGGCTCCTCGTCGAAGACGACCAGAGCAAGCCGGAAGAAGCGTCGAATGCGGTGACGAAACTGATCACGCAGGACAAGGTGGTGGCGGTGATCGGCGAAGTGGCGAGCCGCCGTACCCTGGCTGCCGCACCGATCGCGCAGCGATATCAGATACCGATGATCACGCCCGCCTCGACCAACGAGAAGGTGACGGAGGTCGGCGACTACGTCTTCCGCGTCTGCTTCATCGACCCGTTCCAGGGCGAGGTGCTGGCGAAGTTCGCCTACAACGACCTGAAGGCGCGCAAGGTCGCGATTCTCCGCGATCAGGCGCAGGACTACTCGGTCGGCCTCACGGATTCGGTGGCGCAGCACTTTACCCGGCTTGGCGGCCAGGTGCTGCCGCCGGTGAGCTACTCGAGCGGCGACGCCGACTTCAAGGCCGCGCTCACACGCATCCGCAGCGAAAAGCCCGACGTCCTGTTTGCCACCGGCTACTACTCCGAGGCCGCAATCATCACCAGACAGGCGCGCGAGCTCGGCATGAAGATGCCCATCCTCGGCGGCGACGGCTGGGTCGGCGACGCGTTGCAGAACGGCCGCGAAGCGCTCAATAACACGTACATCTCGAACCACTATTCCGGCGATAACCCCGATCCCATCGTCCAGAACTTCGTCACCGCGTACAGGAAACGCTTCAACCGCGAGCCCGACGCCATCGCCGCG
>JAICQE010000111.1 GCA_025938035.1 Vicinamibacteria bacterium
AATGCTTCTTGATGTCCTTGATGATGTCTTCCTGCTGAACCTTTCGCTTGAAGCGTCGGAGTGCGCTCTCGATCGACTCGCCCTCCTGAATCTTCACTTCAGCCACGCCTGTTACACCCCCTCACTGGCCTAGTGGGTCCCCTGCCAAAACGCTCGAAAAGTGGCGAATATGCTAGGCTAGCACAGGCAGGCGCGGATTCTAGGGCGCAACATGCCGCCGCGTCAACGAAATAGTCGGGATTGGCGGCGGCAACCTGCACACATCGTCTGCTTCACCCGAACTCCCTGCCCGTCATACAGTTAGCCCTTCCATGAAGGTTCTGATCCTCGGCTCCGGTGCGCGTGAGCACGCGATGGCGTGGAAGTTGGCGCGCGAGCGTGACGTTTCGGCTGTCCTTTGTGCGCCAGGGAACCCCGGAATCGCGGAAGTGGCGCAGTGTCTTCCCGGTGATCTGACGAAACCTGACCAACTGCTGGCGCTCGCGGAAACACAGGACGTCGATCTCACCGTGGTCGGTCCTGAACTGCCTCTCAGTCTGGGAGTTGCCGATCTCTTTACAGCGGCCGGCAGCGCGATCGTCGGCCCTTCACGCGCCGCCGCGGCGCTCGAGTCGAGCAAGTCATTCGCGAAAGCGTTCATGGAGCGGCATCGCGTGCCGACGGCTCGCTTTCGAGTGTGTGATTCGGCCGCGGACGCGATGACGTTCGTCCGATCCGGCGAGTTCGGATTCCCGCTGGTCGTGAAGGCGGACGGTCTGGCGGCCGGCAAAGGTGTCGTGATCGCGGAGGATCGCGCCGCCGCGGAGGCCGCGGTCGGCAGCGCGATGATCGATCGCGCATTCGGCAATGCCGGCGAGCGCGTCGTGTTCGAGGAATTCCTCGTTGGGGAGGAGGCCTCCTATTTCGTGCTCGCCGACGGCGCGGCATTCGTTCCGCTGTCGTCGGCTCAGGATCACAAGCGCATTTTCGACGATGACCGCGGGCCGAATACCGGCGGCATGGGAGCGTTTTCTCCAAGTCCGTTGCTCACACCGGACCTCGAACGCCGTGTGCTCGATGAGGTCGTCCGCCCCGTTCTTGCGGGTATGGAAGCGGAAGGGCGTCCATATCGCGGTTTCCTCTACGTCGGTTTGATGCTGACCGCGCATGGTCCCAAGGTGATCGAGTTCAACGTTCGCTTTGGCGATCCGGAAGCTCAGGTCGTGCTGCCGATGCTGGACGAGGATCTCTCATGGCTGCTTGGCGCCGCCGCCACGGGCGCGCTCCCGTCCAGGCCGGCGCGCTTCCGCGACGAGCCGCACGTCGGCGTGGTGCTGGCCTCGCGCGGTTATCCGGAGAGTTCGGAAAACGGTCAGCCAATCGCGGGACTCGACGAGGCAGCCGGCGTGCCGGGTGCGATGGTGTTCCACGCCGGCACCGCCCGCCGCGACGGGCGGATCGTGACAGCGGGGGGACGTGTCCTGACCGTGGTCGGGCGCGGGCCTTCACATCGCGAAGCGATCGAGACCGCATACCGGGCGGCCGCGCATATCCGGTTCGACGGCATGCAGATGCGCCGCGACATCGGGACGAAAGCGCTCGCACGCCTTCGCCAGGGTTCGGGCGCCCAGGCTGGCTCGTGAAGTACGCAATCGTCACGTTCGGATGCCGGGTCAACCAGGCCGACTCGCTGGCGCTGGAAGGCCAGCTGCTCGCACGCGGCGGCACCGCTGTGTCCGCCGACCGGGCAGACGTCCTCGTCGTCAACACATGCTCCGTTACCGCGACGGCTGATCAGGGCGCACGCCAGACCATCCGCCGGGTCGTTCGCAGCAATCCCTCCGTTCGCGTGATCGTGACCGGTTGTTACGCGACGCGGGTCCCGCGAGAACTGGCGAACCTGCCGAACGTCGTTCAGGTCGTTCCGAACGAAAGCAAGGACGGCGTTGCCGACCTGGTGGCGCGGGAATCAGGTCTTTCAACGGCCGACCGGTTCAGCGGCGGCGACGGCCCCTGCGGCAGTGTTCTCGCACCGGGAGTTGCAGGGCGAACGGCCTTCACGCTCCGCGTGCAGACGGGATGTGATCAACGCTGCAGCTACTGCATCATTCCCTCGACCCGGGGACGAGGGCAGTCGAAACCGATAGACGAGATCATCCGCGACGTCGATCGGGCGATCCGGGCAGGCTACAAGGAAATCGCGCTGACCGGGGTGCACCTGGGCTCGTACGGCCGTGATCTGTCACCGCGCTCGTCGCTGCTGGCGTTGCTCGAGCACCTTGATGCCTGCCCCGAGGATGTCCTGTTCCGCGTGAGTTCGCTCGAGCCGATGGACTGCGCGCCTGAGGTTGTTGCGCTTGCGGCCGGCTCACCACGAATTGCTCCGCACTTTCATCTGCCGTTGCAGCACGGGGCCGACACGATGCTCAGCGCCATGCGCCGGCCCTACACGGCCGGCTTCTACACGGCGCTCGTGGAACGGATCGTTGGCCTGATGCCGCATGCGTCGATCGGGTCCGACGTCATCGTCGGCTTTCCCGGCGAAACGGCCGCGCAGTTCGACGAGAGCGTGGCCGTCCTTCGACACCTCCCGCTCTCGCATCTTCACGTCTTTCCCTATTCCGACCGTCCCGGCACGGAAGCCGCGGCGCTTCAGCCGAAGGTCGAGGGAACGGTGATTCGTGAACGTGCGCGGCGTGTGCGAGAGATCGGCGCAGACATGACCCGCCGGTTCCGGGCGGCTCAACGTGGCACCGTGCGCCGCGCTCTGGTGGTGGATGATGGCTGGTCGGCGGTAACGGATAACTACGTCAAGGTGCGGCTCGAGCAGCAGGCCGAGCGCAACACGTGGGTGACGCTCACCTTATAGGACCGGCCTTATTTCAGCAGTAGCGCCATCTGCTGCGCGGCGGTCTTCTTCGTGCCGCCTTCGACGATCAGTTGCCCGCATGCGGCGCGGATGTCCTGACCGCGGCTCTTCCGTACAGATACGGTGATGTGCCGATCCGCGAGGATCTGTGCGAAGCGATCGACGCGGGTGTCGGAGGGCCGCTCGTATGGAATTCCCGGGGCCGGATTCAGCGGGATCAGGTTGACCTTTGCCTTGATTCCGGCGAGCAGCTTGACCAGCCGGCGGGCATCGTCGGGCGTATCGTTCACGCCATCGAGCATCACGTACTCGAACGTAATGCGGTTGCGCTTCTTCAGAGGAAATCGCCGGCACGCGTCGAGGATGTCGGCCAGTGGGTACTTCTTGTTCGGCGGGACCAGCGCCGTCCGTTGCTCGTCCGTTGTGGCGTGAAGCGACACCGCCAGATTTGGCATCAGCGGCTCGCGCGCCAGGCGTTCGAGCCCGGGGACGATTCCGACCGTCGACAAGGTGATGCGGCGGGGGGATACCGCGAGGCCGTGCTCCGAGTGCAGGATGCGCAGCGCCTTCATTGTGTTGTCGTAGTTGTGGAGCGGTTCACCCATCCCCATCAGAACGATGTTGAACGGGAAGTCGAGAAGGTCCGTAGCGGCGGCAAGAACCCGGACCTGACCGGCGATCTCTCCGGCGGTCAGGTTGCGGACCAGTCCCATCTTGCCCGTCAGGCAGAATCCGCACGACATTGCGCATCCGACCTGAGTCGAAATGCAGAACGTCATCGACGGGGTGTCCGGGATGAAGACTGACTCGATGTGGCGGTGGTCGGCGAGTTCGAGCACGAACTTTCGGGTGCCGTCGGCGGACCGTTCGTCGCTGACGATTCGCGGAGTCGAGACGGTAAAGTCCTGGGCGAACTGTGAGCGGAGTGTCCGCGAAAGGTCGGTCATCCGCTCGAAATCCGTGATGCCGCGGCGGTAAATCCAGCGGTAGAGCTGCCGCGCGTGGAATGGTTCGATACCGCGCGACTCGAGGATATGCTCGAGCTCGCTCAGCTCCAGGGCGGCGACGTCCACCGATCGCGAGGTCATGGATATCTCTCGCATTTTCTACAAGATGCGAACAGTCGATTGTACAACGGTGGCGTTGCCGGGCTCCCCGCGACCCGGTGTTTTCGATTGCGGCTGCCGAGGCGCGCGTGCTATCATCCTTTTGTTCTTCTAATCCCCTGTCAGTCAACAATTTGCGGCGATTATCGCCGTCGTTGACGGGCGCGGCCAGGCGACCATCGTTCCCAGATTCGACCGACGTGACTGAATCAGCAATCGTCCGCGAGGTGTTGCCGAATGGGCTCCGTCTTCTGACGGAGCGGATGCCGCAGGTTCGTTCGGTCAGTATCGGCGTGTGGCTCGCGCGCGGCTCGCGGCACGAGCCGCAGGAGCGGGGCGGCATCGCGCATTTTGTCGAGCACATGCTCTTCAAGGGGACAGGCACGCGAACGGCCGAGGACATCGCCCAGGCGATCGATTCCGTCGGTGGGCAGATGGACGCGTTTACGGCCAAGGAGTACGCCAGCTACTACATCAAGGTCCTCGACGAGCATCTGCCGTTCGCCCTCGAGGTGCTGTCGGACATCGTGATGAACCCACGGTTCAGCGCCGACGACATCGAGCGCGAAAAAAAGGTCGTCCTCGAAGAGATCAAGATGGTCGAGGACACGCCCGACGACCTGGTGCACGAGCTGTTCACCGAGAACTTCTGGGCGGACCATCCGCTCGGCCGGCCCATCCTCGGGACGAAGGAAACGGTCGAGTCGCTCGATGCCGAGGCGCTGACGCGCTATTTCCGGGGCGCGTACACCGCACCGCACCTGATCGTGTCTGCGGTCGGCAACGTCGACCACGCGCGGGTCCGCGATCTCGTCGGGCGGATATTCGCTGCGCTGCCGACCGAGACGACGCCGGTTTCGGAAGCTCCGCCCCGCGTGGTGCCGTGCACGATCATCCGCAACAAGGAACTGGAACAGAGCCATGTCTGCCTCGGCACGGCCGGCTACCGCCAGGATCACCAAGATCGCTATTCGAGCTACGTGATGAACACCGTGCTCGGCGGCTCCATGAGCTCGCGGCTGTTTCAGAACGTCCGCGAGAAACGTGGTCTCGCGTATGCGGTGTTCAGCGGCCTCAGCGCCTACCGCGACACCGGCTCGATGACCATCTATGCCGGCTGTGCCAATGACGCTGTCGGGGAACTGATCGACGTCGTGATCGGCGAGCTTCGGCGCATGAAGGACGAGCCGCTGCCCGATTCGGAACTGCGGCGGGCGAAGGACCACCTCAAGGGCAGCCTGATGCTGAATCTCGAGAGCACATCCAGCCGGATGTCGCACATCGCCCGTCAGGAGATCTATTTCGATCGGCAGTTTGGCCTCGACGAAACACTCGACGGTGTCGAGCGTGTCACCCCTGATGACATCCAGCGCGTTGCACGCGATTTGTTCGCGTCCGATGCGCTCGCGGCGACAGTACTCGGCGCGGTGAACGGTCTGCAGATTTCGAGGGAGCGACTGTGGCTGGGCTAAGGAACGCCGCTAAGGCGTCCCGTAGGTTGCTGCGGGGTCGATGATAGGACGCTATACCCACCCTGAAATGGGTCGTCTCTGGAACGACCAGTACAAGTACGAAACGTGGCTGCAGGTGGAGATTGCGGCCGCAGACGCGATGGCGCGCGCCGGAATCGTCCCCGCCGAGGCGGCCCGTGATATCCGGCAGCGCGGTGCCTTCGACATCGCGCGCATCGAAGAGATCGAGCAGACAACCCAGCACGACGTGATCGCATTTACGACCGCGGTGGCGGAACACGTCGGCCCCTCGGCGCGCTGGCTGCATTTCGGTCTGACGTCGTCCGACGTCATCGACACCGCCCAGGCGTTGCAGATGCGCGCGGCGTGCGAGCTCATCCTGAAGAATCTCGACGCCCTGAAGCAGGCAGTCCGCATCCGTGCCGAGGAGCATCGGCGGACGCCGATGATCGGACGCACGCACGGCGTACACGCGGAGCCGATGACTTTCGGTCTCAAGCTGGCGCTGTGGTACTCCGAGCTGATACGCGACGTCGAACGTATCCGCCGTGCGCGCGAGGTCGTTTCCGTGGGGCAGTTGTCCGGCGCCGTCGGAACGTTCGGCCACCTGCCGCCGGCCATCGAAACCGACGTCTGTCGTGCTCTCGGGCTGCAGCCGGCCCCGGTGTCGTCACAGGTGATTCAGCGTGACCGGCACGCGGAGTTGTTGTCGGCGCTGGCGATCACGGCCTCGTCCCTCGAGAAGTTCGCGCTGGAGATTCGCGGCCTGCAGAAAACGGAAATCGGCGAAGTCGAGGAACCCTTCGCCAAGGGGCAGAAGGGGTCGTCGGCCATGCCGCACAAGCGGAATCCGATCGGCTGCGAGCAGATCGTCGGGATGGCCCGTCTGGTTCGCGCCAACGCCGGAGCTGCGTTCGAGAACAACGCCCTCTGGCACGAGCGCGACATCTCCCATTCGTCGGTGGAACGCGTGATTCTGCCCGACAGCTTTATCGCGCTCGATCACATGCTGCGGCGCTTTACCCGGATCGTCAGCGGGATGGTCGTGTATCCCGAGCGAATGCGGGCGAATCTGGAGCTCTCGCGCGGCGTGGTGTTTTCCGGCACCGTGCTCCTCGAGCTGGCGCGGCGCGGCGTGTCCCGCGAGCAGGCGTACGAGTTGGTGCAGCGCAACGCCATGCGCGCGTTTCACGAGCAGCGGTCGTTCAAGGATCTGCTGCTCGCCGACGTCGATGTCACCCAGGCGTTGCCGGCACAGGAAATCGAGCGAGCGTTCGATCTCGATGATCAGCTGAAACACGTCGACGTCATTTTCGAGCGGGTATTCGCCCAGCAGGAGGTTCACGCCTGATGCGTGCGCGCGTGTTCGTCACACTCAAACCGTCTGTCTTCGATCCGCAGGGCACGACTGTCGCCGAAGCCCTGCACACGCTCGGGTATGCGAACGTGAAAGACGTTCGACAGGGGAAGTACTTCGAGCTCGATATCGACGCGGCCAGCCCGGCGGAGGCGGAGCGGGTGGCTGCCGAAGCCGCCGCGAAGCTGCTCGCGAATCCGGTCATCGAAAGCTACCGCATCGAAGTGGACGCGGCAGCGCATGCGGAGATGGTCCGATGAAGTTCGCCGTCGTCGTCTTTCCCGGATCGAATTGCGATCACGACGCGCAGTATGCGACCGAGCATGTCCTCGGGCAGCAGGCCGAGCTGATCTGGCACAAGGACACGAGTCTCCGCGGCGCGGACGCCGTGATCCTTCCGGGCGGTTTCGCGCACGGCGATTATCTGCGGACCGGGGCGATTGCGCGGTTTTCCCCGATCATGCAGGACGTGAAGCGCTTCGCGGATGCGGGAGGTCCGGTGCTGGGGATCTGCAACGGATTCCAGGTGCTCCTCGAGGCGGGGATGCTGCCCGGCGCGATGCTCCGGAACGCGAACCTCCATTTTCACTGCGAGCACGTCCACGTCAGAGTGGAGCAGACCGACACGCCGTTCACGCGCGCGTGCTCGACCGTTCGTCCGCTGAAGATTCCCGTCGCGCACGGCGAGGGGAACTACTACGCCGAGCCTGATGTGCTGGCGCGCCTGGAACAGAACCGCCAAGTCATCTTTCGCTACGTCGACGCGGCGGGTCAGGCGACGCCTGCCGCGAACCCGAACGGTTCGCTGAACAACATCGCCGGCATCTGCAACGCGGGCCGCAATGTCGTCGGTTTGATGCCGCACCCCGAGCGAGCCTGCGAGCTCGCCGTCGGCAGCGCCGACGGGCTGGTGCTTTTTGAATCGGCTGTCAGGGCTGTTTCCGAAGGAGCGTGTGCGATCTCGCGATGACGATTACCAACGAACTCGTCGCCCAGCACGGTCTCACCGCCGACGAATATCAGCGAATCGTCGAAGCGCTCGGCCGCGAGCCGACGCTGACCGAGCTCGGCATCTTCTCGGTGATGTGGTCGGAACACTGCAGCTACAAGAGCTCACGCGTTCACCTGAAGACGCTTCCCACGACCGGCAAGCGGGTGTTGCAGGGACCGGGTGAAAACGCCGGCGCAGTCGACATTGGCGATGGCCTTGCCGCGGTATTCAAGATCGAATCCCACAACCATCCGTCGTTCATCGAACCGTACCAGGGCGCCGCGACCGGCGTCGGCGGAATCATCCGCGACATCTTCACGATGGGGGCGCGGCCGATTGCCCTCTTGAACTCGCTGCGATTTGGATCGCTCGACGAGCCGCTGGTCCGCCGGACGATGGCCGGCGTTGTGGCGGGGATTGCGGGCTATGGCAACAGCATCGGCATCCCGACGGTTGGCGGTGAGATCGGGTTCGACGAGAGTTACACCGGCAACCCGCTGGTCAACGTCTTCTGCCTTGGTACGTCGAAGGCAAGCGAGATCGTGAAGGCTGTCGCGTCGGGCGCCGGCAATCCGGTGTACTACGTCGGTGCCAAGACCGGACGCGATGGAATCCACGGCGCGACCATGGCCTCGGCCGAGTTCGACGATAAATCCGCCGAAAAACGGCCGGCGGTGCAGGTTGGTGATCCGTTCATGGAAAAGCTGCTCCTCGAGGCCTGCCTCGAGGTGATGCGGACGGACGCGCTGGTCGGGATTCAGGACATGGGTGCCGCCGGCCTGACGTCTTCGTCGTCCGAGATGGCCTCACGCGGCGGCGCCGGCGTCGAGATCGACGTGTCCCTCGTGCCGCAGCGCGAGTCGGGCATGACGCCCTACGAAATCATGCTGTCCGAGTCGCAGGAGCGGATGCTGCTGGTGGCGAGGAGCGGCCGCGAAACGGAGGTGGAGCAGATCTTCGAAAAGTGGGATCTCCACGCCGTGCGGATCGGCGAAGTCACTACTGACGGACGCCTGCGGGTACGCCACCGCGGCGAGGTTGTCGCTGACATCCCCAGCAAGGCGCTCACGGACGAAGCGCCGCGGTACAGCCGGCCGACGGCGGAGCCGGCGCACCTGAAAGACGCACAGCAGCTGGATCTCGCCTCGCTCGGCAAGCCGCCGGCGGCCCGCGACGTCTTCAGGCAGTTGCTGGCGGCGCCTGAGATTGCCAGCAAGCGGTGGGTCTACAGGCAGTACGACCACATGGTCCGAACCAATACGCTCGTGCTGCCCGGCATGGGCGCCGGCGTCGTCCGGATCAAGGACACCCGCCGCGCGCTCGCCCTGTCGGTCGATTGCAACGGCCGGTTCGTCTACCTCGACCCATTCCTCGGCGCGCAGCACGCGGTGGCCGAGGCCGCACGCAATGTCGCGTGCGCTGGTGGGCAGCCAATCGGGGCGACGAACTGTCTCAACTTCGGAAATCCCGAAAAGCCGGACGTGATGTGGCAGTTCGCCCGCGCGGTCGAGGGAATGGGCGCCGCGTGCCGCGCCCTGGACGTTCCCATCACCGGCGGAAACGTGAGTCTCTATAACGAAACCGATGGCCGACCTGTTCTGCCGACCCCGGTCGTGGGCGTCGTCGGCCTGATTGAAGACGCGTCCCACGTTGGACGGCGAACCTTCCAGGAGGCTGGCGACGTTGTCGTGCTGCTTGGCGAGAGCCGCGCCGAGCTTGGCGGGAGCGAGTATCTGAAGATCATCCACGGGCTCGTCCGCGGCGTTCCCCCGGCACTCGACCTGACGCGCGAAGCGGCCTTGCAGCGCCTGCTGGTGGATGGCATCTCCACCGGAATTATTCGATCCGCGCACGACTGCGCGGAGGGCGGCTTCGCCGTCACGCTCGGCGAGTGCTGCTTCGACACCGGACTGGGTGCAACAGTGGACATCGCGGCTGTCGCCATGCCCGCGGCGTCGTTCGGCGACGTTGCCACTCTGTTCGGCGAATCGGCGTCGCGCGTCGTCGTCTCCGTCGCACCGGCGGCGGTTTCGGACCTGCTGGCTCGCGCAGCCTCCGCTGGTGTTCCGGCGGCGCGAATCGGCACCGTCGGCGGTAATCGGATCCGAATCAACATCGACGGCCGCGTCGCGCTCGACGAGTCCATTGCCGACGCTGAGGGGATATGGTCCGGGGCGCTGGAGCGCTACTTCGAACGCACCCGAGCTATTGCATGAAGCCGTACACTAAAGGGCCTGAGGATGGTGGATAAATTCAGGGAAGAGTGTGGGGTGTTCGGGATTTACGGCCACGCTGAGGCCTCGAATCTCACGTACCTCGGCCTGTACGCGCTCCAACATCGCGGACAGGAGAGCGCCGGCATCGCCGCGGCCGACGGCACGCAGATTCGCGTGTCGAAGGCAATGGGTTACGTCAACGAAGCGTTCGACGGCGATACGCTCGGCAGACTGCCCGGCTCTACCGCCGTCGGACACGTCCGCTACTCGACTGCCGGGGAGAGCCGGCTCGCCAACGCACAGCCGATCGTGGTCGACAGCATGCACGGCCAGCTTGCGGTTGCGCACAACGGCAATCTGGTCAACGCCGGCGAAGTCCGCGACGCGCTCGTCCGCGAAGGCGCGATTTTTCAGACCAACAGCGATACCGAGGTCGTCGTCCACCTGTTCGCCCGCGCCAAGGCCGATGGCTCGGAGGCTGCCATCATCGAGGCGATTTCCCAGGTCCGTGGCGCGTTCTCACTGGTCATGATGACCAAGGACCGGCTGATTGGTGTGCGCGATCCGCATGGGTTCAGACCGCTCGCGCTCGGCCGCCTCGGCGATGCCTGGGTCATCTGTTCCGAGACGTGTGCGATGGATTTGATCGGCGCCACCTATGTGCGCGACGTTGAGCCTGGCGAGGTCGTCATCGTCGGTCCGCATGGCGTCAGGTCCGTCAAACCCTATCCCCCGGCTCGCCAGTCGCAGTGCGTCTTCGAGCATGTCTACTTCTCGCGTCCGGACAGCTATGTGTTCGGTGAAAGCGTGAACGAGGTGCGGACGGAGTTCGGCCGGCGGCTGGCGCGTGAGTCAGGAGTTCCTGCTGATGTCGTCGTGCCGATTCCGGACTCCGGCGTGTGCGCGGCGGTGGGCTACGCGGAAGCGGCGGGTTTGCCGATGCGGATGGGGTTGATTCGCAATCACTACGTCGGCCGCACGTTCATTCAGCCGCAGCAGTCGATTCGTCACTTCGGCGTGCGCGTGAAACTGAACCCCGTGCGGAGCATCCTCGAAGGAAAGCGCGTCGTTCTTGTGGACGACTCCATTGTTCGCGGCACCACCAGCCGGAAGATCGTTCGCATGGTTCGGAGCGCGGGAGCACGGGAAGTCCATATGCGGATCAGCTGCCCGCCAACCGTCTCGCCCTGCTTTTATGGCGTAGACACGCCGCGGCGCTCCGAGTTGATCGCCGCGACGCACACGCTCGAAGAGATCCGCAAGTACGTGGATGCCGACAGCGTTGCGTATCTCAGCCTGGATGGTCTGACCGGTGCCGTGCAGGGCGGCAGCTCCCGATACTGCACTTCCTGCTATACCGGCGTGTACCCCGTCGCGTTCCCGCGCGACGAGGCAAAATACCTGCAGCTTGCGCTCAAGCTCAATCCGGAGCCGGCGGCGGCTGCCGAGCCTGACCATGCTGTGCTGTCGTTCGAGAAAGATCCTGTAGTCAGCTGATCGTTCCAGAGGCATCAGAATGCCCCGTCTGGTCATCGCTGTAATCCTTTCATTGGTGCTGTTGACGCCGCCGGGCGGCGCAGCCGCCCAGGCGCCCGCGGCAGAACTGCAGACCAACATCGGCAGGCTCTCTGCGCTCGATTACCCGACGCGGATGAACGCCGCCAGGGCCATCCGGCGTCTGCCGGCGGCCGAAGCTGTACCGGCGCTCGTCCAGGCCGTCCAGAAGCACACGGACGAATTCGTCAGGTACCGCGCTTTCGTCCTCCTGTCGTCGTTCAACGATCGCGGCACGGGCGACCTCGTTCGCGGGCTGCTTCGCGATGCGAACGACCGGCTGCGTGAAGTTGCCTATAAGTGGCTCGAAGCACATCCGGATCCGGCGATGGTGCCGACCCTTCTCAACTCGCTTCAGACCGAAGAGGCGGAGTTCGTCCGTCCGGCGATGGTCTCTGCGCTGGCGGCGCTTGGCGACGACACGCGCGTTCAGCGCTCGCTGCTCGGTGAAATCGGACGCGGGCTCGATTTCTTCCGCGGAGCGGTCATCGACGCGCTCGGCCGCCGCCGCGCCGCGTACGCACTCGACGGAATCGCCGCCGTCGCAAAGGTGCAGGGACCACTCCAGGACGACGCGGTGATTGCGCTCGGCCGGATCGGGGGTCCGCGCGCGCTCGCAGTGTTGAAGCCGCTGGCTGCTGATGCTCCTTCACCGCCGCTCGCGCTGACACTTGTTGCGGCGCAGTGTCTGGCCGGTGAGGGGTGCGATGCCGCCATCAAGACGATTGTCGGTGCGGTGACGGCACCGTCGGCAGGTGCGGCCGTGATCCGGGCCGGGCTGTCGGGCCTGACGACGATCGCCGTTGCCGGCAATCAAACGGCCATGACCACACTGGTGAGCGTCGCCGAGCGTGGCGGGGTTCTTCGCGATCAGTCGGCGATCGGCCTTGGGACGGTCGCGGTCATGGATCCGGACTTCGTCCTCGGATGGCTCGACCGGACACCGCCGGCGTCGCGCGAGCCGGCGATCACGCTGCTGAAGGACGGTTTCGACGATCTTGAAGAGGACTTCGGGGAGGAGCAGTTCTTCGCTGCGGCGCGCGCCGCATACTGGAGGGCTGCCGATGGGTCCGCGACCCGTTCGTTGTCCTCTTTGCTCATCCAACGGCTCGAGTTCTAGGACGCGTGGATTACAAAGCTTCCGGTGTTGACATTGACGCGGGCAACGAAACCGTCCGTCGGATTCGCTCGCTCGCCCGCTCCACGTTCACCGCCGGTGTTCTGTCCGACATCGGCTCGTTCGGCGGCCTCTTCCGGATCGAGCCGGGTCGCTACAAGGAACCGGTGCTCGTCGCCAGCGCGGACGGCGTCGGCACGAAGCTGAAGGTCGCGTTCATGGCTGGACGCCACGACACCGTCGGTGCCGACCTGGTAAATCACTGCGTCAACGACATCCTCGTGCAGGGTGCCGAGCCGATCTTCTTTCTGGATTACCTGGCGACAGGGAAGCTCGCCCCGGCTGTTGCCGAATCGGTCGTCAGCGGGATGGCGCGGGCGTGCCGCGATAATGGCTGTGCGTTGCTCGGCGGTGAAACCGCCGAGATGCCCGGATTCTACAAGGACGGCGAATACGACCTCGCCGGCTTCATCGTCGGCGCCGTCGACCGCGCGCGTCTGATCAACGGACGCGCGATCGCGGTTGGAGACGTCCTTGTCGGCGTCCCGTCTTCGGGATTGCACACCAACGGATACTCCCTGGCACGCCGAATCGTCTTCGACACACTGAAGCTGGACGTCGGCAGCTACGTACCCGAACTCGCGCTCACTGTCGGCGATGCGCTCCTCGAGCCGCACCGGTCGTACCTTCCGTTCGTGCAGCCGCTCCTTGAAGCGACGCGAATCAAGGGCATGGCGCATATCACCGGTGGCGGCATCACCGATAACCTGCCGCGGATCCTGCCGCATGGTACGGCCGCAGTGATCGACGGCTCCTCGTGGACGGTGCCGCCGCTCTTCACCTGGCTGCGCGGCGCCGGTGACGTGCCGATCGATGACATGATGCGCACGTTCAACATGGGCATTGGATTGATCATCGTCGTCGCCAGCGATCAGGCGGAGCCGCTCATCAGCGAGCTCGCAGCACGCGGCGGGCGCGATGCCCGTGTCATCGGCGAAGTCGTGCCGGGCGAGCCGCCGGCGGTCACCTACTCGAATCTCTCGTGAATCGCCGATTAGGCGTGCTGATTTCCGGTCGCGGCTCGAATCTGCAGTCGCTGATCGACGCCGTCGCCAGTGGCCGTCTGAATGCCACGATTGCGGTGGTCATCTCGAACAAGGCGGATGCATTGGGTCTCGAGCGTGCACGTGCCGCCGGCATCGAGGCGATCGTCGTCAGTCATCGAGGCTGGTCGTCTCGCGACGAATACGATCGCGCGCTGGTGCGTGAGCTCCAATCGCGTGATGTCGGGCTCGTCTGCCTCGCCGGTTTCATGCGGATTTTCGGCGGGCCAATGATCGACGCGTACCCGGAGGCGATTCTCAACATTCATCCGGCGCTTCTGCCGTCCTTTCCCGGTGCCGATGCACAGCGTCAGGCCCTCGAGCACGGCGTCAAGGTCAGCGGAGTGACGGTGCACTTCGTGACCCGCGATCTCGATGCCGGACCGATCGTGCTCCAGCGCGCCGTTCCGGTGCTGGACGATGACACGGCGGCGACTCTGGCCGCGCGCATTCTCGACCAGGAGCACCTCGTGTATCCCGAAGCGGTGGGTATCGTGCTCCACGGAGCGTGGAAGATCGCTGGCCGCCGCTTCGTGCGGTTATGAGCGCTTCGGCTCGGTGGCCCGAAGAGTCACGAGTGCAACTTCCGGCGGGCAATTGATCCGCACCGGCACGTACACGGTCCCGATTCCGCGGCTGACGAAGATTGAGGTGTTTGCCTGCCGTCCAAGACCGTGCAGAATCGGAAAGCGTGTCTTGTAAATCGCTCCGACGCCGGGGACGATGACCTGGCCGCCGTGGGTATGGCCCGACAACACAGCGTGCACCTTCAACGCGGCTGCTTCGGCCAGTCGTCGAGGATCGTGCGCCAGCAGCAGCACCGTGTCTGCCGCGTTCCGTAGAATCCTGTCGAGATCGGCGATCTTGCGCGTCCAGAAGCGGATCCCGGCCAGCTCGAGCTTCTCGCCGCGAAGCGTCAGCCGTGTGCGCTGATCCTTCAACACCGTGAACCCGCGGTGCGTCAGCGCCGAAGCCATGTCCTTGTCGTCGTCATGGTTGCCAAGGATCGCGAACACCCCGTGCGGAGCGCTCAGCGGCGCCAGCAGTTCCGCCACCGGACCGACGTACTTGCTGCGATCGCTGAACGTCACATAGTCGCCGCCGAGCACGATGAGATCCGGCTTCAGCGACAACGTCAGATCGACGGCGGCGCGAACATCGTCGGCGCCGACAAGGGCGCTGTGGTGGATGTCGGTCAGCAGCGCGATAC
>JAICQE010000044.1 GCA_025938035.1 Vicinamibacteria bacterium
TCTCGGTCCCGTACTACTGCTTTCACCCCGGGCTCACAGTCGACGGCTCGTGCCGCGTCTGCATCGTGAAGATCGAAAAGATGCCGAAGCTGCAGACGTCGTGCTCGATGGCCTGCACTGACGGGATGGTGGTCAGCACACGCGACCCTGAAACGACGGCCGCGCGCGCAGGGGTGCTCGAGTTTCTGCTCGTGAACCACCCGCTGGACTGTCCTGTCTGCGACAAGGGCGGCGAGTGTCCGCTCCAGGATTTTGCCTACACCTTCGGCCCGGCGGAGAGCCGGATGGACTTCCCGCGGCGGGTGTTCGACGGCGAAGGCGTCAAGGGGGACGTCGATTTCGGTCCGACGCTCATGCTCAACCGGCAGCGGTGCATCCTCTGCACGCGCTGCGTCCGGTTCATGCGTGAGATCGACTCCGATGCGCAAATCGGCATCGTCGACCGCGGCAACGGCAGCGAAATCGCCACGTTTCGCGAGGAAGGCGTGAACTCGCTGCTGTCCGGCAACCTGATGGACGTCTGCCCGGTTGGCGCAATCACCACGAAGCAGTACCGGTTCAAGAGCCGTCCATGGGACAACCCCGGCGTCGTCGACACCATCTGCACGCTGTGCGCGAAGGGGTGCAACACGAGCGCCTGGCAGAAGGCCAAGCCCGAGTGGGCCCGCGGATCACGGCTCATCCGTATGACGCCGCGGCTGAACCCGGAGATCAACAGCTACTGGATGTGCGATATCGGCCGCTTCGACTATCAGTGGGTCGAAGGTGAAAAGCGGCTGCGCCAGCCGATGATGCGCATGAAAATGACCGGCAACCTGATGGGGTTCGCGTGGCACGACGTGCAGCCTGCGCTTCGTGATCGCATCCAGCAGGCGGGCTCGGCTGACGCGTCGTCCGTTCGTTTCCTCGTATCCGCACACGCATCGGTTGAAGAGCTGTTTGTCCTGCGCCAGGTCGTCGAGGGCCTCCTTGGACCCGAGGGCCTGAAGGCCGTGACGATGACGTGGTCGCGGAGCGAGAAGCCACAGCCGCCAGGCACCAGATTCACGGTTCCAGCCACAGACGCTCCAAACGTGAACGGCGCAAAGGCACTCGGCTACGACGTGGGAGCCGGTAATGACGGCCTGCCGGACTTATCGCGGCTGCGCACTGCCGTCGAGGCCGGTCGTGTGAAGGCGCTGTACGTTGTCGATTCCGGTCCCGAAGGTTCGCTCGGCGACGTGTCCTGGATCATTGCGGCGCGGCGCAACGGAACGCTGCCGTTGTTGGTCGTTCAAGGGATCGTGCTGTCCACACTTGCCGAAGCGGCTGATTTCGTGCTGCCTGGTTCTGCCTACGTCGAGAAGGACGCGATTTACACCAACGAGACCGGACACGTGCAGGCGGCGTCGCGTGTGATTTCGCCGCCAGGCGAGGCGATGGACGACTGTCAGATCCTCGTCAACGTCGGGCGTTCGCTTGGCCTGACGCTGCCCTATGACAGTTCCAACGACGTCCGCCGGGCCATCGCGGCGGCGGGTGCGGGGACCCCGTACGCGGGGGTCGACCAGCTCGTCTTTACGCGGCCCGTGCCGGCGAGCAACTGGCTGCAGGCGTCGAATCCGTCCGAGCGCTGGAAGTGGGACTTCATGTATCAGGATCTGCCGCCCGTAAAGGGACATAACGTCCAGATGGAAAGCGTCGCGGCATTCATCCCGCTGAAGCAGGTGGAATAGGCACCGCGGGCGCGGTGTTGTAGCCGGCATGGAAGAAAACGTCTCGCTCCTGGCGGCGTTTGGCGCGGGGCTGTTGTCGTTCATCTCCCCGTGCGTTCTTCCACTCGTCCCCGGCTATCTCTCGTACATCTCCGGCCTGTCGCTTGATGAGATGCGCGGAACGGCGATGATCGCGGGCGGCGGCACGGTCGCGGTCGGCCAGCCCGTCGGCGCGCGCCGCCAGGTCGTCATCGCGTCACTGGCGTTCATCATCGGCTTCTCGCTCGTTTTCGTCGCGCTTGGCGCCGCCGCCAGCGCGATCGGCCAATTCCTCGCCGAGCGGCAGGCGATCTTCAATCGCATCGCGGGAGCCGTCATCATCGTGTTCGGACTGCACACGATGGGGGTGCTCCGCATCGAGTGGCTTTACCAGGAGAAGCGGGTCCAGACGTCACGCAAGCCGGCGGGGGTGTTTGGCGCCGGACTCGTCGGCGTCGCATTCGCGTTCGGCTGGACGCCATGCATTGGTCCGATCCTGGCCGGCATCCTCGCGCTTGCGGGCGCGCAGGAGACTGTGGGTCAAGGTGTCCGGCTGCTCGGCATCTACTCGCTCGGACTTGGCGTGCCGTTCATGGCCACGGCGCTGATGATCGATCGGTTCTTTGGCGCGATGGGACGGATCCGGCGGCACTACCACACGATCGAGCTCGTCTCCGGAGCGCTGCTCGTCGTCATCGGCCTGCTGATCTTCACGAACAAGTTCACCGTCATCGCGAAGTGGCTCACGCCGTATCTGCCGGTGTTCTGAAAAAAACCGTCTATCATGTGACGCAGCATGCATCGCCGCGGAACGCGGATAGCGGTTCTGTGTCTTCTCCTCACCGCGGGCGGATCGGCCGGATTCGTCGTCTGGTCGGCGGAGCGCAACGTTCACCGGCTCGATCAGGATCACGAGCGCAAGAGCACCACGATTGACGGGCTGCTGACGTCCATCGCCACCATCGCCAGCGCCCAGCAGGCTTACACCGACTATGGCCGCCGTGATGTCGCGTCGCTCACGCGCGTCTCGCTGCTGGTCGATCGGATCACGACGGACGCGGCAGGGCTCAGGGCGACACGGCAATCGTCGGTCAGCAGCGAGCGTCTGGAGGAGTTCTGGACGGCGCTTTCAGCCTTGATGAGCGCCGAAAGCCGTGCGCGCGAGCGGCTTGCCGGCGGGGACGATCTGGGGGCGGCGGAGGCGATCCTCGCGTCGGCGCGGGAACACGTCAACGCCCTGATCTCGAGTCTTCGCGCTTTCCGCTCGACCGAGCTGCAGAGCTATCAGGCGGCGCGGGCGGCCGCGGCGCTGCGTTCGCGGGTGGCGCTTGGCGTTCTGGCGGCCTTATGGGCATTTGGACTGGTCGCGTTCGCGGTTTCGCCATGGCCACGTACCGCTCAGAACGATATGACCGCGCGGGCGGCCGACGTTCAGGAACCTCCGCCAGCGCCAGCCGTCGTCGAAACAGCGCCAGTCGTCGCAGCAACCCCGCCTTCGATCGACCTCCGAGCGGCAGCGGCGCTTTCCGCCGACCTGTCGCAACTGACCGATCAGAATGACATCCCCCCGCTCCTGGCGAGAGCGGCGAACATCCTCGGCGCGCGTGGTCTCATCATCTGGATGGGTGCGGGCGCCGAGCTCTTCGCGGTGGCCGCGCACGGATATGACGAGGCGTTGCTGGCCAGAATCAGACCGATCCCGCGGCAGGCCGACAACGTGACTGCGGCGGCGTGGCGCAACGGCGACCTGATCACGCTGCCCGCGGATGCTGATGGCGTTGGCGCGATCGTCGCGCCGCTTCTGGGGCCGGAGGGCTGCGCCGGCGTACTTGCCGCGGAGGTGAGTGGCGAGCGCGAGCCGGACGAGGCGACGCAGGCGATGGCGATGATCCTGGCGTCGCAGTTCGCGGGAGTGCTTGCGGCATGGCCCGCCGCAAGCACTGCCGACGGAGAGAAGCGGTTAGACCGGCAAGCCGCCGCGTCCTGAGGGACGCGTTGTTCTGGCAGGAAGCGTGGCCTTCAACGAAAGCGACTTCTTGTCCCGCGTTACTGCGATCTCTGCTGAGTCGCCGGTGCCTCCTCGCAGTGCCCGGGTGATATCGGCGCTCGTCGACACGCGCTGCCCGTTGACGGCGGTGATCACGTCTCCAGCCCTGATTCCGGCAGTTGCCGCCGCGGAGCCGCTGGTGACCGCGCTGACGAGCACGCCCTCCTGCACGCCGAAGTAGCTGGCCAGCTGGTCGCTGAGCGGCGATACCGTGACACCAAGGGTTCTACCGGTCGCCGCCGCGCGATTCCGAAACGCGTCCTCGAGTCTGAGGTTCAAGTCTTGCGGCAGCTGGCGCTCCAGGTCCTCGAGCCGGCGCCGGTTGGCATTGGACAGAAGGTTGAAATTGCTTCCGCTCTGAGGCACGACCGTGACGGTCTGCTTCGACGTTCCGCGAACGACCGCCGCCGTCACCTGCCGATTCGGTACGCTCTCCTGGACGAGTCGCGTGAAATGACTCGCGCTGCGGACGCGTTCGCCGTCGAAGTCGACAACGATATCGCCGGCCTGCAGTCCGGCCTTGGACGCCGGGCTACCCTCGACAACCGACTCCACGTACACGCCGGCCGGCTGGGCCATCTTCGCCTTGACGGCGTCCTCGCCCGTGACGTCGCGGATAGTGACGCCAATCGAAGCGGCGCCGAACGATCGGACGATGACCCTCGAGTCCTGTGCTGCGGCGGGCTGCACGGCCATCATCAACGCGGCCGTGACTGCCGCGGAGAGAACGGCTGCCACCGCAGCGCCGGCGCCAGCGCTCCCGAACAACTTCTTCATGTGTTCCTCCCTGTGTTCGCCTGAAGCGGACACTGTGACCACCCTCTGAGACGGGACGGCGGGCGGAATAGTTGACGGGTGCCTCCTGCCGAGGACGCCGGATCGCCCGGGGAAGGCGAATTTTGAGCAATTCCGGCGGTTTCATGCCGGGCACGGGAATTGATCAATGTCTCTCCGGCCGCGGCGGATCACCGGGGTGCGTAACTTCAGGCAGGCGCTGGCATCGCCGCATCCCGGGTGCAGGATTCACGATCCGCACGCGGCTGATTTGTCAGCGATTGGACGGGAGCCGAAATCACATGACCAAGCTGTTTCGTATCTGCTCGATCGCGATTTTTGCCGCCGTGGTGGCCGCCGGCTGCGCCGCACGCGGCGTGCGCATCGCGGAGCTGAAAGATCACCCCGACAAGTACGAGCGCAAGACGGTCAGCGTTGAAGGTGTCGTCACCGGTAGTCTGGGAGCCGGCTCATCGATACTCGGCCAGATTCTGCCGTTCCAGTCCTATACCGTGGACGATGGATCGGGCGAGATCAGAGTGGTGGCAAGGTCGACCAAGACGCCACCGCGCACCGGGTCGCGCGTGAAGGTCAAGGGTCAGGTCAATGAACTGGCGGTGTTCAACGGGCGCTCGATTGGACTGCATCTCCAGGAGAACGATCGCAAGATCAAGGACTAGCGGCGACGCCGCTACGTCGGCTTGACTTCCCCCTTCCCGATCATTTTCACGGCCACCGCCGTCATGTCGTCATGACGCGCTGCGCCGCGCTGGAACGCCGTCACGGCATCGAAAATCGCGTCGACGATGCCGCGCGCGCCCTGGTGGCGGTACTCGCGAACCACCTCGCACAGCCGCTCGGCGCCAAATTCCTGCCCCTCGTCGTTCATCGCTTCGAAGATGCCGTCACTGCAGAAGACAAATACATCGCCCTTCTTCAGCGGCAGCGTCACCTCGTCGTATGTCACCCCGGGGAAAGACCCGAGGGGAACGCCCGGGAGCTCGATCTGGCGGCAATCGTCGCGCGTGCAATGAATCGGGTACGGCAGCCCCGAGTTCGAGAGCGTGGCGGTGTGCGCCTTGAAGTCGAAGAATGCGTAGCAGAGCGTGCAGAAGTATTCCTCGAGCTGTCGCTCGTGCAGGATGGTGTTCATGACCTGCAGCACACCGGAGACGCTGAATCGATCGGGCGCGAATCGGCGGCGCATGGTCCGTGAGCGCACGAGCTCCGCGGCAAACGCACCGTAAAGGGCCGCCGGCGCTCCCTTCCCTGACACATCACCCACGGCAACCACGAGCGTGTTGCTGTCGGGGGCAATGTAGTCGTGAATGTCGCCTCCCAGCTCCGTCGCCGGCTCGAACCTCCCGGCGACGTCCACACCGCGCAGCCCTTTGGGCAGTTCGGTCGGGAGCAGCGCCATCTGGACGCGCTGCGCGAACCGCAGCTCTTTCTCGATCCGCTCCTCGTTGCGCCGTACCTCGTCGTACAGACGGGCGTTGTCGATGGCCACGGCGGCCTGGCTGGCCAGCAGGGTCAGCAGCTCTTTGTGTTCCTTCGTGAAGGCGTTCAGCTCCGGGCTCTCGAGGTCGAACACGCCGATGCACCGGTCCTTGATCAACATCGGGATGACCAGTTCCGACCGCGCGTCGTCCACGAGATTCACGTAGCGGGGGTCGGTCGAGACATCGGATACGAGCACCGGCTCCTTGTGCAGCGCTGCCCAGCCGACCAGCCCTTCGCCAAGCTTCATGTGCTTCGTCTCCGCCCCCTTGCCGTAGCTGACGGCGAGCTTCATCTCGAGCTCGCGCGACTGCTCGTTGAGGAGCAGAATTCCGAAGGTGCGGTAGTCGATGAGCCGTTTCGTCAGGCTGGCGATTCTGGTGAGGAGCTGGTCGAGATCGAGGATCGACGACATCTCACGGCCGATTTCCGCCAGCGTCTCGAGCGTCGCCACATACTGGTGCTCCGACTCGAAGAGACGTGCGTTCTCAATCGCCACCGCGACGTGTGCGGCGAACTGCCGCAGCAGCACCTCGTCCTGTGTCGTGAAGGCGCCTTCCGTCTCGCTGAGCAGGTTCAGCGCGCCAATGACCTTGCCCTTCCGCCGCATCGGTACGGCCAGTTGCGACAGCATGTTCCGAAGCGGGCCCATGTAGCGCGGCTCTTCGCGGATGTCGTTGACGAGAATCGGACGGGCCTCCGCGACCGCGGTGCCGACTACGCCCTGTCCAAGGCGAAGGCGAACCGTGCGTGCGACGTCCTCCGGATAACCCACGGAGTAGGCGATTCGCAGTTCCTGGCGCTCGTCTTCGAGGAGGTACACCGAGAATGCGGTGAAACGTGTCAGCCGCGCGATCAGCTGCGGGATCTTGGCCAGCAGCTCATCGAGGTCGAGGACCGACGTGACTTCGCGACCAAGCTCGAAGAGGGTCGACAGCAGTTCTGTATCGGAGGGAGGCCGGACGGGTCCACCCGTCCGCGCCACGTCAGGGTTGCTCACGAGATGACCGGATTATACTGAACGCTTCTTGGAATCTCTGACTCTACCGCTCGACAACAGCGCTATCGAACGCATTCTGCCGCATCGCTTCCCATTCCTGCTGGTTGATCGCATCACTGAGCTGGAACCCGACAAGCGGATCGTCGGCATCAAGAATGTGTCGCGCAACGAGAGGTACCTCTCGTACCAGCCTGGTGAAGCGCCGGTGCTTCCGCCGACCATCCTCACGGAATGCGTGGCCCAGGTTGGAGCGATTCTGATTCTGTGGAAGCCCGAGAATCGCGACAAGCTCCCGTTCTTCATGGGCATCAAGCGCGTGCGCTACCGCTATCCGGTGCACGCCGGCGATGTCGTCGAGATCGAGGCGCGGGTCAAACGCCTCCGCAGCCGCATGGGCGAACTCGAGGGCTTCGCGCGCGTCAACGGGCGCATCGTCGTCGACGGGACCATGACGTTCGCATTCGGACCGTCGCAGAGGGCGCGGGCGGGCGAGAGTCCCGCCTAGCGGACAGCCCTGACGACGAGCAGCGCGCCGGCAATCTTCGTGGCGCGGCTGGCCCAGACCACCCATCCGCGCCGCGCGCCGAAGTAGCGCGCGGAATCCAGAATCGCCGGCGCCAGGATCAGCGCACCGATGACCGGCTCATCGACGCGGGCGCCGAGCGCCATTCCCCGAGTGTCCCGTTCGTCCGGTCCTATTCGGGCGAATGCCGCGACCGAATACCCCGCCGATGTCAGGACGTTGAATGCGAGCAGCCCTTTGAGCACCGGCGCGTGTTCGTCTCGCAGCTGCGGGCGGGCGGTCAGCAGATATTCGCTGACGGCATGCTGCGCCCAGAATCCGGCCGATGAGATCACGAACTCGCGACCGGGACTCACCGGGTCGTGGGTGATCGCAAAGAAGGGGATGGGGCCGAACGTCACCTTTTTCACCCCGGGAGCCACTCCGTTTGCGAAATCGGCTGCCACATGCGCCGACTCGTGAATGGCAAGCCCGGCCGCAGCGCCACCGTTGTGTTTCGCCGTCTCATTCAGTGATTGCGCTGATGCGGTGGCCGGCACGGCACCGCTGCATGTCAAGGCCAGCGCGGCGAGCCGCAGCAGCTGCACGGTACTCAAGTTGCAGCCCTTGTGATCAGCCGGAGCCATTGGCCTGGCAGAGGAGACGAAGGCATGCTCGAAACCATTGCGATCATTTTGATCATTCTCTGGCTGCTGGGGATGGTCAGCGGGTACACGCTCGGCAACTTCATCTGGGTTCTGCTGGTGATTGCGGTCGTGCTGTTCCTGGTGCGGCTGGTCAGCGGACGAAGAGTGGTATGACGCGGGGGCGGGCCCTGGTGCCGCAGTTCGCTTCGGAGTGAAGCGGCTGCCACTAGGGCCCCCCACGCGGGGCTGTGCGAACAATCGCCACGCCGCCAAGCACGAGCGCTGCCGCCGCGACGATCCGCGGCGAGAATCGCTCGCCGGCGAATAACGTCCCCAGCATCACCGCGATGACTGGATTGACGTACGCGTACAGCGACACGGTCGCGACGGGCAGATGGTTCAGCGCATAGAGGTACGCGGAGTACGCGATCAGCGATCCGAACACAATCAGATACAGTTCCGCCGCGATCGTCCTCGGTGTGAACGCGAGCTGACTCCATTCTCCGAGCGCCGTGCCGACGCTCGTCAAGAGTATTCCCGCGAACAACTGTTGTAACGCCGACGCGGCAGCCGTGCCGGCTGTCGACTGGGTACGTCTCGACATCGACGAACCGACAGCCCATCCCAGGCACGCGACCTGAACGAGCAGCACACCAAGTCCGAATCGGGGCCCGCTGACGTCCGCGGCAAACAGGCTCGGCCAGATGAGTACGACGATTCCCAAAAAGCCCGCGAACAGTCCGACGAGCACCCGCCCCCGGAGGCGATCGCCGCCAAAGGCCGCCTCGGCCCCCGACATCCAGAACGGCAGCGCGGCAACGGCGACGGCAGCAATGCCACTTGGGATCCACAGTTCGGACCAGACGACCGCGCCGTTACCTACTCCGAGGAGTAGTGCTCCGAGCGCCGCCTGTCGCGTCCACTCCCGCAACGGCGGCAGCCGGCCGCCGCGAGCGAGGACGAACAGGCAGAGGACGGCCCCTGCCGCCATGAACCGCAGACCGCCGACGAGCATCGGCGGCACCGTTTCCAGCGCAATCAGAATCGCGAGGTATGTCGTCCCCCAGATCAGACAGACGGCGATCCAGGCGGCATAGGCCAGTCTCGGCGGCGCGCTCGCGGGAGCCACCGATCCATTCTGATATGGCGCGTGTTTACAGTGTCAGGCTGACAACGGGCTCGCGGGCGGCGATCGCTAGACGAGCGCCTCCGCCTCGGCGGCGCTGCGGACGCAGTTCCGGCCATCCTGCTTGGCCCGATACAGCGCTTCGTCGGCGCGGGCGATGGCGGCGAGCGGATCCATTTCTCCGGGAGTGATGGCAGTGATGCCGAAGCTCGCGGTGACGCGGAGCAGGTCGTCGTTCCACGGTATGGAGCTTCCCTCGATCTCGCGGCGCAGCGTTTCGGCGACGCGCATCGCGCCCTGAGTCGGCGTGTCCGGCAGCAGGATCAGGAACTCTTCCCCGCCGTAACGGCATTTCAGGTCGCTGCCACGCAGCACCGAATTCATGCGTCCGCCGACGGCGCCAAGGACGGCGTCGCCCGCGAGATGCCCGTAGCGGTCGTTGATCGCCTTGAAGTGATCCAGATCGAAAACGATCAGCGACATCGGGAGCTGCGAGCGACGTGCACGGCGCATCTCGGTCTGGAAGATTCCCATGCCGTGCCGACGCGTCACGCACGACGTGAGCGGGTCGCGGACGTTGCTCTCGACAACCTCGCGGAAGAGTTCCGCGTTCTTCAGCGACACCGCGAGCAGCGCCGCCGCGGTCGTCAGGATCCGGCGCTGTTCGTCGGCAAGCGGCGGCTGCGTGGCCACACCCAGTACGCCGACGGGGTTCCCGGCGATGATCATCGGGAAGCAGGTGAACTCGGACTCAACGCCGGGCGGCGGATCGATCTCGCACAACGCAATCTTCGCCGCCGACTCCTGCGCTCCTGGCGCCACGTTGCCCACGTTCATCAAGGGCCGCCACTGTCCTTCGCTTCTCGCGAGGGCCCAGGCGACACGATTCGGCGCCAGCAGCGGCACGTGCGCGATGGCCGCCGACTTGATCGACTCCTCGGTCAGCGAGCGCGCGATCGCCTGGCTGAACGCGATGAGGCGCTCCATTTCGTCGGCGCGCACCGTGGCGTGCTCCGCCGCGGCAGCCGAGGTCAGCGCGGACACCCGGACTTCTTCCCGTTTGCGGTACTGATGGAACACGAAAAGGGCGACCAGGATCATCAGGGCCGGCAGCAGGCGAACGTTATACGTATCTTCGATTTCGCGGACGAAATCGAACATCTCCTGCAGTGGGCGGTTAAACAGGACGAATAACGCCACCGCCAGGCCGCCGAGGAGGACGATGTCGTTCCGTCCAAAAAGTCGCATATTCGGATTGAGCATGCGGCGGAGCTGCAGCCGGTGGATACGTCCCACTAGCTCGTCCGTCACCTGGTTGTTATCGGCGCCAATGAGTCATATCACTAGCGTTCGAGTCCTATGCGGAAATCCGTTACGATGGAAACGCCATGATTTACAAGTTGATAGCGGTTGCCGCGGCCGGCCTTACCGGCTCTGTCGTCGTATTTGCGGCCGGGGACGGCTGGGCCCAGGCCGACCGCCGGCTCCAGGCCGCTCCTGCGGCCCAGGTCCAGGCGGTCCCGACACCGGCCGTCAAACCGCACATAGGGCCTCTTCCGCCGCTTCCGAGGGTGTCGTTCGAGCCGCCGCGGCCGGCTGCGGTTCTCCAGCAGGTCTATGACTTCGCGGCAAAGCACCCGGAGGTCCTTCAGTACGTTCCCTGCTACTGCGGCTGCGAACGGGTTGGCCATACGGCGAACCATTCCTGCTTCGTGAAGTCTCGAGCCGCCGACGGCCGGGTAAGGGAGTGGGACTCCCACGGGATGGGCTGCGCCGTGTGTATAGATGTCGCCCGGGATGCAATGACGTTATTTAATTCAGGCTCGAAACCGACGGCGATCCGCGCGGCCATCGACAAGAAATACGCATCGCTGTTCCCGTCGTCCACACCGACACCTCGACCGAGGTAAGTCGCACGGCAGCCGTTGACCGGCGGCACTGATCTTCATCGCGCCAACGCCTTCGCCCGCCTGTTCGAAGCGGTCCACGAAGGCGTTTATATCGGGACCCTCAGCCTTCGATCCGACGATTCGGTCACCACGGCGGCAAACCCGCACCTGAAGTTGATCTTCGGGTATCCCGCCGAGACCAGCGAACAGGAGGTCGTTCCGTTCGCCCCGTCTCACTTCCCCGATCCTGCCGCCCGTGCCGGGTTCATCCGACGTCTGGCGGCCGAAGGCGCGGTCACCGATTATCTGCTTCGCCTCCGGCGCATCGATGGCTCATCCGTGTGGGTTGAAGTGACGGCTGCAGCCGAGCCGGCGTCGGACGAGGACGTTCTGCGCGTGGAGGCGCTGATTCGAGATGTCAGCGAGCGGAAGAAGCTGGACGACCAGTCGCGCGACCTGTATCAGCAGCTTCTCCAGGCGGAAAAGATGGCCGCGCTCGGCCAGACGATTTCGGGTGTCGCGCACGAGTTGAACAACCCGCTCGCGACGATCCTCAGCTGGGCGGAGCGGCTCGCCGAGCGCCCTCTCGACGGCAACTCCCGCCGCGGGGTCGAGGTCATCCTGGCCGAATCCGAACGGGCGGCGCGCATCGTGCGAAACCTGCTGACGTTCGCACGGAAGCGCCAGTCGACTCGCGCGATGATCGACCTGAATCACGTCGTTCGCGAGACACTGGCGCTCCGCGCGTACGAGCAGAGGCTCACGAACATCGAAGTCGTAACGGCACTGGCCGCCGGCTTGCCGCAGGTATTCGCCGACGCCCACCAGATTCAGCAGGTTCTGCTCAACCTTGTGATCAACGCCGAGCAGGCGATGATCGCGGCGAACGGACGGGGCTCGCTCGTGGTGCGCACGTGGCACGACGCCGAGCGCGATGCCGTCGTGCTCGAAGTGACTGACGACGGGCCCGGTATCTCGGAGGAGATGCGGGGAAAAATCTTCGACCCGTTTTTCACGACGAAGGAGGTCGGCAAGGGAACCGGCCTGGGCCTGACCGTCGCGTATGCGATCGTTCAGGAACACGGAGGGCGGATACGCGTCGGGGAGGAACCGCAGGGCGCGTCATTCGTGGTCGAGCTCCCCGTCAGCGAAATCACGGCAGGTCGACGGACCCCGCAGGCGCAGGGCGCCCCGTCCATGGAGGCGGTGCAGGGCGCGTCAGTACTACTGGTGGAAGATGAACGGGCGCTGGCGGCGGCGGTCAGCGAGGCGCTGACCGACGCCGGGTTGCAGGTCGATCATGCGGGCGACGGCGAAGAGGCCCTCGCTCGTGTGCGGCAGAAAACCTACGACGCGGTGATCTGCGATCTGAAGATGCCGCGCGTCGACGGGATGATGCTTTATCGCGCGATGGCGGCGGCAACCCCCGCACTGGCGCGACGCGTCATCTTCGTCACCGGCGACGTCGCCGGCACCGACGCCGAACGCTTCCTCGAAGAGACCGGCTGCCGCTGGCTGGCGAAACCGTTCCGGCTCGGCGACTTGCTGCGCGCCGTGCGCGACACGCTGGCATAACCTTCCGACGCCGCCGTCCAGTCCACCACCACGGCCTCTCTCGACGCGTCTTCGCCCGCGGCGGCGCCGCGGCTTTCGAGCGACGCCTTCACCATCTTCGGCTTGTGGAACTCGAGAATCGCGGTGCGCATCGCCTGCAGGGCTTCCGCGTGCGGAACCGATGTGCCAAGGGCCTCGCGCAGGCGGCGAATGGCGCGCGCGTGGAGCTGCGAGACACGCGATTCGTTCACGCCAATCTTCGCGCCGATCTGCTTCATCGTCGCCTCGGCGTAGTAGTACAGCGCAATCACCTTCTGCTCGCGCTTCGGCAGAGACGCAATCGCGGTGCGCACGCGCGACTTGGTCTGCTCGCGCTCGTACGCCGCATCCGGCTGCTCGGGCTCGGACGGAACGAGTGCCGTCGGCAGCGACGATTCGTCCATGCGGTCGTTGCTCGCAAGCGGAGAGGTCGACTCGATGGCGTTGATGCGGACGATCGTGCGGCCCAGGCGCTTCTCGTCGGATCCGACCCGGGCGGCGAGATCCGCCAGCGAGGGTTCACACCCGAGTTCGCGCCGCAGCTCTTCGCGCGCCGCTTCCAGCTCCCGCCGCTGACGACGGACGCCGCGCGGCCACGCGTCCTTCCGCAGCGCGTCGATCATCGCGCCCCGGATCCGGCGCTCGGCAAAGGTTTCGAATTTGATGCCTCGCGATTCGTCGAAGCGGTGCGCCGCGTCGATGAGCCCGATTACTCCGTCCTGGACGAGGTCGCCAATGTCGATCGAGTGCGGCATCGTTGCGGCAACCCGGCGGGCGAGTTGCTCGACGAACGGGAGACTGGCAACAACGCGGGGGTGCTCAGCCGAAATCTGCGGGCGCATCAGATGTCCTCCGGCGCCCGACTAAGGCAACTGGGATACCAAACGGCAGAGGCTTCGGTGCATCAACCCTGACCCGGTTGAGCTAAACCTTACTAACGTGCTGATTTTTCGCGGTTTAGGAAGTGTTTATACGTTTCAGCGACGACGCTTCGAAGACATCCGATCGAACCGAAACGTCAAAGATATGGCGATTCCTATCGGCCTGATCGCCAACTTACTGACGGCTCAAATTACAAGTTTGGGCTTGGGACTTGTAGTGGAACAGATCGATGACGAACGACCTGTTCCTGTGCTGAATCGGGACGGAAAAACGCCCGGCTTGCGAGGAACTAGCTGCCCGCGATACCCGGTTCGGTGAGTTGTCGGATCGACTTTGCCGTGCCCATCGCGTCCAGGGCGCTCGAAACGAGCTGCGCCGCACGTGCGCGGTTGACGTCGTCGGTCGACTTTGCTTCGAGCAACTCGGCGTGTGCCAGGATGATTCCGAGTTGGTTGTTCAAGCGGTGGAAGAGCAGCCGGAGGTCGGCATCGATGGCCGGACCATTAGCGGGGCGGCCCGACTCCGGCCCGCCAGAGTGTGAACCGGGAACTGAAATCACGCGTGAGATCCCGCCGACGCTTCGTTCGAACGCACGCCCGCCGGTGCCTCGTGGCCAGACGATCGCCACAGCGTATCGGCGAAGATGCGGATGGATCCGCCCGCGGTCCGGACGTATTCCACCTTGCCGGCCGAAATCCAGTTGTAAATCGTGCGGCGGCTCACACCAACCACTTCGCACGCTTTCATAATCGTCAGCGTCTCGCGCTCCATAGGGCCTCGCCTTTTGAACAGCCTGCTTATCGGTCCAGTCACGCGGGATCGATATCCCCGCCACCGTCTATCCGTCTTCTACCCATATCGGCCTTGACGGGCTGGGTAGGTAGGTACCAGTGATTGTGTCAATCTATTGGCGCTGTGCTTGGCCCTGAGGCTACCCCTCATCTCCTGTTCGTAGACGACGAGTCGGCCCTGCGAGGGCTGATGGCGGAACGTCTCGCGGAGCGCGGGTTCGATGTTGTCGAGTCAGATTCGGGTGAAAAGGCGATCGAATACCTGGACCAGTTCGCCTTCGACATCCTGATCACCGACCTGCGTCTGCCGGGAATCGACGGCACGCGAGTGATCGAAGCGGCCAAGCAGCGGTATCCCGGCATCGTCGCCATCGTGATCACCGGCTACGGGACCGTGCGGGACGCCGTCGAAGCGATGAAACGGGGGGCATCGGATTACGTGACCAAGCCGTTTCAGTTCGACGAGCTGGTTCACGTCCTCGACAAAGCGCTGGAGCAGCAGCGGCTCGCGTCGGAGAACGCGTATCTGCGATCGCAGCTGGAGCAGCGGTATCAGTTCGGCGGAATCCTTGGCCGGAGCCGCCCGATGCAGGAGCTCTTTCACCTGCTCGAGACCGTTGCGTCGGCAAACAGCACGATTCTGATTACCGGCGAGACCGGCACGGGCAAAGAGGTCGTCGCTCGCGCCATTCACCATAACAGCCCGAGAAAGGCGCACCGATTCGTGGCGCTGAACTGCAGCGCCATCCCGGAGACGCTTCTCGAAGCCGAGCTCTTCGGCCACGTGCGCGGAGCATTTACAGGGGCCGTTGGCGCGCGACAGGGGCGTTTCGAACAGGCGCACAAAGGCACGCTGTTCCTCGACGAAGTTGGAACGATGAGCACCGCGCTGCAGATGAAACTGTTGCGCGCGCTGCAGGAGCGCGAGTTCGAACGGGTGGGCGACAGCCAGACCATCAAGGTTGACGTGCGCGTCATCGGGGCCACGAATTCCAACCTCGCCAACATGGTTGCCGACGGATCGTTCCGCGAGGATCTGTTCTATCGTCTCAACGTAATCCCGATCCATCTGCCGCCGCTGCGTGACCGGCGGGACGACATCCCGGTTCTGGCGCGGCATTTTCTGGACAAGTACTCGCCCTCGCTGCAGATGCAGATTTCCCAAGGCGCGATGCGCGTGCTGATGGCGTTTTCGTGGCCGGGCAACGTCCGGCAGCTCGAGAACGCCATTGAACGGGCAGTCACACTGAGCAGTGGACGCAAGGAGATCGATCTTCCCGACCTGCCGCCGGAAATTCAGGCGGTTCCGGAAGCGACGGCCGCACCGTTCGTCGAATTTCCCGACGACGGACTCGACATGCCCGCGTACCTGAGCTCGATCGAGAAGGACCTCATCAAGCGATCACTTCAGCGGACCGGGGGAAACAGAAACAAGGCCGCTGAATTGCTTCGCATCAAGCGGACGACTCTGGTCGAGAAGCTGAAGCGTCTGGGCCCTGACTGATGCCACCTCGCTATTCGTACTGGACGATCATCGCCGACGGGTTGCCGACAGCGTTTCGCGCCGCGGAGAGAGACGAGCTGCTGCCAACCTTCACGCGCATCAAGAGCAAACACCCCGACGCGCAGATGAAGTGGTTCGCGCGCGGCCGGCTATGGGACTCTCCGGACAGCGCTCGCCGCGAGGCCGCGGCCAGGCGCGAGGCGGAGGCGAGACGCGCACAGAAGCCAGGCCGCGACTGGCGGCCCGGTGGAAATCACCGCGATCCGCGGCAACCCTTCCGCGACGCCAAGAAGTCCCGCAACGCGGCTCATCGCAAACGGAAGTTCGAACGGCGCGAGAAATGGGGCGCTGCACGTCCGCCCAGGGAACCGGGGAATCGCCCGCCACGTGAATGGCGCGCGCCACGGAGCCTCGAGAAGAGACAGTTCTCGCGGAATCAGCAAAGGAGCGAACCGCCGACGGCGCCGCCTCCCGACGAAACGCGGCGTGAGCCGCGCCCGCGTGAAGGAACCGAGCCGACGCCACCGCCTCGTCCCTCGGAGCCTGTGATTCCTCCGCCCGGTCCGCCGGAACGCGGGCGCCGTCGTCCGCCTGATCGACGCAAACGGTAGCCGCATGGTCACGCACGTTGTCCTGCTGCGGCCGCGCGCCGGCCTGTCCGCCCACGAGCGCGCAGGGCTTGCCGATGCGCTCCGCGCGGCGATCGAAACGATTCCGTCCATTCGGCGTGCGCGTATCGGACGGCGCGTGACGTTCGGACGCGGTTACGAGCAATCCATGCAGACGAACTACGAGTTCGTGGCGCTGCTCGACTTCGACGATCTCGATGGACTGCGCGCGTATCTCGATCATCCGGCGCACGAGGCTCTTGCCACGCGCTTCTTCCAGGTGCTCGACGACGCGCTGATGTACGACTACGAGGTTGAAGAGGGCCTGAAAGGCCTAGAGAGGTTTGCCTGAGTCGCCGCCCGTCCCGAGGCGGCCTTCGACGGCGGCACAGATCGCGTGATACGTAACCAGATGCACTTCCTGAATCCGGGCCGTCTCCGTCAGGGGAACCGCCAGCAGTACGTCGCAGAGCGGCGCCATCGCTGCACCATCAGCGCCGGTCAGTCCAATCGTTTTGAGGCCGCGGTCGCGGGCGCGCGCCAGCGCGTTCACGACGTTGGGCGACTTCCCGCTCGTTGAGATACCGAACGCCACGTCACCCGGCGTTCCCAGCGCCTCGATTTGCCGCGCGAAGATGTCGTCGAAGGAGTAGTCGTTGCTCCAGGCGGTCAGAATCGCCTGATTAGTCGTCAGCGCGATGGCCGGCAGCGCTCTCCGCTCGGCGACGAAGCGGCCAACGAACTCGGCGGTGAAATGCTGCGCGTCGGCGGACGAACCCCCGTTTCCGAAGACCAGCAGCTTCCGACCTGATCCGAACGCTTCAAGAATCAGATCGACGGCCTTGCCGATGGTCTGAGGATAGGCGCTTCCCGCCACGGCAGTCATGTTGCCGGCGACCGTGCGCAGGAGGTCTGCGAACTCGCTAGCCATCAGACCGGCTCGAGAGAGACGTCGACATCGCGGGCGGCGCCGGCCCGAGGCGAGAAGAAAAACTCATCGATGATCTCGCGGAGATTCCCGACGGATTCGCAGCTGTTGACCCGCACGCGGAAGTGAGAGCCGCACTCGAACCCCTTCGAGTACCAGCTGCAGAGCGCGCGGACTTTGTTGATCACCCAGCGTTCGCGGCCGCGCGCCGCTGACGGCGCATTCGCGTCGGCCGACGCGCACTCGGAACCCGGAGCGACGTGGCGGAATCCATTGGCTTCATCCACCCGTTCACTGAGGAGGAGCCGGATGTACTCGAGGAGAAACTGACCGCGCTCCTGCAGCGTGACCGCGTGTGGACGACGGCCGGCCGCGAGGTCGGCGGCCTGGGCGAGGATCCACGGATTGCGGAGGACACCGCGCCCGACGAGGACTCCGGAAATCCCGTTCGGACCGAGCTTCTCCACGACGTGCTCGGGCTCCACGCAATCGCCGCTGCCGAACACCGGAATCGTCAGCCGTCGGGCCACATCCGCGACGAGCTGCCAGTCGGCGAACCCCTTGTAGGATTGCTCCGCCGTCCGCCCGTGAATCGTCACAGCCGCGGCACCGGCGTCCTCTACGCGCGCCGCGAGCTCGGCGGCATTGCGCGAGGTCTCGTTCCAGCCCGCACGCATCTTGACCGTCACCGGAATCCTGACCGCCTTGACCATCGCCGCCACGACGCCGGCGGCGTGTTCAGGATCACGCATCAGACTGCAGCCGGCGTTGTGCCTGGAGATCTTCGGCACTGGACAGCCCATGTTGATGTCGACGATGTCCGCGCCCATCCCTTCGACGACCTGGGCCGCGGCCGCCATCTTGGCCGGATCCCCGCCGAAAATCTGGATCGAGACCGGACGCTCCTCTTCCGTGTACTCCGCGTACTCGAGCGTGCGATCGATCCCCCGCACGAGTCCTTCGGACGACACCATCTCCGTGACAACGAGGCCGCAGCCGCCCTTGCGTTTCACCAGGCGGCGAAACGCCGTGTCGGTCATGCCCGCCATCGGCGCGACCACGAACGGTGAGGCGAGGTTGATCTGTCCGATTTTCACGATGTGGCTGGCCGGCGGTCGTGACTTCAGGCGCCCGGCGTGGCCACACCGGCCTGCTGCCGCCGCTTCGTCAGCGCCTGGTTATACGCGCGCTCCAGCTCGGTATTGCGCCATTTGATATCCGCCTGCGCACGCAGTTGATCGAGGTACTTCTGCATCGCCGCGCGCGATTTGCCTTCGATGACACGCCGGCCGATGTCGCTGCGTGCCTCCTCGAAGGTGCGGCTTCTGCCTTCGGTGCGTGATTCAAGCTTCAGGAGCTGATATCCACGAGTCGTCCGGATCGTGTCGGCGAGATCGCCGACCTTCAGCTTGCCGAGCAGTTCCTGCAGCTGCGGCGCGAGCTCGTCCATGTGGATTGGCCCTATCAGCCCGCCATTTGCCTTCGAGGGCGAGCTGGACACTTCGGCGGCGAGTCTCGGGAAAGGTTCGCCCTTCAGGAGCCGCTGACGAACCTCCTCCGCCCGGGCCCGTGCCTGCTGGTCCTGCGCCGCGTTGAAGCCTTGATCGGTCGAGGGCACCTCGATGAGGATTTCCCGGAGCATCACCTCCGACGGGGTCGTGAACTCAGCGCGGTGCGAGTCGAAGTACGTCCGCGCCTCTTCGTCGGTGACGCTGAGCTTCTGCGTGACTTCGGTGCTCTGCACCTGGTTGATCAGCATGTTCCGCTCGACGCTCCGCCGGAGATCGGCCAGCGTCATGCGTTCCTGCTTCAGCGCAGCCTGGAACTGCGCCTCGTCCGTCAGGTTGTTGGACTTCTTGATGCTTTCGACGATGTCTTTGAACTGCGCGTCGCCGAGGGCGTAATTCAGCTCACGGCCGCGTTGAATCAGCAGGAGCTCATCCACAGCTTCAAGGATGAGGTCGGGAGTGATCTCCGCGATCGCCCGCTGCAGCTCGATACTTGCCGGGGTCACGTTGGCCAGCTCCGGCCGCCCGCGAAGCATCGCCAGCTGGCGATCCTCGAACTCCGTCTTCGAGACGATCTCGCCGTTCACCCTCACGAGCACCTGCTCGATGACCTGGGTGTGGACTGTCGACAGGCATCCAACGACGACGAACACTCCCGCGGCCGCGGCGATGAATCGGTGTCTCATCTCAATTCCTTCGGACTCAATATGTTAAACAATTCTTCCAAGCGGCCGAAAACGCCTGTCTCGCCGCGCGGATCCTGCTCCGGCTTCCGCAGAATCTCCTCTTTCGAAAACCCCGCCTGGACCTGTCCGGCCGTGGCCCGCGCTGTCCACCAGCTTGCTCCCTGCTCCCGCGAGCTGCGCTTCCGCGTGCCCGGTGGACCGGGGCTGCCGGATGCCTCGAGGTCCAGCTTCAGTGTTACCGGAGGCACCAGGGTAGCGCCAGGCCACCGAGTCACCAGATCGATCAGCCGGACCGGGTCGACCTTGCCGACAGGCCTGAACTTAATGACGACGAACCGGCCCTCGCGGTCGACGCTTTCAACCCCAAGCCGGTCGGCCATGATCCGAAGACGCCCATAGTCGGCAAGGTTGAGCATCGCCGGCGGCGGCTCCCCGTAGCGGTCCCGGACGTCGGCCAGGACCGACTCGAGCTCCCGGTCGGTGCGGGCGGCGGCGACCTTCCGGTACACCATCAACCGCTGATTCATGTCCGGCACGTAGCGCTCGTCGAGCTTCAGGTCGACGCGGAGATTCACCGTCGCCCGGACCTCGTCCTCGATCTCTTCGCCCTTCAGCTCGCGGACGGTCTCCTCGAGCAGCTTCATGTACATCTCGAAACCGACCGCATCGATGTGACCGCTCTGTTCGCCGCCAAGCAGATTGCCGGCTCCGCGAATCTCCAGATCGAGAGCCGCGACGCGGAAGCCGCTGCCGAGGTCGCTGAATTCACGGATCGCCGCCAGCCGCTTGCGGGCGACAGGCGAGAGCGACTCCTGCGGCGGAATGAGCAGATAGGCATAGGCGGGACGATCCGATCGGCCGACGCGGCCGCGAAGCTGATACAACTGCGACAACCCGTAGCGATCGGCGCGGTTGATGATGATTGTGTTCGCGTTCGGAATGTCGAGCCCGTTCTCGACGATGGTGGTCGCCAGAAGCACGTCATACTGCCGATCGACGAATCCGAGCATCGCGCGTTCGAGCTCCTCCTCTCCCAGCTGCCCGTGACCGACGACGACACGGGCCTCGGGAACGAGGCGTTGCACGAGGTGACCGATCGAGTAGATCGATTCGACGCGGTTGTGCACGAAGTAGATCTGACCGCCGCGGGCGAGCTCGTTGCGAATCGCCCGCTCGATGACGGGCGCATCGAATTTGACGACGTTTGTCTGGATCGACAGCCGGTCTTTCGGTGGTGTCTCGATAATCGACATGTCGCGGATGCCGACGAGCGACATGTTGAGCGTGCGCGGGATTGGCGTCGCCGTCATCGTCAGCACGTCGACCTTCTTGCGCATCTGCTTGATGCGCTCCTTGTGCGCAACGCCGAAGCGCTGCTCTTCGTCCACGACGAGCAGCCCCAGATCCTTGAATTGCACGTCCTTCGACATGAGGCGGTGGGTCCCGACGATGACGTCGACCTTGCCGGCGCTGAGATTGTCGAGAATCTGCTTCGTCTCCTGCCTGGTGCGGAAACGGCTGACCATGTCGATGGTGAGGGGGAACCCGGCGAAGCGATCGCGCAGCGTCTTCTCGTGCTGGAACGCGAGAACGGTCGTCGGCGCGAGAAACGCCACCTGCTTGCCGTCCATGACCGCCTTGAACGCGGCGCGCATCGCAACCTCGGTCTTGCCGTAGCCGACATCGCCGCACAGAAGACGGTCCATCGGCGTCGGCGATTCCATATCGCGTTTGATGTCGGCGATCGCCGTCGCCTGATCGGGCGTCAGCTCGTACGGGAACGCGCTCTCGAATTCCTCCTGCCAGTGGGTGTCGGGGGCGAAGGCGTGGCCCGCCACGGCGCGCCGCTGCGCGTAGAGCTTGAGCAGTTCCTCCGCCATGTCGCGCATCGCTTTCTTGACGCGCGTCTTGGCTTTCTCCCACGTGGTTCCGCCGAGTCGATCGAGGGCGGGCCGCGTGCCGCCCGTGTACTTCTGGATGAGATCCAGGCGCTCCACCGGAACGAAGAGCTTGTCGTCGCCGTGATAACGGATTTCGAGGAACTCCTGCACGTCGGCCGCGGATCCGGCAACCGGACGGCTGACCGTCCCGAGCTGCTTCAGGCCGACGAATTCCCCGATGCCGTGATCGACGTGGACGATCAGATCGCCGACCTTCAGGTCGCGCAGGTCGGAGAGGAAGGTCTTGGCGAGATTGCGCCGCTTTTCGGTCGGACGGCGCTCCTCCTCGAAAACGTCCGTCTCGACGTAGATTTGCAGCGCACCGTCGGCAAGGCGGAAGCCGCGGGACAGCGAGCCGACGGCTACCAGCACGGCGGCCGCGTGGACGTCTTCCGCGCGCTCGACGGGAACCGCCACGATCTCGTACTCCTGAAGAATCTCGACCGTGCGTTCGGCGCGGCCGGGGCTGTCGGCAACGAACAGCACCGTGTCACCGCGTTCACGCGCCTGGCGGAGGTCGGCGATCCAGTCGCCGGCGCGGCCGCGGAATTCGAGCGCCGGCTGACAGGAGACGTGGCGGACCTGCGGCGCCCCGGCCTCCTGGTCACCGTCTTCAATCGCCAGCTCTTCGAGCCGATGCGCGGAGACGATTCGAGGTTCGATCGCATCCCAGGTCGTAAACGCCCGATCGGGCGGTGCGGCGGCGACGTGACCGCGGGCGCGAGCGTCTTCGTAGCTGTTGTCGAGCTGCTCGCGAAGCTTCCGTGTCTGCTGCTCCACCTGTTCGCGTTCGGACACGATGACCCGCGCGCCATGTGCCAGCGACAGAAAGTCGAGAATCGACACCCGCTCGTCCTCGTCTTCGAACCACTCGCGCACGGGAACAATCGACACCTGGTCGACGGCCCCGGTCGATCGTTGTGTCGTCGGATCGAACCGGCGCAGGGTTTCGACCATGTCGCCGACGAACTCGAGCCGGACCGGCTCGACGTCGTTTGCCGGAAACACGTCGAGGATTCCGCCGCGGACCGCGAAGGATCCATGCTCGTCAACGGGATCGGCGTGGGTGAAACCGGCGTCGACGAGCAGGTCGGCAAGCGTCTGCGGGTCGATCTCCGTGCCTGATCTGATTTCGATGGCCGCGCGGAGCAGGCGCTCGGGCGGGCTGACCATCGGGAGCATGGCACCGGCCGACGCGACGACCAGCCGTGCCGTGCCGGCGGCGGCTTCGGCCAGCGCGCGCGCGCGCGCGGCCGCGACCCGGAAATGCGGCGACATCCCGCGATAGGGATCAACCTGCAGAGACGGTAGCGGGACCACCGCTCGCTCGGTGGCCTCCTCTGACGCGCCTTCCAGCGCCGAATAGAAAAAGCGCGCGTCCGCCGTGAGCTGTTCGAGGTCCCGGTCGGCCGGAGCGATGAGCAGCGTGGTCCCGCCGTGCGCCCGGACAGCCACCACGGCGGCCAGTGCCTTCGCGGCCGGGGTCAGACCTGCGATCACACCACCTGAGGCATCGAGACCAGCGCGGCCGGCAGATCGGCTGAAAAGGGCGCGGAGCGTGAGAGATGGGGTCGCAGTTGGCATGTACGTACAAGCGGCCCGCTCCGGCACGGGTGCCGGGCGGGTGCTTCTCTTCATTGTCCCACCGCGTCAACCCCGGCGGCTGTCAGCGGCGGCCGTGAACCCGGCGGATCAACTCGGTCGTCGAATATCCCTGCGCCAGGTCGATGCGCACCACGCGTCCACCGCGCGCTTCGACGACATCCCGTCCCACGATCTCCGTCGGCGCCCAGTCGGCTCCCTTGACGAGCACGTCCGGCTGGATCGTCCCGATTACCTGGTGCGGTGTGTCCTCGTCGAAGAGCACTGCCGCATCGACCGAGGAGAGCGCAAGCAGGACTTCGGCACGTTCGCGATCCGGATTGAGCGGACGGCCCGGTCCCTTGTTCGCTCGGACAGATCGATCGGAGTTGACGGCGACGATCAGGATGTCTCCCAGGCGCCGTGCCGCCTCGAGGTATCGCACGTGCCCGGGATGCAGCAGGTCGAACACGCCGTTGGTCAACACAACCCGCCCGCCGCGCGCCTGCACCGAGCGGGCGAGTGTCCGCGCGTCGGCAGAGGTCGACAGCGGTCTTCCTGCCGTTCTCATGGACGTGGCAAAGCCCGGAAGTATCCGTTACGCGCGCGTGCGGGCTCGCGCCGCCACCTGCAGACGAATCAGCGACTTCATCATCGCGATGCGGGCGCGTTCGAAGTCGATGTCGGTTTGTGGCTGTGCGATACGTTCCTCGGCACGCGTCCGGGCGGCCTCTGCGCGCGGCACGTCGATGTCCTCGGGACGCTCGGCGATCTGGGCGAGGACCGTGACCCGGTCCGGAAGCACCTCCGCAAACCCGAACGCGACGGCCAGGTACCGCTTCTCCTGGCCGACCCGGTACCACAGCTCGCCAACCTGCAGCGTGGCCAGCAGCGGTGTGTGTCCGGGAAGCACGCCGAAGTAGCCTTCGGCGCCCGGCAGCTGGACTTCATCCACCTGCTCGCTGACGAGCAGACGTTCCGGGGTGACGACTTGCAGCGTCAGTTTCGTCGGCAGCGCCATGTGGTCAGGCGGCCTTCATGCTGCGGCCCTTTTCGACCGCCTCTTCAATCGTGCCGACCATGTAGAACGCCTGTTCCGGCAGCTCGTCGTGCTTCCCGTCCACGATCTCCTTGAAGCCCTTCACGGTCTCGGCAATCTGGACGTACTTGCCCTTGAACCCGGTGAACTGCTCCGCGACGAAGAACGGCTGCGACAGGAACCGCTGGATCTTTCTCGCGCGCGCGACCGTGAGCTTGTCTTCCTCGGGGAGCTCGTCGATGCCCAGAATGGCGATGATGTCCTGCAGGTCCTTGTACCGCTGCA
>JAICQE010000119.1 GCA_025938035.1 Vicinamibacteria bacterium
CCCGGGACCGCGGACGGGCATGACGCAGATGGCGGCGCGCAATGTTCAGGCACTGCAGCCGGAAGTAAGGAAGGCGGAGACCGCACCGGCACCTGTTGCCCGCGAGATGACGCTGCCCGATCCGCGCGCGAAACCGCAGGCCCGTCCGAAGAATGCTCCGAAGGAGGCGGCGGCGAAGACGGTGTCGACCGGCGCCGAAGTGCAGGAAGGGACCGCGAAGGCCGAAACGCGCGTTCGCGGTCAGGGCTTCGCCGGATTGAGCAGCGCAGGTGGCGGCGGAACTGCCGGTGTCACGGTCGATGCGGTGGACTTCTGTTGTCCGGACTACATCATCACGATGAACGAGCTGGTGAAACAGAATTGGAACCAGAAACAGGGGATCACCGGCCTCACCACGATGACGTTCACCATTCGGAAAGACGGACGGATCGAGGATATTCAGATAAAAAAGTCGAGCGGGTTCATCGCTCTCGACAACGAGGCGAGGAGGGCCCTGCAGATCGCGCGACTCCCACCGCTGCCATCGAGATATCCGAATCCCACGCTCACCGTTCATCTCGGGTTCGAGTACTTGAGGTAATGAGAACAAGGACAGACATGACGACAACTGTGCGCACATATCGGCCAGGGCCAGGAATCGTTGCGATCACCGGGGCGCTCTTCGTCGCTGGTCTCGTCGCGGCGCAGCAGCCGGCGCCGCCGCAAACACCGAAGCAGCCGGACACAATCGCGACGGTCATCAGCGGCGACTCCGGTGCTCCTCCCCACTACGCGGTGCCGGACTTCATCGCGCTGACGCCGAATGCCACGCAGATTGCGCAGATGCTCGCGCAGGTGTTGTGGGACGACCTCAACTTCGAGCGCGAGTTCGACATGATCCCGCGCGATGTCTACAGGTCGGTGCCCGTGGCGCGGTCGATGGAGCAGATTCCCTTCGGCGCGTGGCGCGAGGTAGGAGCGGACGGTGTGTTCTTCGGTACCGTGGCGCAGAAAGGGAACGACATCATCGTGCAGGTGCGTCTCTTCAACGTGCGCAGCCGCGAGTCCGTTTACGCGCAGGAGATGACGATCGCGACGCGCAGCGCCCGCCGGATCGCCCATGAAATCGCCGACGCGGTGCACATGCAGCAGCGCGGCGTCCGTGGGGTGGCACGAACCCGGCTGACGTTCGTCTCGGACCGGTTGCGCGAATCGGTGTTGGGTACGGTCGAGAAACGCAGCGTCAAAGAGATATGGGTTGCTGACTACGACGGGGCGAATGAACTGCGGATTACCAATTCACGCGATCTGAACCTCAACCCCTCCTGGTCGGGCGACGCGCGCGCCATCGCGTACTCGGCGTATCGCGGAAATGGAACGCCGGAAATTCTGCTGTCGTTCATCACCACCGGCGTTCTGCAGAATCTGACGAAAGGGCGCCTCCGCGACGGTTCGTATTTGCCGGTGTTCTCGCCCGACGGAAAGCGGATCGCCTTCGCCGCAACCGCTGAAGGGGCGGCGTCGCAGGATCTCTACATCATCAACGTGGACGGAACGAACCTGCGCCGCATCACCACGCATCCGGACATCGACACGACGCCGACCTGGTCGCCAAGCGGGACACAGATCGCCTTCACCTCGAACCGTACGGGCAGGCCGCAGATTTACATCATGAACGCCGATGGCACGGGTGGGGCGCAGCGGCTGGACATCCCGGATGCGGAGGCGGACCGTGCCACGTGGGCGCCCAGCCCGCACAACGAAATCGCTTACACCGCGAGAAATGGCCCCGGCTATGACATCAAGGTCTACGACCTCGGAACGCGGACGACCCGTCAGCTTACCTTCAGCGAGGGAAGCAACGAAGGTCCCGCGTACTCCCCGAGCGGCCGGCACATTGCGTTTCAATCGACGCGTTCCGGTCTGACCCAGGTATTCACGATCGGCCGTGACGGCAACGGTCTGCGGCAGGTCACGCGCTCGGGGAACAACCAGACACCCGATTGGTCGAACTGATCCAGTGGGAGATTCGATGCGTAACAGAAAGAGAAACGGTCTATCGATTGCGATCCTTGTCGCGGCACTCTCCGTTGCCGCATGCGCCAAGCGGCAGACGCCGGTGGCCGCGCCGATGCCGCAGCCGCCGCCCTCCGCCGCAGGCGGGCCGGCGGTCACGTCACCCGCGGGTCCGACCCGCGTCGACGAAGCTCTGCCGGTGCCGGCGCAGCCGGCGGTGTCCGATGACTCGCTGGCAAACCGCACGCTCGACGATCTGAATCGCAATTCGCCCCTGAAGCCCGTCTTCTTCACCCTCGACAGTTCGGACGTCGACGATGCCGGGCGGGAGACGATTTCCGCCAACGCGGAAATCCTGAAGAAAAACCCGAAGTGGGTGGTTACCATTGAAGGACACTGTGACGAGCGCGGCACGGCCGAGTACAACCTCGCGCTCGGCGAGCGGCGTGCGATCGCGGTGAAAACGTTCCTCGTCTCGCTCGGCATCCCGCCCGATCGTGTGCGCACGATCAGCTACGGCAAGGAGTTCCCCTTCGATCCGGGCAGGACCGAAGAAGCGATGGCGAAGAACCGGCGCGGCCACTTCGTGATTACATCGAACTGACTATGAGAACGATCACGCTGCTCTTCATCGGCGCGCTCATTGCCGCGGCGCCGGCATCGGCGCAGAACCGCGAGCACCTGCAGATGGCCGCCGAGCTCACGATCCTGCGGGCGCAGAATCAGGAGCTGGCGAACACGCTCGCGGAAACGATCAAGCTGCTGAACGAAACGGCCAAGGCGCTCAACAGCCGAATCGACCAGACGAACGAGGCGATGCGCAAAGGTTTCGCCGATCAATCGCTGACGATCAATACGGCGGCGGGCGACGTGCGCAAGACGCTGGCGCAGACGCAGGATGCGGCGACGCGGCTCGGTGAGCTGAAGGAGGAAGTCCAGGCGCTGCGCACCTCCATCCCTGCATTGCTCTCGAGGCTCACACCGCCCGACGGCGCGGTGGCCGACCCGGGCGCGGTGTCCGCGGCCGGCGATCCAGGAGCGCCGCCTGTAGCGTCGACTCCGCCGTCAACGCTCGGTCTGTCGCCGGACCGCATGTACAACACGGCGTTTTCCGACTACGCCGGCGGCAACTATGCCGCGGCGATTCAGGGATTCGAGGAGTTTCTGAAGGCCTTCCCCACGTCTCCACGCGCCGACGATGCGCAGCAGTACATCGGGGAAGCGGAATTTATCCAGAGCCGGTTCGAGCAGGCGATCGCCGCATTCAGCAAGGTCATTCAGAACTACCCGAAAGAAAACCAGGTGCCCTGGGCGTATTACAAACGCGGGCTGGCGCAGAGCCGGCTTGGCCAGACGGCGGCGGCGCGGGCGTCGTTCGAGGCGGCGGTGAAGCTGTTTCCCGACACGGAGCCGGGAGTGTTGTCCTTGAGCCGGCTGCAGGGTCTCGATAGCGCCGCGGCCCCCGCGACGACACCCCGCAAACCGTGACCTGTCCTGTCACATAATCCACGCACACTATACGAATGAACGTGGGGCGGACCCGCCGTCGCCTTCGAGGCGAAGGCGGGTTGGGTCCGCCAGCCAAGCGCGGCGACAGCAACTGTCACCGCAGGGGGCGCCGTAGCCCCGCCGAAACCAGCGGGCGACGGCGGGCGAAGGCGGCCCGAAGGAGAGCAACGTGGGAAGCGTCAACACAGTAATCCTCGTGGGAAACCTGGGACGGGACGCCGAGCTGCGCTATACGCCCGGCGGCGCCGCCGTTGCCACGCTGAATCTGGCCACGACGGAAGTGTGGAACGACAAGAATCAGCAGCGGCAGGAAAAGACTGAATGGCACCGCGTGGTGCTGTGGGGCAAGCAGGCCGAATCGCTGCAGGAGTACCTGACGAAGGGCAAGCAGATCTACGTCGAGGGCCGGCTGCAGACGCGGCAGTGGGACGACAAGGACGGCAACAAGCGCTACACCACCGAAATCAAGGCCGATCGCATCACGCTGCTCGGCGGCGGTGGCGGTGGGCGCGGCGGCGGTGGCGGTGGCGGAATGGATCGCGGCGCCTCGCATGGCGGCGGCGACGAACCGCCAATGGAGCCGATCACCGACGACGACATCCCCTTCTAGTTCGTAGTTGGCTAGTTGGTAGCTTCCGCCTTCAGGCGGAAGGCTCGTGGGGCGCCCCTTGTCAGGGGCGCCTTCTTAATTTTCGCTGGGCCGTTCGATCCGGTCGATGACGACCAGCTCAATCGCGGCGGTCGTTTGCTGCAGACGCAATCCGAGCTGTTCCTGTAAGGCAGTAAAGATCGAGACGGCCTCCGGGTTGTCGATGTTCCCCCACTCCAGCTCGAAATCGAAACGGCCGTCGAGGCCGGTGCGGTTGATCACCTGCCGGCCGACAACGACGACGAGTGCCTGGGTCAATGCGTTCATCGTGAACCCCGAGAACGTCATTCGGCCGCTGTTCGAGCGCCCTGAACATACGGGCTGACCCGACGGCGCTGCCGCCCGCGCCTTCGCGACGGCTTCGGTGTTTGTGCAGTCCACGGTCGTTCGCCTCAGTCGCGGACCTAGCGTTTCAGGACTCACAAGGGTCAACGCGTAAGCGGGCAGTTCGCGTGTCTCGCGTCGGGCCTCGAGCTTGAATCGATCCCGCAGGAGAGCTTGCAGCATCGCCGGCAGCTGACCGGGCGCGATGTCGCTGGCCGCCTGCCCCACGACGTCGTATCCTTCGTTGGTCGTCCAGTCCGGCGCTCCAAAGATCCTTTCGGCGCCGACCTGGTACGCACCCATCAGCAGGCCAATCGTCGTCATGTTGTTGGCCACGTATCGCGTGCCCTGGACTCCCCCGCCGGTACCCGTGCGGGTGACGTTGCGACGAATCGAAACCACGTCGAACACCGGCTCCGATTGCGCGCTCAGCGCTGCCGCGGCGCACAGAAGCGCAAGGGCGAGAACTCGCATCGATTGTCCCGGCAAATAGACACCGGCGAGGCCACGTCGGTTGGCTGCGGGCTAATTTTCGCTGGGCCGTTCGATCCGGTCGATGACCAGCACATCGAGCGGCGCGGTCCCGCTTTCGAGCCTCAGTCCGAGCTGCTCCTGCACCGCCGTGAAGATCGACACGTTGTCCGAATTCGGATCGGGCAGCGGTGCCCATTTCAGTTCGAAGTCGTAGGCGCCCGTCAGGCCGGTCCTGTCGAGGACCGCGCGTCCTGAGGCCGCCGTCAGCGTGCTGAGCATGGTGGACACTTCCACCCCGCCAGCCAATGAACACGCCCGTGTTGAAGGTGAGCCCGCACACCATTCGCGAGTCGCCCGCCGCGGCGGTACGAGAGCGGCGGTGATCGGCGTGGTCATCTGCACGGCGCCTTTCAATTCTCGCTGGGCCGTTCGACGCGATCGATTACCAGGACGTCGAGCGGCGCCGTCCCGCTTTCGAGTTTCAGGCCGAGTTGCTCCTGTACCGCGGTGAAGATCGACACCGCGTCAGCAGGTGCCGTGTCGGTCGCCAGCGGCGTCCATGTGAGCAGCACGTTGTAGCCGCCCGTCAGTCCCGTGCGATCGAACACGGGCCGCCCCGCCGGCCCTGTCAGGATTTGTGCCAGCGTTTCCATGGTCAGGCCGCCGCCGTCGAGCGCTCCGCCGCTGTCCCTGAACCCACACAACATGCGACCCGGCCGGGCCGCGCTCGCTGCCGCCGCTTCCTGCTTGCGCGCTGCGAGGTTGGTGCAGTCGAATGCGCTGCGCTCCAGGGATGGGCCGAGTTGTTCGCCGGGCCGGGCGCGCATGAGGTTGTAGACCGGCAGCTCGCGCTGCTCGACGTGCACCGCGAGCCTGAAGCGGCCGCTGAGCAGTGCGCGCATCATGGAGCGCATCTCGTCCTGCGTCGCGTTCTCCTTCATGGTGGCGTCGAGGTCATACCGATCCGTCGCGATCCAGGCAGGGCCGCCAGCGATGCGATTGCTGGGAATGCCCCACGCGAGGCTGATCATCGACCGCGTGGTCACGTTGGTGAGCCGATATCGTCCGCCCGGCCGCGGTCCGCCACCGCCCATGTCGCTGAGCGACGTATTGCGCTTCAGCGAGGCGACGTCGAAGGCAGGTTGCGGCGGCTGCTGCGCGGCAAGCGTGGCCACGAACGCGGTCAGACAGAACGTGAGGGCGTATCGCATTGCGGCTCCCCCTACTAGACGCGGACGTCAATTCCGTGGCGCGAACCCTTCGGGTTCGCGAGTAGAGCCTGCAAGGCTCGCCCCACAGCCCTCGTGTGCACCCTCCGATTTACCTGAGCGCCTCCTGCTGATCGAACGTACGGCGGAGGAACTCCTCGATGTCTTCGACGGTCCCCAGCGTCAGCACGCGCGCCGCGATTCGCCCCATCTCGCCGGCATGGGTCTCGACGACGACGGTGCGCGCCATCTGCAGCGCGCCGGGCGTCATGCTGAACTCGGTGAGGCCGCAGCCGATGAGCAGCCGCAGCAGCAGCGGATCGGACGCCATCTCGCCGCAGACCGACACCGGAATGCCGCTGCGGACGGCGCCGCGGCGGACGGTACGGAGCAGGCGCAGCACCGCGGGATGCAGCGGCTCATAGCGGTTCGATACGCGATCGTCGGTGCGATCGACGGCCAGCGTGTACTGAATGAGATCGTTGGTGCCGATCGTGAAGAAGTCGACCTCACGCGCCAGCTGCGACGCGGTGAACGCCGCTGACGGCACTTCGATCATGATCCCGACCGGCACGGGCGTCGTCTCGACGCCGCGCGCGCGGAGCTCGCCGCGTGCCTCGTCGAGCAGCGCTTTGGCGGCTCTCACTTCGTGCAGCGACGACACGAACGGAAACATCACGCGCAGGGGGCCGTGCGCCGCGGCCCGGAGGAGCGCGCGGATCTGCGTCTTGAAGATCGCCGGCTGCGCCAGGCCGAACCGGATGCCGCGCAGCCCGGCATGACTGCCGCGCTCGTGCTCCGCGAACCACCGTGCGTCGAGCGCGGCGTCCACCAGCGGCCGGTCCAGCTGGCGCTGATCGATATCGAACGTGCGGATGGTCACTGGACGGCCGCCCATCCGTTCGACCAGTTCGCGATAGACGTGATACTGCTCGTCCTCGGCCGCCATGTCCGGTGGACCGCCCACCAGCATGAACTCCGAGCGGTACAACCCGATGCCCTCGGCTCCCGCGCCAAGGGCCGCGGCCACGTCCTCGGCCCGCTCGATGTTGGCGTGCAGCGCAACGCGCACGCCGTCCCTGGTCGCGACCGGGCCCGTCGTCGTCACGATGTCATGAGCGGGCGTCTGCCGTTCGCGCGCTCGACGCTCGGCGTCGTGGCGCACGGGCGGCGCCGGATCGACGATCACCTCGCCTGATTCGCCGTCGACGATGACCGACACGCCGGGAGGAACCCGAACGCTGACGTCGTGCAGGCCGACGACCGCGGGGACGCCGAGCGAGCGGGCCAGGATGGCGGTGTGGTACGTGCGGCTGCCCGCGTCGGTGGCGAAGCCGCGAATGCGCGTCCAGTCGAGCTGCGCCACCACCGACGGCGTGAGCTCGTCGGCGATGAGCACGCACGGCGTGTCGAGGTCCTGCAGGAGATCGCGCGCGCCACCCTTCTCGTCGCGCAGGTTCATGCGCAGCCGCCCGGCGATGTCGTGCAGATCGCCCTTGCGCTCGTGCAGGTACGGGTCGTCGACCCCGTCGAAGACCGCGGCGATCTCATCGAGCGCCCGCTGCACGGCCCACTCGGCGTTGACCCGCTCCTCCATGACGATGGTGGCGGCGCGTCCAACGAGCATCGGGTCGTCCAGCATCAGCATCTGCGCGTCGAAGATCGCCGCCAGGTCCGCGCCCTTCAAATCGAGCACGCGGCGGCGGATCTGCTCGACCTGCTCCCGCGAGCGCATCCGCGCCCGATCGAGCGCGGACAATTCGCGGGCGACGCGATCCGGCGCGATCGGAAAGCGGATCACCTGGGTGCGCTGAATCGCCACCAGTGCCGGCCCGATCGCCAGGCCGGACGACACACCGATACCCGTCAAGCGTTCCACGTCGCTTCTCCGAATCCGCTCAGCACCAGCTCGGCCAGCGCCTCGACCGCCGCCTGCTCGTCGGTCCCGTCCGCCGAAATCGTGATCGTCGTTCCGCGCGCGGCCGCGAGAAGCAGAATCCCCATGATGCTCTTGCCATCCATCACCTTCGCATCGCGCGCGACGCGCACCTGCGAGGTAAAGCGCGCCGCCAGATGCACGAACCGCGCGGCGGCGCGCGCATGCAGTCCCAGAGCGTTGACCACCGTCACCGACCGGCTCGTCATGCTTTCTCGGCCCGCAGCAGATCCGAGGCGACCCAGATCGCGTGCCGGCCGTGCTCGCGCATCTCACGCGCGACGGCGAGGAGCTCAGCCTGTTCCGTCACGCCGGACAGCTTGATCAGCATCGGGACGTTGACGCCCGTGATCACCTCGACCTTGTTCTCGGCGAGAAACGTCATCGCCAGGTTGCACGGCGTCCCGCCGAACATATCCGTGAGGATCAGCACGCCCTGCCCCTGATCGACGCGGCCGACCGCCTGGGCGATCTCCTCCCTGGCGTCGTTGGTGTCCTCGTGCCAGCCGATCGACACCGCGGCAAACCGCGGCAGATCCCCGACGATCGTTTCCGCCGCGCTGACCAGCTCCCTGGCCAGCTGACCGTGTGTCACGACGACGACACCAATCATGGCCGTTCACACTTCCCAGTGCTCAGTTCTCGGTTCCTGTTCACGTTCGGTGCAGGGTTCGAGTTCGTTGTTCGGCGTTCGGTTCGAGCTGCTGCGATGCCGAAGCGTGAACGCCTCGGCAGAACTGGAACCGAACTCCAGGACACGAATTGAGCAGCGAGAACCCGGAAGAGTGAACGATCATCGTCAACTGTCCCTGTGCTTGACGCGCACGGTGATTCCTTTGACGCCGGCGAGCGTCCGCTTGAGCTCTTCCGCCAGCATGACCGACCGGTGCCGGCCCCCGGTACACCCGATGGCCACGGTCAGGTAGCTCTTCCCTTCCTGCACGTACTGCGGCAGTGCGAAGGTGAGAAACGCCGTGAGCCGGTCGATGAAGTCCCGCGTCGAGGCATGGCGGCGCATGAAGCGGACGACGGCGCGGTCGCGGCCGGTCAGCGGCCGCAGCGTGTCGACGAAATGCGGGTTGGGCAGGCAGCGCACGTCGAACACCAGATCGGCGTCCATCGGCACGCCATGCTTATACCCGAAACTCACCAGATTGACGACCATGGCGGCGCGCCCGCCTTCGTCGCGCGACATCCGCATGAAGACATCGCGCAGCTCATGTACCGTCAGGTTGGACGTGTCGAGCACCAGGTCCGCCATCGCGCGGATGCTGTTCATCTTCGTCCGCTCTTCCCTGATGCCTTCGGAGACCGAACGGTCGGGCGCGAGCGGATGCGGACGGCGCGTCTCGCTGAAGCGCCGCACGAGCGTGGACGGATCGGCCTCGAGAAAGATCAGCCGCGGCGTGATGCCGGGCAGCGTCTTCAACCTGCGGAAGACGCGCGGGAACTCCTTCAGAAAGCCGCTTTCGCGGACGTCGGCGACAATCGCGACCTTTTCGAGGCCCGTGTCCGCGCGCGACGCCAGCTCCGCCATCGTCGGAATCAGGGTCGACGGCAGGTTGTCGACGCAGAAGTAGCCGAGATCTTCCAGCGCGCGAATCGCCTGCGTCTTCCCTGCTCCCGACAATCCGGTCAGGATGACAAAGCGGCGCGTTCCGCGCTCGGCGGCGCCAGGGGCGCGCGACGGCTTCCTCGCCAGCGTCAGCGGCTTCCTTCTCCGACGCGGCTTGTCCGCCGCGGCTTTAGCGGAGGCCGACGGCTTCCTCGTCACACGGGCCCTCCGTGCTCGACGTCCTCGTCCGCGTGTCCGTCGCCCTCCGCGTCGTCGCGCAGCTGCTCATCGAGCCGCGATGCCAGGTCACGTGCGGCGTTGAGTCCGCGCGCCCGCAGCAGCTGGTTTCGCGCCGCGACCTCGACCAGGATTGCCAGATTCCGTCCGGGGGCCACCGGCATGTGGACGAGCGGAATCTTGACGCCAAAGAGCTCCCACGCGTTCTCGTCCAGGCCGAGGCGGTCGTAGTCGCGCGCCGCATCCCATCGTTCCAGCTGCACGACGAGCTCCATGCGCTTCGACATGCGCGTGGCGGCAACACCGAACAAATCACGGATGTTGATGACGCCCAGACCGCGGACTTCCATGTGATGCCGCGTCAGCTCCGGGCATGTGCCGATCAGGTCCGTCTCGCCTCGACGCCGCACCTCCACCGCGTCGTCGGCCACCAGACGGTGACCGCGGACGACCAGATCGAGGGCGCATTCGCTCTTGCCGATCCCGCTGTCGCCGATGATCAGCACGCCGAGGCTGAGGATGTCCATCAGCACGCCGTGCACGAGCTGACGCACGGCGAGGAGGCTTTCGAGCAGGACGCCGATCTTCGCGATCGCGGCCGGCGTCGCCGTTGACGTGCGCAGCAGCGGCACGTGATACCGCTCGCAGGCCGCCAGCAGCTGCGGCGGCGGCGTCCAGCCGCCGGTGACGAGCACGCAGGGAATGTCGTGGGTGAACGCGGCCGCGAGCACGTTCAGCAGCGTGTCGCTGTCGAGCCCGTCCAGATAGCGGACTTCGCTCTCGCCGAACACGAGAATCCGGCCCGGCTGCAGGTATTCGTGGAATCCCGCCAGCGCGAGCCCGGTTTTCTGGATATGCGGGCTGGTGATCGGACGCTCGGCGCCCTCGCGCCCACTCAGCAGTTCGAGCGGCAGGCCTATCGCATCGGGCCGGCTCTGGAGAAGGCCGGCAACCGTGAGCTGCGGCTGCATGGCGGCGGCTGCTACGCCTCGGGCTCGATCAACCCCAGATTCCCGTCCGAACGGCGGAACAGGACGTTGATCGTGTCGGTGGCCGCATTGCGGAAGACGAGGAATGCATCGGCGCCGTCGACCACCTCGAGCGCTGCCTCGTCAACCGACATCGGCTTCACCTCGTACCGGCGCGCCCGGACGATGCGGAGCACGCGAGACTCGCCCGCCGCCGCGCGGCTTCCGAACGCCCTCGCGCCGCGCTCCGGCCGCGGCGTCGCCGACGCCGCCTTCGCCGCGGAAATTCCCTGCCGCTTTCCTTTGCTCCAGCGGCTCTTGAGGCTGCGGACCTGGCGGTCGACCTTGTCGGCCGCGGCGCTCAGCGCGGTATCCACGTCGCGGCCCGTGGCTTCGCCGTGGAGGAAATGGTCGCCGCGGGCGTGCAGCGTAACTTCCGCGTGGACGCGCGACTTCTCCTTCCGCAGGACGACCTGTGCCGAGACGGCACTGTCGTTCAGCAGCCGCAGCATCGGCGCGAGCCGCTGTTCGATCAGACGACGGATGGACGGGGTAATCGTGATGTGACGGCCGGTCAGTTCGAGGCGCATGGGGTATCGCCGCCGCACGGCCCTTGCGGGCCGTACGCTCAATAAAGCACCTGCTCAATAGAGAACCGTGCGCTTAATAGAGAACCTTGCGCTGGTTCGAGGTCGGGATCTTCAGCTCTTCGCGGTACTTCGCGATGGTGCGCCGTGCGAGCTCGAGCCCTTCCCGCTGCAGGATGCTGACAATCTTCGAATCACTCAGCGGTTTCCGCGGGTCTTCCTGCTCGATGATCTTGCGGATGCGCTGCTTGATCGTGACGGATGACACCGCCTCGCCGTACGAGCTGGCGATGCCGCTGTGGAAGAAGTACTTCATCTCGAACACGCCCTGCGGCGTGTGCATGTACTTGTTGGTCACCACGCGGCTGACGGTGGATTCGTGCATGCCGATGTCGTTGGCGACGTCGCGCAGCACGAGCGGTCGTAAGTACTCGATCCCGTGATCGAGGAAGTCCTTCTGGAAATTGATGATGCTGGTCGCGACCTTGTGAATGGTCTTCTGGCGCTGCTCGACGGACTTGATCAGCCACAGCGCCGAGCGGAACTTGTCCTTCACGTAGGCGCGCGTTTCGTCGGTGTTCTCGGTGGCGCTCTTGTCGAGCAGCCGCCGGTAGACGGGGCTGATACGCAGCTGCGGCAGCCCCTCTTCGTTGAGGACCGCGACGTACTGGTCCTCGACTTTCACGACATACACGTCCGGGATGACGTACTGCGACTGCGACGGGTTGTAGCGGCTTCCCGGTTTCGGATCGAGATGGCGAATCAGCTCGATGTGCTGCTTCAGATCGTCTATCGAGGTCCCGAGCTTGCGCGCCAGCTCCGGCACCTGATGGTTCTGCAGCAGCCGCATGTGCTCGGTGACGATGCGCTCCGCCGGCGTGCCGGTCATGCCGAGGTGGCGCAGTTGCAGCAGCAGGCACTCCTGGAGGTCGCGTGAAGCGACGCCGATCGGATCGAAGCCCTGCACCAGACGCAGCGCGTTTTCCACGTCCTCGGTCGGCCAGGGTCCCATCGCCGACAGCTCGTCGACCGTCGCCACGAGATACCCGTCGTCGTCGAGATTGCCGATGATCGCTTCGCCGATCTCCCGCAGCCTGGCGTCGTCGGTCTGCATCGAGAGCTGCCAGAGCAGATGATCGGACAGCGATGACGCGGTCGAGAGCGTGTTCTCGATCGGCGGCAGCTCTTTGACTTCGGTCGGCGTGCGCGGCCGGTACCCGTCGTCGAGATAGTCGCCGAAGAAGTACTCGTAGTCCTGGTCGTCCCAGGTGTCCTTCTTCTCCGCCGGCTTTTCTTCGGCTTTTTCCTGCGTCGCCTCGACGGGCTGCAGCTCTTCCGTGGGGACTTCCTCGAGCATCGGATTCTCGACCATTTCCTGGTTGAGCAGCTCCGACAGCTCCAGCGTGGACATCGGCAGCAGCTTGATCGCCTGCTGCAGCGATGGCGTCAGGATCAGTTTCTGGACGAGCTTGGTGTGCAGTTTCTGCGAAATCGCCATGATCGTCGGACTGTCTAGCTGCGCTCCCTGCTCATCATTCCCATCTTAATCCACCGCCCCCTAATCGAGGCGAAACTCGTGCCCGAGGTAAATACGCCGGACGTCCTCGTCGGCCGCCAGCGACGCAGGCGTTCCACTGCGGAAGATAGCACCATCGTGCACGATGTATGCCCGATCGGTGATGCGCAGCGTCTCGCGCACGTTGTGATCGGTGACCAGCACGCCGATTCCGCGCTCCTTCAGATGAAAAATCATTTTCTGGATGTCGCCGACCGCGATCGGATCGATGCCCGCGAACGGCTCATCCAGCAGGATGAAGCGCGGCGAAATCACCAGCGCTCGGGTGATCTCCGCGCGGCGCCGCTCGCCGCCCGACAGCGTGTGCGCCGGTGACTTGGCGAGCGGTGTGAGATTGAGCTCAGCCATCAGCTCGGCGGCGCGCGTCTTCCGCTCGGCGCGCGAGAGCTTCTGCGTTTCGAGGATCGCCAGGATGTTCTGCTCGACTGTCAGCCCGCGAAAGATCGACGGTTCCTGCGGCAGGTAGCCGATGCCCTTGCGGGCGCGCGCGTACATCGGCGCGCTGGTGAGATCTTCGCCGTCGAGGACCACGCGGCCGGCGTCGGGGGAGGTCAAGCCGACGGTCATATAAAACGTGGTCGTCTTGCCTGCGCCATTCGGACCGAGCAGGCCGACGATCTCGCCGGACGCGACTTCGATGCTGACACCGCGGACGACCGTACGTCCGCTGTATGACTTCGTCAGATCGTGTGTGCTGAGCGTGGAGGACATCAACGGCTCGGCGCCGGCGTGCAGGCCCCTTTCGACGGAGTCGTCGCCGCATTCCGTGTCTGCCGGCCGTCGATGGAGAAAGGCTTGTCTTTGTCCTTGTTGAACGTGATCATCGTGCCGTCGAAGTGGCGGCACTCGCCGCCGTCGCGCTGCACGATGGAGACCGGCGTCGTGCCCGCCGCTTTGACCACGTACTCTCCAGTGGCCGCCGTGTAGTCGAGCGAGCCGCCACCGGTGACCGTGTTGACCCCCTCGACGACCCGAACGTTGCGCAGGGCTCTCATCCTCTCGAGCGCGTTGTCTTTCGCGTTCAGGGTGATGTCGATGCTCCCGGCCTGCAGGTGGCTGTCCTGGCCAGACCTCAGCGAGACCTCGGTGCTGCCCGCCTTGGTCCCACTCGCATAGGTGATCAACCGCTTCGCGTCCGTGTAGCGGATCTCGTGGCCGCGGCCGGTCGTCACCTTGTTGTCGAGCATGAGGGTCGAAATCGCGTTTCCCGTGACCGTCAGGTTTCCGTCCGTCTGATCGATGGCGATCTGCTCGCCGGAGAGGGCCGTCTCGTCCTGATCGAGGGTGGCCCGCTTGCCGACCGGCGCGGTGTAGATCGCGGTGCCCTTTCGGCTGTCGTACTCGAGATCCTGTGCTTTGATCGTGACCGGAGCGTCGGCCTTGAGGAGCCGGGGCACCTTGTTCGCTCCCTGCTCGTCCTTCGCGCGCGGTGTTGCGGGCTTGCAGCGCCGCATCGCGGGCGACCGCATCCAGGTGGTGACGTTGCCCCG
>JAICQE010000072.1 GCA_025938035.1 Vicinamibacteria bacterium
AGGTCGAAGCGACGGTGCCGGCGGAAAAGCTGGCGTTCTTCAGCGCGCGCTGGGCGCGGCTGATGAAGAACTGACCGGTTGGTGGTTGGTGGTTAGTGGTTCGTAGTTGATCAGGGCGGACCTTTGGTCCGCCCCTTTTTATCTATGCGACGACTTCTTCTCGCTCTGACCTTGGTGCCGGTTCTGGTTGGCATGGCGGTACTGCCTTCCTCCGGGCAAACGAAGCCGAACGTCGTCCTCATCGTCATGGACGATGTGGGGTACGGAGATTACGGGGCCTACGGGGCTCCCGACATCCGGACACCGAGCGTCGATCGTCTGGCGAGGGACGGCGTGAAGTTCACGGACTTCTACGCCGCGCCCTCGTGCACGCCGACGCGCGTGGCGCTGATGACGGGGCGCTACTACCAGCGGACGGCCCTGGAAGTCCCGCTGGGCGCGGCGCCCGCGGGTGGCCGCGGTCTGGAGGCGAACGGCCGCACGCTGCCGCAGCTGATGAAGAACGCCGGCTATGCCACCGGCCTCATCGGCAAATGGCATCTCGGCTATCGGCCGGATCAGATTCCGAAAGCGCACGGCTTCGACTACTTCTTTGGTTTCCTGAGCGGGCTGGTGGACTACTACCAGCACACCGACCAGAGCGGAAAACCCGACCTGTTCGAAAACGACAGGCCGGTCACTGTAGATGGCTACATGACCGATCTGATCACGGAGCGCGCGATCAGGTTCATCGATCAGAGCAAGCAGCAGCCGTTTTTCCTCGAGGTGGCGTATAACGCCGCGCACTGGCCGTTCCAGGTGCCCGACAAGCCGTCGGTGGCACCGGACAACGCACGGTTCGTGCAGCCGCACGAAGAGCACACCAGCACCCGCGCCGACTACGCGGCGATCCTCGAGCGTGCCGATCAGGGCGTCGGGCGCATCGTCAGCACGCTGGAGAAGCTGGGCCTGACGCGCAACACTCTGGTGATTTTCACCAACGACAACGGCGGTGAATGGCTGTCGCGCAACGCGCCGCTCTTCCACCGGAAGACGACGATCTGGGAGGGTGGCATCCGCGTGCCGTTGATCATGAAATGGCCGGCACGGATTCCTGCCGGCCGCACGACGCCGCAGGCCGGCTTCGTGTTCGATCTGACGACGACGATTCTTGCCGCCGCCGGGGCGACTGTTCCAGCCGAGGCACGTTTCGAAGGGATCAACCTGCTGCCGGTTGTCACGGGTCAGACGCCGGTGGTCGAACGCACGCTGTTTTTCCGGGTGACCGGCGCGCGCGCGCAGCGTGCCGTGCGGCAGGGCGATTGGAAGCTGCTCCTCGACGGCGGGGGAGTGTTCCTCTACAACCTGCGCAGCGACATCGGTGAGCGCAACGACCTGGCGAAGGAACGCCCGGAGATCGCGCGCCGGCTGCGGCCGCTGATCCTGGAATGGGAGAAGGACGTCGATTCGGAGGCCAAGACGAGCGCCAATTACGTTGCCCCGGCCCCGGCTCCCGGTCGCGGCGCGCCGCCGGGCCCAGGCGGCCGTGGCGCGCCGCCACCGTCACCCTTGCCGAACAAGTAACGGCGTCGCCGTAAGATCGTGGGGCGAGCCTTTCAGGCTCGCCTCGCGAACCCGAAGGGTTCGCGCCACGGCGATGAAGATGCGCTAGTCGCGGCGCCGCCGCGGGAGGACGATGCCTTCCATCGGCGGCGGACCGTCCGCGAGCACAGAGCAGTCGTGCTCGGCGCAGAACGCGTCCAGCGCTTCCTGAACTTCCTTCCGGATCCGTGCCTCGGAGTGCGCGCGGTACGCGCCCTTGATTGATTTCACCACTCCCATTGCGAGTGCGAGTACGTCGACTCCGGCCCTGCCGCGGTAGCCCGAGTCTTCCGCCAGCTCGCGCCGCATTCCCTGCAACGGAGTTTCGAACAGCCGTTCGTCGATAGTTGCACGAAAGACGGGGACGAATTCGACGGGGGGCGGGATCTTCAGTGCCGGCCGTTGCAGCCCGTCGTGGATGCGTTCGACGGACACGAGCGTGACGAGCGCGGGGTCCGGCGCAACCGAACGATCAGCCGCGGGTGGCACCGTGGCCTGCGAAGCCGCCATCATGAACACGGCCAGCGGCCAGATCCCCATGCAACTACCAACCACCAACTACCAACTACCAACTAATCGGGCATCGGCCGCTCGAGGCGGTCGATGATTAACACCTCGAGCCGGGCGCGTGCCGGCTGCAGCCGCAGGCCGAGCTGCTCCTGCAGGGCAGTGAAAATAGACACGCGGTCGCCTGGCGTTGCTGCAACCGCCGCCGCAGCGCGAGCTGCGGCATCCGCGTCGCGCGCCTGCGCGGGATCAGGAGTCCACTGGAGATCGATATCGAACGCACCACTGAGTCCGGTCTTATCGATGATTGGCCGATCCCAGACGCCGATGTTGAGCGCCAGCGGCTCGCCGTTTCCCCACCCCATGCCAACCCCCCGGACCAGCCCCGGTCGGAAGTCGAGTCTGCATGGCGATCGCTTGTCGGCGGTGGGAGCGCAATCCACGGTCGATGGGCGCAGGCCAGGGCCGAGCTCACCGTCTGGGCGTGTCTTGACCAGCTCGTACACCGGCATCTCGCGCGTTTCGCGATGCACACGCAGAGAGAACCGCTCGTCGAGCAGTGTCTGCAGCATCTGCCGGACCTGGCGCTGCCGCTCCGGATTGTAGGTTGCGGTCACGTCGAACCGCTCCTTTTCAACCCAATCGGGATAGCCGAGGATGCGGTCTGGTCTCATGCTGTACGCCTCCTCGACGAGGGTGTCGATCGGTGCGTTGCTGTAATAGACGCGTCCGGGGGATGGGCGGCGCATGATGCCAGGTTCTTTCGACGGGTTCGGCTTGACCGACGCGGCGTCGAAGCGCGGCCGCTCACCCTGGGGTGCAGGCGCCGGAGCCTGGGCGGCGACAAGTACCGGCAGGACAAAGAGCGTCAACAGGAGTGCGATCCGCATTCCACCCTCTCCGGATGTTAGACGCTTCGATCCCGGCGAAGGCCTTACTGGATGAAACTCGCCATCCGCCTACGCACGAGCCTCGGGGTAGTGGAGGTAGGTTCCCAGGACGTACTTGTCGTTCGACCGCGGCGTGCGGCCGGCGTGAGGGAACATCCAGAACGGCGGAAACACCATTACGGAGCCGGCCTTCGGCGGCACGACCACCGGCGGGTGCAGGAATTCGGTCTCGCCGCCCTCGGTGACGGTGTTCAGGTAGAAGAGCAGCGCCAGGAAACGGTGAGCGTCGCGCATCGAGTTGGCGTCGGTGTGCGGCGCGAAGCGGTGCCCCTGCGCGGCCTCGTACTTCTTGATGCGGAGCGGACCCAGCCGATAGGCCTGGGGCAGCGTGTGACCCACGAGGCGCTGGTACTCCTTCGCCACATGGTCAACGACAGTGGTGAACGTCGCGATCTCGCGCTCCCATCGCTCGGGATGCGCCGAGAGGTTCAACTCGTGCCATCCGGTCAACGGATCGGCCTTGTTCCAGCCGGCATCGAACGCTGCGCCGGCGGTGTGCTCCTCGCGGTTCCGCTCGAACTTCTCGATCAGGTAGCGGCAGTAATGCTGGGGAAGGACGTCGATGACGCGGATCAATTCACGCATCGGGCGTCACTCGACCTGGAACAGTTCGGCCGGGAGTTCCAGTCGCGTCGTGGCCGGCGGCCGGGCCTCCTCGGGAAGCGCCGGCTCGACGTAGGCCATCGGGCCAATGGGATCGCCGTTCGCGGTCAGTCCGAACAGTGCCGGGTCCAGCACATCGCCGGCCGATTGCGCGGTTTCGAGCGGTGCATCCGGCGGCAGCTCCGTTCCAAGGCCAGGCGCCAGCGCCACATCCAGTTCGTGACACCGACGGAGGAGCGCCTGTCGCAGCTCGTCAACCGTTGCGTAGCACATGCGGGCGCGCGGGATGTCTGCGGGAGCGATGTCGATTAAACCGCGGTTGCCGGCGAATCCGAAGTCCGCTTCGATCGGAACCTCGCCCGTCACTCGCAGCGCCAGGCGATGGCGAGCCAGCTCCTCGAGGATCTGCCGGGAGAACTCGAAGGCGTGTTGCTGGTACGGGAACGGGAAGTGGCGGACATGGTGATGCCAGATCTCGTAGCCGAGGTTCAAATAGAGATACGCCTTCTGTGTCACGCGTCCCGCGGCAGCGATCTCGCGCTGTGCGATCTGCAGGTAGGTGCGCATGCCGTAAGTGAACCCCGGATAGCGGGCCGGGTGCAGGCGCCGATCTTTTAGCAGCAGCGGGTGATTTCGCGCCTGGCGCTTCGACTCGACCACCTGCGGATCGACGTAGCCGGTGTGCAACACCACGATATCGGGCAACGTCGCCATCCGTTGCGGCAGCATGTTCTCGCCGGCTTCGATGATCTCGTGGATGCAGCCGTACCAGGCCAGCCGTCCCTCAGGTGTATCGGGGCGAAAACACCTGGACGGAAAATCGGACGCCAGGCTGCCGAACGCCATCACGTGCCGCTGCTCGATCTTGAGCGCGTCGAAAAACACGTTGTCGTCGATCCACGACCGCAGCAGCGCTCCGTTGACCAGCACCTCGTCGGCGTCCTGCCAGAAGACGTAGTCCCCATCGGCGTGCCGGGCCAGCGCATTACGCGCCTGCGCGAAGTCCTCGAACTCGATGTCGACGATGCGGCGCGGCGGCGGTTCGCCGTGTCCACGGTATCGCTCGAAACCAAGCGATCGGGCGATGTCCGCCGTCAGGTCGGTCGATCCTGTATCGCCAATGATGATCTCGTCGGCGACCGGCGCGATGCTCTCGATGCAGCGGCGCAGGTGGCTCTCCTCGTTCTTCACCAGGATCGTTGCCGACACCTTGGGCAGCGGCGGCGTTCGTTGCACACGCGCCTCGAGCGGGAGTTCGCCAGGCGAGCCTGACAAGGCTCGCCCCACGAGCACCGGGTCCTCCTCGCGCAACAGCCGTCTCAGGACGCCTGCCTTGTGCCGCTCGCATCGGTGGGCGAAGCGGGTTTCGACCATCGCCTCCCAGGACGCCGCGATGGCATCCCACGAGTGGGTTTCGGGCCGCACGTGCCGCCGCCCGGCCGCGCGCACCGAGGCGAGAAACGGCGGGTCGTCAACCAGGCGGCTGACGATGTCGAGAAATGATCGGAGGTACTCTCGGCTTCGGCAGGGGCCCGCTACCCGTGTGTCCTGGCAGGCGACGGTCTCGCTGAGCGCGAACGCGTCGGTGGTCACGACCGGCACACCCAGCGCTTGTGCCTCGAGCGCGACCATGCAGCTCACCTCGGGGAACGATGCCGGGTAGAGCAGCGCACGGCATTCGGCCAGCCGGCGCCAGAACTCACGCCGCGGCAGGGCGCCAAGCGTCACCACCCCGGCAGTTTCTCGCGCAAGGTGATCGCACAGCGCGTAGTGCCGGGCCAACTCGCTGGCGGGCGGTCGCGGCCCTTCATAGGTCGAGATCAGGAGTTCGGCGTCCGGATACCGCGCGCGGATGGCGGGCCACACCTCGCGCAGCAGGTAGTCGAGGCCGCGTTCGGGCCGTGACGCATAGGCGAAGGTCAACGGCCGGTCGGCAGCCCTGGCAGCCAGCACCGCGTCAACGGCCTGGAAATCGACGCCGTTCGACGTAACCTCGGCGTACGGCGCCAGCCCGCGAATCCGCCGCGCGAAACCCTCCAGGTGATACCGGCTCAGGAACAATGAGAACGAGGCGCGCGATCGCGCGCGGAGCGGATCGCCGCCGCGGTAGGAATCGACGTGGTCGTGATACCAGAGGCCCACCATGCGCGCCGCGATCGGCTGGTTCAGGATGTCGTGATGGCGGCACGACAGGAACAGATCGCATGGCCGACGTCGCAGATCATCGGCCAGTGTGGCGTTGGGCACATAGTCCACACCGGCCGCGCGCGCGGCGGTCTTACGGCCACCCGCGACCTTTACCTGGTGGCCGCGTCGTGCCAGCGCCCGCGCCATCGAGACGACCGCGGTTTCGGAGCCTCCGAGGGCGAGCTCTACGGGGTCTTCGCCGGAGATCGGAAGCCCCAGCGCATGGATGACGATCTCGAGTGGCTGGACGTTCAGTCGTTTTGCCAGAGCGGGTCGAGCGTGTCGGTCCCGGTGAATCCTTGGCGCGTCACGGAGACGGCGTAGTAATAGGTGGTGCCGCTAGGGACTCCCGTCGGTTCCGTGATGCTCTGGCCGTCGTTGCCGACCGACGAGGTCGTCCACCCCACCGAGCTGCCGTTTTGAGTGGTTTTCACATCGACGCCCATTACCGCCGTGACGGGGCTGCGCGGCGTGAAGGTGACGGTTCCCGCGCCGGTCTCGTGAATGGTGTAGCTAGGGCTGGGGTTACCGGTCGCAGAGTTGGATATGCCGATGGTGTTATTGGCGAAGCCGACCCAGAGCGTTTGTGGCATAACTGAAGCTCCTCACCTACCTACCTCTTCTGTAGGCGCCGGACTCTATCACAGACGCAGGCCGGCGCGACGGCACGCCTCGAGAAAGTCCGGATTTCGGTATCCAAAGGCGCGTAACCGTGCGACCACCGCACCAGCTTCGTCCAGGGCGCCGGCGCCGAGCAGCGCTCGCGCCCACGGATCGAGATAGCGCCAGTCGCTGGATGCGCGGGCGAGCTCCTCGATGGCGCGCCTGGCGCGTGCGGCGGCCTCGCGCGCGGCCTCGACGTTGCCCATTTGTTTCAGGACCGAGGACTCCTCGGACAACGCGGCACTCAGCTGCACGGGCGCCAGACGGTCGTTTGGAGAGGAGTCGAGCCGCGCCTGCATCGCCGCGGCGACCTCGCGCATCGTCCCGAGGGCCTGACGTGTCGCGCCCCCGTCGGCAAGCAGCCGGGCGTGCATGATTCGCGTCGCCGCCAGGTCGGCGGCCCATCGAGACTGCTTGGGATCGGAGGCGGCCAGCTTCTCGAACAAGGGCAGCGCGAGCGCAATCTCGCGCACCGCGCGGCCGCGCTCCCCGCGACTGCGCGCCACGCGCGCGATCATCAGATGCGTGTCGGCAAGGTTCCGTCGCCACCGCGTATTGGCGGGATCCGACGCCACGAGCTCCGCCATCTGCCGGTTTGCCGGGACGTACTGATCGACTGCGGCGTTTGTCTCTCCGATGGCTTCGAGGACCTGCCCGAGGAAGTAGCGACTCGTTCCCAGGCGAAGCTTGTGCTCGGCGTTCTTCGGCTCCGCCGCCAGCAGCGTTTCGCGGAGAGCAACCTCCTGCCGCAGCTGCTCGCGCGACTCGTTCAGCTTCCCGAGTTGTCCCAGCACCAGTCCGAGCTGATTGTGGGCGTAGGCCAGGTTTGTCCGCGCTTCGGACGTCGAATCGGTCGCGGCCAGACTCGCAGCGGCTTTCAGCGCATCGTCGAACCGCGCGCGCGCACTCTCCAGTTCGCCCTGCGCCTGATACGCCGCTCCGAGATTGCTGCCCGCCATGAACAGCTCGCTTCGATACCGCGTGTTCGCGGGATCCCGCGCGACGAGAGCGCTGGCGATCGAATGGTATGCCTCCCAGTGCTCGAGCGCGCCGCGCGGTTCGCCGCGGTTCATGAGTACCGCCCCGACGTAGTAGTGACTCGCGCCCAGTCCCAATTGCCATTGCGCGTTCTGCGGGTCGCGTGCGACGAGCTGTTTCGACAGCGCCAGCGATTCCTCGATCGGCGCCAGGGCCGCTTCCAGTTTTCCCTGCTCGATACGCACATCACCGATCTGACTGAGCGCGGTGGCTCGACGGAACAGCTCCTCGCTGGTGAGCTCCGCCTCCGGAACAGCGGCGAAGTAGTCGAGCGCTTCGTCGCCCACACCGTCGAGAATGTCGAGGCGTCCTATCGGTTTGAGCTTCTCGCGCAGGTCGCCCAGCATGAACCCGATAAGCCCTTCCGCCTGATCACGACGCTGCTCGGCGACGGTGCGTTCGCGGTCCAGGTCGAGCGTGTACTTGACGCCCCCGGCTGCCAGCGCGAGGACGATCCCGGCCGCCGCTAGTGCACGCAATCGCCGCTTCGGCTTGTTGCGAATCCAGCGTAGGCGGTCGACAGTCTCCACCGCCGTCGGGCGCCGCGTCGGGGCCGGCGATTTCAGCCGCTCGATCAGCGCGGCCAGGTCGCCCGCCACGCCTGTCACCGGACGCGTCTGGGCGTCCTTCGCCGCGGCCAGCAGCTCGATATGCGAGAGGCCGTGCGCATAAGGTGCCTCGCCGGTCAGCAGCTCCTGCAACAGCAGCCCGAACGAGTACATGTCGCTTGCCGCCGACGCCGGTTCACCACGGGCCTGCTCGGGACTCATGTAGGTGAGCGTCCCCAGCACGCGGCCACGCTCGGTCATGACAATGTCTTGCGCGGACGGCGGCATGGTCGCCATCTCGGAGGGTTCGGTCGCCGCCGGCCCAGCCGCGACCGCAGGCGGTGGCTCGTCACCGGTTCGAGCCGGCGCTTCTTCGGCGGCCTCGGCGACTGAGTCGCCCGAGCGGGCGAGGCCGAAGTCCAATACCTTGACCTCGCCGGACGTGGTCACCATGACGTTGTCGGGCTTCAAGTCACGGTGAACGACGCCGGCGGCGTGCGCGACCGCCAGCACCTCGACGATCTGCTCGGCGATCCGCAGCGTAAGCGACTTATCGAGTCCGTTGCGGATCGACGTGCGAAGGCTCTGGCCCTCGATGAACTCGAGCACCAGGTAGTCGGCGTCAGGCCCCTCGACGTAGTCGAAGATGCGGCAGATTTGCGGATGATCGAGCTGCGAGAGAATCTGCGCTTCGCGCAGGAACCGCGTGCGTGCCTGCGGGCTCAGACGATGTTCGGCGCGGATGGCCTTCAGCGCGACGCGCCGCTTCAGCGTCTCGTCGAAACCGTTGTAGACCTCACCCATGCCGCCCCGGCCGAGCGGCTCGAGCAGCAGGTAATGGGAAATCCGCTGCCCGGGCGGGGTCGCGGTGCCAGAGTCCAACGACGGACTGTCTGCTGGATCCGCCGCCCGGGTGCCGAACTCACTGGGGCGCATTGGGGCGAGCGTGTCCCGAGCTATTGTTCCCGGGGAGGAACGTTCGGATCCGGCGCCGGCGGACCACCACCGCGCGCGCCAGGTCCTGTCGGACGGCCGCCGACGTCGAGACCGTCCTGCACTGGACGACGCGCACGCTTGATGCCTTTGGCCAGGTCAGCGGCCAGCGCGCGATCCTCGGCGCGCTCGGCGCCGAGAGAGTTGCGGATCGCCTCGTTGCCCTCGTGGCACTCGTAGGGCAGCAGATCGCCGCCGTCGAGCGGCGTCAGCGGAATCGACATCGTGAACGGGCGCGGATAGGTCGCCGGATCGTCGACCGTGAGCTGGTACTGGACGATGTCCGGCGCGACGCGCTTGATCCGCTCCGTCATCTTCATCTTGTCGCTGTGGCGCAGCCCGTTGCCGTTGGCGCCGATGCTCGTCTGGTCCGTCAGATTCGTCGTTTCCACCACGAGCGTGTCGCCATCCCAGCGGCCGCGTGAATCGCCGAGATAGCCGCGAATCCGGTTGTTGATGTGGGGCCGGCCGTCCGTATAGATCACGCGCGTGTCGTGAATCATCTCGTAGCTGATCACGACCATTCCCGGCGCCTGCACGATGCGGTTGCCGTTGCCGTAGATGACGCGCGCCACCGATCCCCAGATCCCTCGCGTGATGCAGCGGTCGTAGTTCGTGAAGTCCGTCGTCCAGTCGAACGGGCCGGCGCCGAACGTGCCTTGATCGCGCGGCGCGCGACGTTTCTGCGCGTCGGGCAGCGGCTGCGGCATGACGCCGTCCGGCGGATCGACGATGTAGGAGGTCTGGCGGAACGGGCGGCGGGCGAAGTCGCCGCGGAACGAGCCGATGGCGTTTTCCGCGCTCTGGATGCCCTGCTGAATCTGCTTCTGACGCGCCGCCCACTGTTCGTCGCTCAGATACAGCCCCGGCGGTGCGGCGTTCGCCGGAGCGCCGCGACCGCCGCGCGATACCGGGAACGTCGCGTCGTCGCTGCTCCAGACACCCTGGAGATCGGGGTCACCCCACGGCGTCCGTGGCGTCGTATACGGCGGTGCCGGCTGGCCGTTGAACGCCGTGATGACGAGCGGCGGCGCTGCCGGGCTCTGACCCGAAACCCCTGGAGACGCAACGAGCGCCATCAAGGCAAACATGCCAACGGCTGCAGCGAATCGCGTCATGGTGGACTCCTATCTGTCGATATCGCCCTCGGGCGGCGCGCCGCCCGCACGTCCTCCGCCGCCTCCCGCGCCGCCTGCTCGTCCGCCACCACCGGCCTGCGGATTGCCGTCCTGCACCGGACGGCGCGCCCGTTTGATCCCTTTCGCCAGGTCGGCCGCCAGCGCTCGATCTTCGGCGCGCTCGGCGCCGAGCGAATTGCGGAGTGCTTCGTTCCCCTCGTGGCACTCGTATGGCAGCAGCACGCCGCCATCGAGCGGCGTCAGCGGAATCGAGATCGTGAATGGCCGCGGGTAGGTGACCGGGTCGTCCACGGTGAGCTGGTACTGCACGACGTCGTCGGCGACACGGCGGATCTTCTCCGTCATCTTCATCTTGTCGCTGTGACGCAGGCCGTTGCCGTTCAAGCCGATGCTCGTCTTGTCCGTCAGGTTCGTCGTTTCGACGACCAGCGTGTCGCCTTCCCATCGCGCGCGCGAACTGCCGAGATACTGACGGATCGCGTTGTTGATGTGCGGCCGTCCGTCCGTGTAGATGACGCGCGTGTCGTGAATCATCTCGTAGCTGATCGCGACGACGCCCGGCGCCTGAACGATGCGGTTGCCATTGCCGTAGACCACGCGGGCCATCGAGCCGTAGATGCCGCGGGTGATGCAGCGGTCGTAGAGGGTGAAGTCCTCGGGCGTGTCGAACGGACCGTCGCCGAACGTGCCGCGGTCGCGCGGGGCGGCGCGCTTGCGCGCTTCGGCTGTGGGCTGCGGCATGATCCCATCGGGCGGATCGACGACGTACGAAGTCTGGCGGAACGCGCGGCGCGCGAAGTCGCCGCGGAACGAGCCGACGGCGTTTTCGCCGTTCTGGATGCCCTGCTGGATCTGCTTCTGGCGTGCCGCCCACTGTTCGTCAGTCAGATACAGTCCCTGCGGCGCCGGCGGGGCGGCATTCGCCTGCGGTGCTGCTCCTCCTCGTCCGCGACCGCCCTGATTGCGCGAGACACCGAAGGTCGCGTCGTCGCTGCTCCAGACGCCCTGCAGATCGGGCTCGCCCCACGGCGTCTTCGGAGCCACCCACTTTGCCGGGATCGGACCGCCGTTGAACGCGGTGATGACGAGATCCGGCGCCGCCGCAGCACTCCCTTGGTTTGGACTGCCCTGGCCAGAGACCGGCAGCGACGCGACGAGCGCGATCACAGCCATCAATCCGAATGACGCAACAAGTCGCCACAGCATGAGTACTCCTCGGTCCGCCTGAAGAGCCCGCCTCGCCGAAGCGCGAAAGCGCGGACGCGGGCGGACACTACGTATGATGCCGCGCATTATAATCACGGCAATTCCTTCATCCGAAAGGCATTCTTAATGCGCAGATTACGGCGTTCTGCCGCGCTGGCCCTCAGTCTCAGCGCAGCCGCATACCTGTTCCATTCGCTCCTCTCGATCGTGGACCAGGGGATTGTGTCCAACGTTCGAGGTCAGGCGCGGACGAGCACGGCGGCGTCGACCAACGGGACTCGCGGTGCCAAGCCGTATACGACCTGGACGTCATATAGCGGCGGCGCGCATTCGTCGCAGTATTCGGCGCTCGCGCAGATCAACAAGTCCACCGTCTCGCAGCTCGAAGTGGCGTGGACGTTCCCGGTGACGGGAACGGTGATCTTCAACCCGATGATCATCGACGGGGTCATGTATCTGCAGGCCTCGAACAACACGCTGGCCGCCGTCGACGCCACGACCGGCAAGGAACGCTGGCGGAAACAGATGCCGGGGACCTTCGGCGCCCGCGGGATGAACTACTGGGAGAGTTCGGACCGGAAGGACCGGCGCATCCTGTTCCTGGCCGGCGGCCATCTGACCGCCATCAACGCCGAGACCGGCGACCTGATTCCCACCTTTGGCGTCAACGGCCGGGTGGACCTGCGGATCGCGCTCTACCGGCAGGTGAACAACCCGCTGCAGACCAGCAATCCCGGCCGCATCTTCGAGAACATCGTCATCATGTCGCTGCCGGCGCAGGGCGCGCAGTACGAGGCCAACCCGGCGGACATTCAGGCGTATGACGTCGTGACCGGCAAGCCGGTGTGGGTATTCCACGCGATCCCGCACCCCGGCGAGGTCGGCTACGACACGTGGCCCCCGGAGGCGTACAAGAAGCAGGGCGGTGTCCACAACTGGAGCGAGTCCACCGTCGACGAACAGCGCGGCATCGCGTTCATCAACTTCGGCAGCCCGCGGTTCGATTTCTACGGCGGCGACCGCAAGGGCGACAATCTGTTCGGCAACTCGCTCGTGGCGCTCGACGCACGCACCGGCCGGCGCCTCTGGCATTACCAGCTGGTGCATCACGACCTGTGGGACTACGACCTGCCGCAGGCGCCCAAGCTGCTGACGATCCGGCAGGGCGGCAGAGAGGTTGACGTCGTCGCGCAGGCGACCAAGCACGGCTTCCTGTTCGTGTTCGAGCGCGAGACCGGACGTCCGATCTGGCCGATCGAGGAGCGGAAGGTCCCACAGTCTGATGTTCCCGGCGAGTTTTCGTCGCCGACGCAGCCGTTCCCGACGAAGCCCGCGCCGTTCGCGCGGCAGTCGTTCACGGAGAAAGACATCAACCCCTATCTCCCTGCGGCGGAACGTCAGGCCGTGGCCGAGCGGCTGAAGTACTTGCGCAACGAGGGACTCTTCACGCCGCCAAGTTTCGAAGGCTCGATCTCGCTGCCGGGTCACAACGGCGGTGCGAACTTCGCCACGTCCGCCGTCGATCCGACACGCGGCGAGATGTACGTCGTCGCGAAGACGCTCGCGACCGTGGACCGCATTGCGCTGCCGGCGCCCCCTGGTGCCGGACGGGGCGGCGGTCGTGGCGGTGGCGGCGGCGGAGCGGACGTGATCGCCGGCGGTCCGCTCATCACGCCGGCGCAGAAGGCGGAGCTGATCAAGCAGGCACAGGCGCTCGTGGACGAGGCCAGGGCGAAGGGCGACGTCGTGCGTTTCCCGTCGCCTTACGAGTTCATGAACAACAACAGCCTGAGCATGAGCGTCGTCGGTCCGCCCTGGTCGGAGATGACGGCCTATGACCTGAACACCGGTGAAATCAAATGGCGGGTGCCGACCGGAACCGTGCTCGCGCCGCCGGAGCTCAAGATCCCGGCGAACACCGGATCGCACTTCCCGCGCGGCGGACCACTCGTGACGGCCGGCGGTCTCGTGTTCTTCGCGACCGGATCGGACCGGCGATTCCGCGCCTACGACCGCGATACCGGAAAAGAGGTGTGGTCGATGGAGCTGCCCGCCGCGTCGGAAGGGATGCCGGCGACCTATGAGATCGGGGGGCGCCAGTTCATTGCCCTGCCGGTTGCTGCGGGAACCGGTCAATTCGCGGCGCGGTTTGGCGGACCCGCACCGGCGCGCGGCGCAGGGCCGGGAGCGGGTGCGCCACCGGAGCAGCAAGGAGCCGCAGGTCAGGGCGGTGGACGCGGAGGCCGCGGCGGAGCAGGCGCACCTCCTGGGCAGTACATGGTGCTGACACTGAAACGGTGATCGTTCAATGCAGAATTCTGAATGCAGAATGCAGGCGAATCGCTGGCCCGCGTTCTGTCTGCATTCTGAATTCTGCATTCTGAATTCGGTTCGTCTCCTGGAGCCATGATGAAACGCTTAGGACTCATTACAGCAGTCAGCATCGGGATCGCTGCGGCAGTGTTCGCTCAATCGAATCAGCGCGGCGCCGCCTCCGTCGCGCCGGGCGACTGGCACAACATCAACCGCGACTCGGGAGCCACGCGCTTTTCACCGCTGAATCAGATCAATGCGGGCAACGTCGCGAACCTGAAACAGGCGTGGACGTTCGCGATGACCGGCGGCGGGTCGTCGGTGCCGCTCGTCGTCAACGGGGTCATGTTCGTGTCGAGCGGCCGGCGTGTGGTCGCGATCGATGGCGAAACCGGCAAGGAAGTGTGGGAGTTCACGCTGCCTGCGCCAGCAGCGCCGCCAGCCGTCCAGCAGGCGCCGGCTGCCGCGCCCCCGGCCGCCGCGCCAGCAGGTGCTCCCGCGGCAGGTGCGGCTCCTGGTCAAGGTGATGGGCGACGCGGAGGAGGTCCCGGTGGCGGGGGACGTGCCGGTGGTGGCCCCGGCGGAGGTGGCGGTGGCCGCGGAGGCGGCGGCGGTCCGACGGCGTCGCAGCGCGGCGTGAGCTACTGGCCAGGCGATGGCGCCAATGGCCCGCGGATTCTCTTCATGGGTGGGAACCGTCTGTACGCGATCGACGCAGCGACCGGACAGCCGGCGGCGGGCTTTGGCGAAAACGGATCGATTGCCGTTGGCGCGGTTTCCTACGGCGGAACACCGACCATCTATCGCAACGTCGCAATCATCGGCGCCGCGACCCAGGAGGTCCCCGAGGGACCGCCGGGAAATCCGCGTGCCTTCGACGTCGTCACGGGCAAGAAAGTGTGGGAGTTCTGGAGCGTGCCGCGACCCGGACAGCCCGGCCATGAGACCTGGGGGCAGAGCGCATCACATAACACCAGCGGGTGGGAAAGACGCTCGGGCGCGAACATGTGGGCGTTCCACGCGCCCGTCGACGCCGAGCGCGGCATCGTCTACATCCCGATCGGCAGCCCGGCCACGAATTACTACGGCGGCGATCGTCCGGGCAACAACGCGTACGGCAACTCAATCATTGCCGTCGAAGCGCAGACCGGCAAGTACTTGTGGCACTTCCAGACCGTGCATCACGACATCTGGGACACGGACATGCCGACCGCGGGAGCCCTGTTCGACTTCGTGCAGGGGGGCCGGCGGATCCCGGCAATCGCACACGTTGGGAAGTCGAGCTACGTCTACGTGCTGGATCGCGTGACGGGCAAACCGCTGATCGAGGTGAAAGAGACACCCGTCCCGGCCGGAGACGTGCCGACGGAGTGGTACTCACCGACGCAGCCGATTCCCGTCCGTCCGCGGCCGCTGAGCCGTGTGAGCTTCAAGGAAGAAACCGACCTCGTGCGTGCTGAAGACACGACGCCGGAACACGTCGAGGCGTGCCGCGCGATGATGAAGCGCGCCGGCGGCTACTACAACGCCGGGCCGTTCACCCCGTTCATGTTCCGGGACCTCGATGCGCCGCCGAAGTCGACGATCCAGTCGCCTGGCGGAACAGGGGGCGTCAACTGGGGCGGCATGTCCATGGACCCGGTGAACGGAGTCTTCTATGTGAACGCGCAGAACACCACGCTCGTCGGGTGGACGCAGCCGCGGCCCCTTGCGCGGCCCAATCCGCAGACGGGCGTACCGGAGCGGGTGAACTTCGCAGGCGAATCCGCCGGTTCGTCGCATCCGTACGATCGCGGCAGCGTCCAGGGTGTCGCGCCAGATGGGTCCATCACGCTCGGGCTCGGTCCGTTCTTCACGTTCTCCGCGCCGCTGTACGGCGTCGACGAAAAGGGGAGACCGCGCCCGAATCCGAACGGTGGCAACAGTCCGAACGCCTCCTGCGTGCGGCCGCCATGGTCGAAGCTGTATGCGGTGAATGCGAACAGCGGGCAGATTCTCTGGGAATCGACACTGGGCCTGAATGAGAACCTGCCTGCAGGCAAGCAGCTCGCCGGCAGCGGCGGCAGTGCGGGTCCGACGGCTACGGCCGGCGGTCTGGTCTTCGTTGGCGCGACCAGCGACGGGCGTTTCCGGGCGTTCGACGCAAAAACCGGCAAGGAGCTCTGGGTCACCAGGAATCCCCCGAACGCGCAGGGCAATTCGCCGGCGGCCAACGCCAATCCGATGAGTTATCTGGGCAAGAACGGCAAACAGTACGTGGCGGTTGTCGCGGGAACAACGCTGGTCGCGTACTCGCTGCCGTAACAGGGACCAGGCTGGCTGGCCTTCCAGAACGAAATGATCCACGAGACGCGCGTCATCCCGACCGACGGCCGCAAGAACGTCGGCGCCGGCATCCAGTCGTGGATGGGAAATTCGATTGGCCGCTGGGAAGGCGACACGCTCGTGGTGGAGACGCGCAATCTTTCGCCGAAGTCGCTGATTCAGAATGCGGTGCTCTCGGACGTCGGCGTCATCATCGAGCGTTTCACGCTCGCCGACGCCAACACGCTCGACTACCGCATGACCGTGAACGATCCGAAGAACTGGACCGCGCCGTGGACGTTGCGCATGCCGATTCCGCGGGAAGACAGTTACGGCTTCTACGAGTACGCGTGCCACGAGGGCAACTACGCGATGACGAACCTGCTCTCGGGCTCGCGGGCGGAGGAGCGTCGGCGCGCCGAGGCAGCCGCGCGCGGTGAAGCCGTCCCGATCGCGCAGCCCGCCGGCGGGCGCGGCGGTCGTGGTGGCGGAAGCGGCGGTGGTGGTCGCGGCGGCGGTGCACCGCAGTGACGCGCTGACGTAGTGTCGCCGCCTTCAGGCGGATTTCGATTGCGTGGCGCGAACCTTTCGGGTTCACGAGGCGAGCCTGACAAGGCTCGCCCCACAACCCTTCAGGTCGGCCTTTCGTTACAGGATCACGAACCTCGGCGTCAGCTCGTACGACGGTACGTTCGCTTCTTCGAGGGAGGGGCTGTTTCGAATCTCGTCCCGAGTCAGCCCGAGCGTGACGCTTCGCTCGGCCCACTCCACGCCCGTGACAGACGCGGGTGACACTGCCACCCACTTCCCGCCGAGCCAGTTGCTGGTATCGATCACCAAATACCGTATCGCCCAGGTCGCCTCGTCGACGATGAAGTCGTCAACGTGTCCCAGCGGGCCATCCGTCGCGCCCACGTGGAACCCGCTAATCCGGCTCAATCTGTGTAGCATCGCCATTCCTCAGCTGAGAGAGGATGCACAACGTGGGCCTGCTCCTGCTCGAGCTGGCGGACCAGCCCAACCATTTGCAGGAGCCAGGGTCGATCGCGGCCTCGCTGTTCACGGCGGTACAAGATCAGCTCGGATTGCGCCTCGAAGCGAGTACTGACCTCGTCGACGCGCTGGTCATCGATCGCGTCGAGCCGCCGACGCCCAACTGATCCCTGATCCCTGATCCCTGGACCAGCCCTTAGGCCTTAGGCCTTGGCCCTTAGGCCTTTCAGCTCCTCCCACGCCTGCCGTGCTTCCTCCACCGATCCTTCGTCCTCGATCGTCGTGATGTCCCCGGGATCGACGTTGAGGACGACGGCCTTCAGCACGCGCCGCATGATCTTGCCGCTGCGTGTCTTCGGCAGCATGCCGACGAAGTTGAGCTCGCCGACCACGGCCACGGCTCCCAGTTCCCTTCGGACGGTTTGCAGGAGCGCCCTGCGCAGATCGTCGGATGGCGTCTGTCCGTGTTTCAAGACGACGAAGGCTGAAATCACCTCTCCGCGGGTTTCGTCCGGGCGGCCGACCACGCCGCATTCGGCGACAGCCGGATGTGTGATGAAGGCGCTTTCCACTTCGATGGTGCCGATGCGGTGCGCGGCGATCTTGATCACCTCGTCGGCCCGGCCGCAGAACCAGAAGTAGCCGTCTTCGTCCACGTAGGTCGAGTCGCCCGAGTAGTAGACGCCGGGAATCTTCTGCCAGTAGTCGCGCTGGTAGCGTTCCGGCTCGCCCCAGAGCGCGGGCGTCATGCCGGGAAATGGACGCGTGAGCACCATGATGCCCTTTTCATTCGGCGCGCAGGGCTCGCCGGCCGTCGTCACGACGCGTGCTTCGACGCCCGGCAGGGGAATCGTCGCCGCGCCGGGCTTGATCGGCATCAGCTCGATGCCGTACGGGTTTCCAAATGCCGGCCCGCCTGTTTCGGTCTGCCACATGTGATCGAGCACCGGCACCCGCCCGCCGAGCACGCGGTTCTGCAGCCAGTCCCACGCGTGCGGGTTGAGCACTTCGCCGGCGCAGACGATCCGCTCGAGGCGCGAATGATCCACGCTGGCCAGGGCATCCTCACCGTAGCGCATCAGCATGCGGACGGCGGTCGGCGACGTGAAGATGCCCGTGACGCCGAAGTCTTCCATCGCCTTTTTCCAGTTCGCCGCGGGGGCGGGATGATCGAGTGCGCCTTCGAACGCCACCGTCGTGCAGCCGGCGACGAGCGGCGCGTAGATCATGTAGCTGTGGCCGACGATCCAGCCGATGTCCGACGTGGCCCACCAGACATCTGCCGGCTTCAGTCCGAAGCACCAGCGTCCCATGCTGGCAATGTGCACCTGATAGCCGCCGTGCGTATGGACGGCCAGCTTTGGTTTGGCTGTCGTCCCTGAGGTCGCCAGGATGTAAGCCGGCTCGTTAGCCTCCATCTCGACGTGCGTGCTCGAGTGTCCCTCGCCGCCTCGCAGGAACTCCTCCCATAGTACGTAGTGTCCGCCCGCCGTCGCGCTTCCGCGCTTCGGCGAGGCAGGCTCTTTAGGCGGACCCTCCCGCTGCAGCACCACCACGTGCTCGACGGCATTCGGCGCGAGCTGCAGCGCCTCGTCGACGATCGTGCTGAGCGCGACGTTCTTGCCCTTCCGGTAGGTGACGTCCGCGGTGACGACCAGCCGCGAGCCGCTGGCGACGATGCGATCGCTCAGGGCGCGGGCGCCAAAGCCGGCGAAAACCACCGAGTGAATGGCGCCGATGCGGACCACCGCCAGCATCAGCGCGATCGCCTCCGGAGTCGTCGGCATGTACACGGTGATGCGGTCGCCCTTGCCGATGCCGAGCGCGCGCAGCGCGGCGGCCACGCGTTCGACTTCCTGCAGCAGCTCCTCGTAGGTGAACCGGCGCTCGTCGCCGCGCTCGTTGAAATAGATCAGCGCCGTGTGGCCGCCGCGGCCGTCTGCCACCTGATGGTCGAGCGCGTTGTAGGCGAGGTTGGTGTGCGCGCCGGCGAACCAGCGAAAAGCCGGCTGAAACGCCGGACCGTCTGCCCCCACGTGAGCGCCGCCCTCCACGAACACCTGATCCCACGCGCGAAACCACGGCAGCTCGCGCGCGGCGCGATCCCAGAACGCCTGCGGATCTCGGCGAGCGTCGTCGACCATCCGCTGCACGCTGTCGGGCACAACACTCACGGTTCACTCCAGGATGGGCGGGGATGATACTCCGTTCGGGGACCGCGAGCCGTTGTAGCATCTCAGCCGTGAAGAAGTTTCTGCGGGAGAACCTCGTACTGGTGGCTGCATTCGGGCTGCCCGGTGCGGTTGCCGCCCTGTTCCTCGTGGCGATGGCCATCCCGAAGTGGACGGTGCCGCTGCCGCAGCACGACCTCGTGATGAGCATCGAGCGGTGGGATGCGACGCCCTCCGAGGTGTTCGTGACGTTTGCCGTGCGGGGGGGACTTCTGGAGGCCGATCTGCGGCCGCTGGTGAAGCCCGATAATCCTGCCGTCGGGATCGTGTATCCGCAGAAATGGTCGCTCCTGCTATTCGATCACGAGGCGATGG
>JAICQE010000052.1 GCA_025938035.1 Vicinamibacteria bacterium
ACGGAGACACGGAGACGCACGGAGATTTCGCCACGACAAAGCGCAACGCTGCGACGATCACCATGCGGCCGTTCGATTGCCGCCGAAGGCGGCCTGCCGCGATGTAAGCGGCCGTAGGATACAAACCGCACTGGCGCCGACAGCGGCTTGTATCTACGGCCGCTTACATCACGGCTGACGGCGTGCTTTGCACGCCGTCGATCGAACGGCTCTCCGTGCGTCTCCGTGTCTCCGTTTCTCCGTGTCCGTTGCCTCCGCATGTCTCGTTTTCGCAGCAAGTCAGGGTTTGCGGGGAGCGCGTGATTTGCTCGATGGAACGTCTGTTGCTATCGTGCTGATAGGGCCGTGCGATGAACGACGACGCCCCGATCGTCGAGTACGGCGAGCCGATCGATCCGAAGTCGATCATCGAGCCGACGGACCCGGATACGCTCGAGCTGGAGCCGGGGCACCCGGGCCTGGGCGACGACGGCTACGTGCAGCGGCGGCGGGACCTCTTCGCGCGCTGCCGGCAGCACCGGCTGGACCAGCTCGGTCCCCCACTCATCGAATACACGGCTGAAGAGACCCGCATCTGGCGGGAGGTCACGCCGAAGCTGCACGAGCTGCACCTCCAGCATGCCGGCTCGATCTATCTCGAAGCGAAGACCGCCCTCGGAATCAGCGCCCACGAGATCCCGCAGCTCCGCTCGTTGAGCGGCCGGCTGCAGCATGAAACCGGGATGCACCTGGTGCCCGCCGAAGGCCCGCTCGCGTATCGAACGTTCTACGGCTACATCGCGAAACGCGGGTTCCCGGTGACGCAGTTCATCCGCCACGGCTCGCATCCGGAGTTCACGCCGGAGCCGGACATGATCCACGACTGCCTTGGTCATGTTCCGCCGCTGATGAACCACGATTACGCAGAGCTGTTGACGCTCATCGGACAGGCCGCGACCGCCGCCCGTGATCCGCTGCACGTCCTGGCGCTGAAGCGGTTCAGCTGGTACTCGATCGAATTCGGTTTGATCGAAGAGAACGGCGCGACGAAGGTCTTCGGCGCCGGCATCCTCTCGTCAACCGGCGAGATTCCGTTCTCGGTGCTCTCTAACGACGTCGTGCGCCGGCCGTTCGTGACCAGCGAGGTGATCGAGACAGATTACGACCCGAGTCGGATGCAGGATCACCTGTTCGTGATCCCGTCGTTCGCCTGGCTGCGCAAGGAAGCGGAGAATCTGGTCGAGCGGCTGCTCGGGACCGATCAATTCACCTTCAGGCGCTGATAGCGCTGCGCCGGATCCTCGTAGTACCGGTTGTCCTCGCAGATGTATTCCTCGATCTTGTAGCCGGGCCAGCGCTTGTACATCCACGTCCAGGTCCACGGCTTGGTCAGGAATTCCGGATCGACGACGGTGACCGCGTTTTCGAGAATCTCGTCGTTGACGAGCCGCATGCGCTCCGTGATGCGCATGTTCATCGAATGCGGCGTGTTGCGGAAGCGCGCGGACTCCTTGACGCCGACGGTCTCGACGATCAGCGTGCTGCCCTCCCACCGCCCGGTCGAGTGACCGGCGAAGCGAGGTTCGGCATCCTCCGGCGCGACCGGCTTGGCGCCGAGATGAATGCGGCGGACCTGTGTAAACGCTTCCTGGATGATCGTGATCTGACCCGGCGTCTCGAGGATCTCCATCGGAAACGTCGACTGCATCATCCCCGGCATCCCTTCGGGTATGCACGCCATGCCGGTCGACGGTGGCGGGAGTCCCTTTTTGGTGAGCTCGGCGTTGCGCGCCTGGAGCGCACGCAGTTCATCGAGGTAGGGCTGTTTCAGTGGCGGCTCGGGGATCGGCGCAGGCGGTTTGACCGGCGTCTTCGGCTGTATTCCCGATCCGAAGCCTTCACCACGCAGCGGATACGCTTCCCACGATCCGTTGATGCCGCGCACGACCGGCGATTGCGCGAACACGGTTCCAACTGTGGCCGCCGCGAGCAAGGTGATGAGCGTCAGTCGCATCCTCATCGGAACCTCACTGAATCGTCGCCCGCCCGGCGACCGCGCCGTTCGAGAATTTCCTGCCGTCGGCCAGCGTGATCTGTTTGAGCAGCGCCGCCGGCTCTCCATTACGGAGCGGCGACACGATCACGGTGATCCGATCGCCCGGCTTGATCATGTTGAACTTCCACCCGGCTCTGTTGAGGATGCTCGTGCTCGCCCCCTCGATCAGCCAGTGCCGCTTCTCACCGGTCTTCTCGTCCGCGGCGTCAATCTCGATGTAGACGTGGGGATTGACCCACTTGAACTCGCTGACGACGCCGGACAGCTTGATCTGCAGCGTGCTCTCATAGGGCGCGAACGAGTGATGCGCGAGGGCGGGCCTCCCCGAGAGGACGCCAAGGGCCAGCAGAGCCGGAAGGATCGTCTTCATGGCGCGGAGTGTATATCATCCCCGGTTGGTGGTTGGTGGTTGGTAGTTGGTGGTTAGAGGTTAGAAAAACTAGTGGAGGTCTCATGCGCACCCGCCCTGTCGCAGCCCTCATCATCATTGCGTCCACGATCGTGGCCGGCGGTCAGTCGAAGTACCCCTCGGACATCCACCCGGAGTCGCTGTCCCGCCTTCCACCCGTACAGCGCGCGAACCTCGACGAGGAAGGCAAACGCATCTGGGATGCGCTGTCCGGCGCGAACAAGGCGATTCCGCTGACCGGCCCGTCGGCCGTCACGATGCACAGCCCCAGAGCGGCTGAGCCGATTTACGCGCTCAATCAGTACCTGCGCAAGACGGTGGCGGGCGCTCGCTACTTCGAGCTCGCGGCGCTCGTCGCCGCTCGCGAGTTCGACCAGCAATATGAATGGTCCGCCCACGAGCCGGCGGCAGTTCGAGCCGGCGTTGAACAGTCCGTCGTCGACGCGATCAAGTTCAACAGGAGCCTGAATGGCGTGCCGGAGAAGGACGCCGCGCTCATTCGACTCGGACGCGCGATCTTCCGCGATCACCGGGTGAGCTCGGAGGTCTGGGCACAGATGGAGAAACTCTTTGGCCGTCAGGGCGCGGTCGAGCTGACCATCGTGATGGCCGACTATGCGATGGCCGGTTTCATACTGACCGCTGTCGATCAGCAACTGCCGCCGGATCGCAAACCGCTGCTGCCGGCGCGCTGAGCGCCAAAGTCCGCGGAGATTACGGAGAGAACGGATTCACAGCAACGAAGGAACGAAGACCTTTCTCCAATGTCGCGCTTCCGCCGGCCAGCACCGGGTATATAGTGTCCGCACGGTGAACCTATGAGACGAACTGCTTCGCTCGCGTTTGCGCTCCTGATCGTTGTGCTCGCCGCGGGCCCGTATGCCCAGTCACCCGCGCCGGCGGCAACTGCCGCTCCGTACTTCGCGGAGAAGTCGATGAACGTGTTCCGCCGCTTCAACGGCGACGGCGTCAAGACGCTGCAGTTCTATGGGCAGGTGCTCGGCTTCGGCGACGTCGGCGCGATCGGCGGCGTGTCGCGGTATCAGGTCGGCCCCTCACAGCTGAAGTTCACACGCGCGGGCGCGAATGCGAAATTCACGCGCGGCGGAATTCATGACGCCGCGGGTGTACGCCTGTGGACGATGTGGTTTGCCGATGAAGCGGTGCTGACGAAGCGTTTCGAAACACACGGGCTTCCAGCGCCGTCGTTCAAGACGGTCGACGGCATCCGCAGCGCGCTGGTCGCGGATCCGGACGGCGAATGGGTGCAGCTCGTCATCGCGCCGGGCGCCGCGAAGGAAACCTACGGCCGGCTCGAGATCGGGATCGCCGCGAACGATCTGGAGAAGAGCCGCGCGTTCTATCGCGCGTTCGTCGGTCTCGAAGAGCTGGCGCCGGTGAAGGATCCGGTCATTGGAGTGACCAAATACCCCTTCCGCAACGGCTCGACCACGATCAGCGTGTGGGCCACGCCCGGACCGAAGCCGACCAACCGATCGCTCGCCGGCATCCAGTACGTCGTCAAGCCCGTCGATCCGATCTGGGCCCTGGCGCAGGAGCGCGGGATTCAGGTGGAAACGCCGCTCGGCGAAACGATGCCGGGACTGGTGACGACGTGGCTGCTGGATCCCGATCAGGTCACCAACTACTTCGCGGAGATTCGTCCGCGTCAGCGCCCCGCGCAGACGGCGGCAGCGCCAACACAGTAATCAACCGCCGGTCCGCCTGAAGGCGGACACTACGAGTGAAAAGTCCGTTCCGTCTCAACGCGGAAGCGACGAGTCTGAGGCGGAAGCTACGAGAAGCGCAGCGACGTCCACTGTTTTCGTAATCGCCGCTCGAGCATCTGGATGCACCCATCGGCGGATATGTGACGGCACCAAGGTTGCCCTGTATGTTCCGGTGGAACCATTCAAACCGAACGACGCCAAACCGGCGGACGTCAAGATCGACCTCGAGCTCGACGACCTCAAGCTGGACGCCACGGCAAACGTCGAGCCGACTGATCCCAAACGACCCGGTTCCGGAATGCCTGTGATTGTGGTCGCCATCGTCGGAGTCGTCGCAGGAATGGTGACGATGCTCGCGGTTGTCAGCACTCGCACCCAGGCAGTCAGCAAGCCGGCGCCGCTGGCTGCGGCAGCTCCGGCAACGCCGGCGCCTCTTGTCGAAGAGGGTCCCACACCGACGTGGACCGGATCGCGACGGGCCAGCTGGGCGAATGATGGATCGAAGACGATCGCCTTCACGCTGGCGTCCACTCGCGACCTGCCTGTGTGGATGAACCGGGCGAGGCCGGCGCTGATCGTGCGTTGCCTGTATCGGACGACCGAGGCGTTCGTGATGCTCGAGACGTCCACCAGCTTCGAGCAGGATGCCAACCGCCGCACGGTCCGCGTCCAGTGGGATGACGACGCGACGGCCGTTCAGCAATGGACGGTCTCCGAGACGGCGCGGGAGCTCTTCGCCCCGGATGGCGTCGCGTTCGTACGGCGCATGGCGAGCGCAAAACGCCTGCGGTTCGGATTCGCGCCGTTCAACGCGGAGCCGGTTACGGCGGAGTTTGCCGTCGAAGGTTTCGACAAACTGGCCGGCCTGGTTGCCAGCACCTGTGGATGGCGTTTCGACGAACCCTTGAGCTGATTACCGCGCGACCGCTCGCCCGTACACCTCGATCCGGCCGACGTTGACGAAGCCTCCCCAGCCGTGACCGCTTCCCGGCAGGAGGTCGGCAAACCCGACTTCGTCCACCCTTGACAAGTCCGGCTTCTCCACCCAGTTCTGACCGCGCGTCACGACGCGTGCGATGTCGAGCGGCAGCCAGCGTACGTTCGCGATCGCGACCTCGGAATCGAGAAAGAGCGTCGAGTTGGCGGAGTGGGCGCCTTCCCCGTAGTCGCCAACGAGCCACGTGCCGTCGGCCAGCTTGACCAGCGGACGCACGACGTGGAATCCGGATGTGCGCGTGACCCATCGGATCCGCGCCAGGCCGCGCAGGTCCACGTAGCTCTTTCTGTGACGCAGCGTGACCGCAACGGGTGTCTGACAGACGCCCGTCCAGAGGTTCGGCGGATCCGTCGGCGAGCCCGCGGCGACCTTCTGCGGCGGCGGGTTCTGGTTGTAGCCGGCCAGCTGCACGCAGCTGGGGCCGGTCCAGTCGCGTGCGATCGAGCCGGTTGGCGGCTGCTTCAAATAGGCCGCAACGTTATTGGCGTTCGGATCGTAGAGCCGCAGCTCGAGATCAGCGTTGGTCACGGCCGCGGACGTCACGCCGCCCTCGGGCACGAAATCGGCGGCAGCGTCGGGCGGTCGATCGCGCTGACGCCAGGCCTCCCGCAGAAACAGCGGCGGAAGACCGATCGGCACCGCAGGCGGCTCGACTTTGCCGGTGGCGGGCTGAGCAGTACCCTGCGCCGCCGGGCGTGACGACGCTGTCAGGATCGAAGCGACGACGAACGATGCCGCAAACAGCCCGAAAAAGAGTGCCCTCATTCTGGTTCTCCTGAGCTTAGGAATTGGCAGCGGCCTTGCTGATTCCACGGACGAGGAGACGACAATGGCTGCTCAGTTCCAATACATCGCACCCGCTGACGTCGTCATCGAAGGTGTTCCCGCAACGGAGATGACCATTTGCGCCGCCACCGGGCGCGCCGTCGGGCGGCTGCGCGGCTTCATCGTCGACGCCACTGAGCGGCACATTCGATATCTGGTCGTTCGCGGATCGGGCGTGTTCGCCAAGACGACACTCCTGCCGTTCTCGATGCCTCGCGTCGATTTCGATCGCCGCACGATACGGGTCGACGTCAGCGATCAGCAGCTGTGGCAGCTTCGCGACTTCACGCCGGACGCCATACTCGCCTGAACGCGCGCCCTGCACGTAGGGCGAAGGATATACTCGCGGTGTGAACACGGCTACCCACCGCAGCCTTCGGACGGCCGCCACTATTGCGGTGGTGCTTGCCGTCCTGTTTTCCGCGCCAGCCGGTCCGCCACGCGCGCAGAGCAACGCCGCGGAACCTCCTTGTGACATCACGACCACCGAGCGGGTCGTTGCCGTCGGCGACGTCCACGGCGCCTACGACCGGTTCGTGGCCATGTTGCGCGGCGCCGGGCTGATCGACGGACGGCAGCGATGGACGGGCGGCCGGGCGCGGCTGGTGCAGACAGGCGACGTCCTCGATCGCGGCCCCGATTCGCGGAAGGTCATCGATCTCCTGCGCAAGCTGGAAAATGAGGCATCACGCGCCGGCGGACGCGTGCACGCGCTCCTTGGCAACCATGAATTCATGCGCATTGTCGGCGACTGGCGCTACGTGAGCGCCGGCGAATTCAAGGCATTCCAGACCGGCGAGTCGGCCGCGTTGCGGGATCGGGTGCACGAGCTGAACGCCGGGCTGGCGGACAAGCGCGCGCGCGCCGAGAAACGCGACTTCAACGAGCGCGAATACCGGGCGCAGTTCATGAAGGACTTCCCGCTTGGCTATTTCGACATGCAGCTCGCGTTCGGCAAGGACGGCGACTACGGGAAGTGGGTGCGGAGCCGCATCGCGGCAGTCAGGATCAACGGCGTGCTGTTCATGCACGGCGGCGTGAGCGACATGGTGGCGAATCTCGGCTGCGAAGGGCTCAACGCGGAAGTGCAGCGCAACCTCGCGGCCATACCGGTTCCGCCCGAGCAGTTGACGTCGCTGCTGTCGTCACGAGAGGACGGCCCGCTGTGGTACCGCGGAATGGCGTCCGAACCGGAAGCGTCGTTCGAGCCGATGCTGGACAGCATCCTGAAGCGGTTCAACGTCCGTGCGGTCGTGATCGGTCACACGCCGGTGGCCACCGGACAAATCACGGGGCGGTTCAACGGCCGCGTCGTGCTGATCGACACCGGCATGCTGAACGGAGAATTCTTTCCGAAGGGCGTGGCGTCAGCGCTCGAGATGCAGGGAAACACGCTGGCAGCCGTTTACGAGGACGGCCGCCGCGTGCCGCTTACTGCCCCGTCGCCGGCGACAAAGTAAAGAACACCGCGCCCTCGCCACGGCCGGCGATCAGCTTTTCAAAGTGCTGCACGAGCGCATCGCGACGCCGGAGCAGCGACCTGATCTCGGGCCGCGTCAGCGCACCCTTCATCGCCTGCGAGATCGACTGCTCCGTGAGCTGCTTCATCTTGTCGAAGAGGGTGCGCTCGATCCTGATCAGCTCGTCGGGCTTCAAGAGCGACGTATTCGTCCGGAACGCGCGCGTGTGATCGATGAGCCACAAGGTCCAGTCCTTCGTCCACAGGACGTTGCCGCGGTTGCGGTCGCGGTTCTGAATCAGCTCGTCCCAGACGCGCATGACGTGAATCTGTCTCTGTGTCCGCTGCGGATCGGGCCCCATCATCGCGGTGTCGCCCAGCTTCATGCGCCCGCTCTCGTCGAACATCACGTCGTCGATCCACCACGTGACCGCAGCATTCTTGCCTTTGTAGCGGCGTTCCACCGACATGGGCACCGTGTCGAGGCCGACCAGCTGGGCCAGGCGGTAGCCGGCGATGTTGTAGCGGTATGTGTCCGTGAAACCGATCTCCGAGGCCTTCCCCGCATCGAACAGCGCCTTGGCCTGATCGACCGTCTGGAACTGCGCGTCGTGCGTCAGCACGCCGTTGGACAGCGTTGCCCGAACGGGCCTCGTCACCCCGTCGCTGGTCGTTCTCTCCCTGACGATTTCAGCGGTGGCGAGAAAACGTTCCATCTGCTCGCGCGTCAACGGGACGGGCGACTGCGGCGCCGCGGCGCGCGGCGCGAGCACGACGATCAAAGCGACCACCAGGACCCGAGTGATGAGAGCCATTCGGTGCCCCCTTCTCAGCACAGTTGTCAGTTGTCAGTTATCAGATGCCAGTTTGTCAGTCGTCAGACGACAGCGCGGATTCTACGCCTGAGCTGCGACTCCCGGTAGGGTTTTTCGCGGCAGGGCGATGATCTCGCTGAAGACCCCCTGCATCAGATCAACGTTGTCGGTCAGCACAGCGAACAGGTCGTCGTGCTCGATACGGAGCGCACGCCCGGGCTTCGTGACGACGGCCCGTGCGCCGGCCGCGCCGCCCGACAGGGTTTCGACGAGACCGAAAGTCATCCCAGGTGCCGCCACAGCGACGCCGCGGTGCGTTTCGAGCTGCAGCTCGCCCTCGAGCACCTGGAACACCGCCGGCGGCGGGTCATCGGGCTCCACCAGCACGGTGCCCTCGGTCATCGGGATTTCCGCCGCCCCTTCGATCAAAGCCAGCAGCTGCGCGGGTGTGGCACGGGCCAGCAGCGGATGGTCGCGAAGCATGAGGGCCCGGTCGACTGGCCGCAGGAGCGAGACCGCCGGGTCGGATTGCATGGGATGTCTGACGTCCTGCCAGGAGGCGCGCGCGAGAAGCATGTGAAAGAGGCGCTCGGCGAGCAGTACGTTGCCCGACACCATGGTCAGCAGCTCTCCAGCGCCGATCCGCAAGCAGACGAGCGACTCGGCGGCTCGAATCGTGACGGCCGGCGGTGCGCCCTGCAGGACGTCCTCGAGGCCGAGGACCGCGGGCGCGCCGATCTCGCCCGCCGCGCCGGAGGGGTGGACGATCTGCACCGCACCTTCGATCAGAAACTCGACGTGCTCCGGCACGGCGCCGGGGTGAAACAACTCGCGGCCGGCGGGGTGACGCGCTTCCTCGCCCGCGGCGGCGATGCGGAAGAGCTCCTCGACGGACACGAACTCGAACAGCGGGATGGTGCGCACGCGATGCGCCAGCTCCACGATCGGCAGCGACTCGCTCGCCGCAACTCGCCCGGCGCGACGGAGTTGAAGCGCCCAGCTGGCCGCGGCGACCGCCGGCCGGCTGTCCGCGGCGCCATGGGTCAGCACGTACTCGACATCACCGGCCAGCGCCCACAGGTGGTTGTGAGCCACGAAGTGGACCGCCGCGGCACAGAGCACCGGGTCGTCGTCGTGCAGCACACGCGCCAGCGCGTCCTCGAGATCGCGCGGCCGCGTCTTGAGGGTGAGGTACGCGTGCCGAAGCCGTCCGGTGTCCGAGACTTCCTCGAGGATCGGCAGGACGCGCTTCCGGACCGCACCGGTCAGCAGGTTGTCCAGGTACTCCACAGCGGCGGCACGGCGCCGTCCGTCACCGTGCTCGATGGTGTAGCGCGCGGCGGCGACGTGATCGGTGTGGTAGAGCAAACCGAGGAGCCGGTAGATGCAATCGATCGCGTGGTCGAGGTGTTCGTCGAGCGCGCGGACCAGCAGCGTTCCGTGCGTGCGCGCGTCGCGCCGGAGATCGTGCGCTACGCACAGATAATTGCAATGGCGGGATGCCTCCCGCAGGACCGATCGTTCGATCACGTCAGCCGGAAAGGCCAGCGAGCGGTGCTGCCGATGCAGCTTCTCGATGGCGGCGATCGCCTTGAAGCGCAGAAAGCGATCCGGATCCGCCAGCGCGCGGATCAGCGCGTCCATCGCCGCCTGACTCGGGATCAGCGCCAGTGTGGCGGGGATGTGCCGCCGTACCCACAGGTCTTCGCGTGGATCGGCGAGCGCGTGCGCCAGCGCGTCGACAGCCGCGGCGCCGTATCCGACCAGCGCGTCACGCGCGGCCTTCTTCAGAACGCGATGTCCAAGCAGCGAAATCAGCGCCGGCAGGAACAGCCCGTCCGCCGCGCCCAGCGTGCGGGCGCTGCCGATGGCGGCCTCGACGACGCGCGTGTCGTGGTCGTAGATGAGCGGAACCAGCAGCGGCCTGAATCGCGGCGCGCTGACGTACGCCAGCGCCACGGCCACCTCACGGCGGCCCACGGCGCCGGCATCGCGCGCATCGGCGATCAAGCGCTTGAACGTCCGCTCCGCCGCCTCGACATCGCTGCCGACGCCCGACTGGGCAAGCCCCATCGCGGCGCTGACGACGACCTCGGGCTCCGGGTCACTGAGATGACGCCGCAGCACGACGGCGGCATCCACGTGCGAGAACTCCGCGAGCGCGCGGAGCGCCGCCGCGCGCACGCCAACGTCGGGATCGTGCGTGAGCCGCTCGACCGCGGGCCGCCAGCGCCGCGCGATCTGCGAACGCACCGAACCAAGCGCGCGCAGCACGCGCGCGCGCACCTGCGGTGACTCGTGATGCAGCAGCAGAGGCGAAATGAGGTGCCGCTTGTCCAGGGTCTCCAGCATGCCGATCGCATAGAGCACTGCGGTCGGATCGGGATCCGAGAGCTCCTCGACCAGCGCTTCGACCGTCGCGGGGTCGCCGACGTCGACCGGGACCGAATCGACCTCGAGCGTGCGGGTGTCGAGACTCTGACGAAACATGTTCAGGTACTGCCGCCGGGCGGCAAGCGCGGTGGCGATCCACAACACCATGACGCCCACACTGGCGTAACTGAGCCGGCGCCAGTCGAAACCGAATCCCCACGGCTGGATCAGCACCAGGATGATCGCCGCCGTCACGCCCTTGGCAAACCGATCCATCGTGACATCGACAAACGGCTTGACCCGGTACTTCAGCTCGGAAGCCATCGGCAGGAACAACACTTCACGCGACGTCTTGTCCACCGTGTAGCGGAGGGTCGAATCGAAAACCCGCGCGGCTTGCGGCGCCCAGAACGCCCCGGTCAGCAGGATGATGATCGCCGCTGACCCGAGTGCAATCGGCAGCAGGACAAGGGCGAAGGCAAGACCGAACGATCGGTGAATGCGGCTCGTCACCGCGACCTGCAGCACGAAGCCGACGACCGAGGTGTAGACAATGACCCGCGCGAGGAATGCCGCAATGCCGGCATCCCCTTCGAGGCCCTTGAACGCTTCGGCCGCCATGTTCAGCTGCTGTTCCACGATCGTCGCGGCGCCGGCCGCACAGGCCACGACGAGCGCGACGATCCGCAGGTGCGGAGACGCGAGCAGCAGACCGATCGCCTCCCGTCCACCGATGCCGGTTTCCTCGGGAAGCGGCCTCACGCCGCCGACGGCGTGGCGGCGGTTGATCGCCATGACCAGCGCCAGGCAGCCGATGAGTGTCGCCGCACTGACGAGAAGGAGACTGTCGGTTCCGATCGCGTGGACGATGGTCGCCACAATCGTCGCACCCGCCGCTCCACCCAGACTGGCGCCGGCGCCGATGAAGCCGAACAATCGCTTGGCCTGTCTGGCGTCGTAGACCTCATTGGCCAGCGTCCAGAACTGGCTGATGAGAAGAATGCCGAGGATCTGGCCGAACAGGTAAAACGCCACGGCGACCCACTCGGCCCGTGTCCGCAGCAGGAGCGAGAAGACGACCAGAAGCACGACGATGGCCGCCTGCGTGGCGGGAATGACGTGCCGGCGCGCGAGCCGGCCGGTGGCCGCGGCGTACCAATGCATCACCACGCCGACGACGACCGCCCCGGCGAGCAGCACGTACGGGAGGTTGGCGGATCCGAGATCGGAAATGAACCTGGACCGCGTCAGCGGTTTGAGGATGTTGTAGGAGGTCATCGCCAGGAAGGAGTACGCGAACAGCAGCGCGGCGATGACGCCGTCGCCCTGGCGGAAGGCGAGCAGCGGCCCGGCAACCCGATTGGCCCAGTCCTTCATGGAGTAGGCGGACGCTATCGCGGCTGCCGACGCGATGCAAGCGTCATGACATGCGTTTCGTGAGACGCAGTCTGTTGGTGCCGTCCTTCCGCTCGTAGTTCATTTCATCGGCCAGCTCGCGCAGCAGGTGAAGTCCGACTCCGCCGATCGGGCGCTTCTCCGGAGGGAGCGACAGATCGGGACGCGGGGCCTCGAGCGGATTGAACGGACTGCCGTCGTCGATCACGTCCAGCCGCAACGTGCCCTCGCTCACGCTGAGAAGGAAATCGATCGTGTGATTGTTCGAGTCCTGGTAGCCGTACTTGATGCAGTTCGTGACGAGCTCTTCGATGGCGAGGCTGACGAGGTACATGGCCTCGAACGACACCTGCTGCTCCACCAGCCACGCCTCAGCCTGCACGGTGGCGGGTAGGATGGCGTCGATCGTACCAGGCACCTGCAGTGTCAGCGTTGCGGGGCTCGAACTCATGCGCGGCTTTCGATCTGCTGAATGGACCGGCAGATCAATGCGGCGCTGCAGGCCGCGTAGCGCTTGAGACGGGGCGACAGCTGTCGATAGCACACGACCGGGTACGTCCACTCGAGCAACGCGATCCAGTACGGCACCATGTCCGTCTCGAAGAGCGTCGCGCGATCGGCGCAGCGCCGCAACAGGCTGATGCCGGCATGTGCGCGCGCCACCATCGGATCGATGCCGTCGTACCGGAACGGAGGCGGCTGGTCGAGGGCGGTCACGCTCATCAGCGCCTCCTCGAATTCCACGAGCCGCCGCAGCTCCTCATCGCTGTCCGGATCGATCATCTCGAACTTGAGCACCGGCTCCATCCGCGCGAAATCCGAGACCGCGTTTCTCGGCCGGGTCTCGGAAAAATCGATCACGTAGAGATTGTCACGCTCGTCGACGAGGATGTTTCTCAGATTGAGGTCACCGTGACAGACAGCCGTGTACCACAGTCGCGACTCCCGTGCGCGCCTTGGATATTCATGTTTGAGGAACCGGAAGGGGTTTGGAAGGCGGGTCCCGAGCTCAGGGCAGTCGAACTCCGGTGCGTCTGCCGGGATGCCCAGCACCTGCTCTGCGGTCTCGAACAGCGAGGGGAACAGGCGAAGCGGCGTGTGATCGCGGAAGAGGAACACCGGCTCCCATTTCGGCTGCCCGTACCACGGCTTGAGCACGCGCGTAAACACCTGCTCGAGGAGCGTCATGACTTCACCGACGGGGCGCTGCCGGTAATGATCGTAGAGCCATGCCAGCCGGCTGTCGGGTCCGTTGATGCCGAGGAAGTTGTAGCGCAGGCCAGCCCACTCGCCGACCTGGGCGTCGCCAAGGACGGTCGTTCCGTTGTTCAGAATGAAGCGCGACACGTAGTTCTGGTTCGCCTCCACCTCGCGCCGCGTCACCTCCGTTGCTCCGATCTTGACAACGCCCGGAAGCGTACGGCGGCCGTCCTGGTCGTACGCGACCGCCTTGAACGTGCTCGACATGAAGCCGCCGTGCAACGGCGTGAGCGTCACGGAACGGCAGTCGGCATAGAGGCGACGGATGATGGCGTCCCATTCCTGCCGCCAGGTGGCGTCGCCCTCGACGGTGACCTGCAGCAACTTGGCCGCGCCGCTTCTGATCTCGCGCGGCGCGAACACCCACACCAGCGCGTGCGTCACGGGCGGGCACGCGGACAGGGCCACGATGCCGCCGAGCGACTCGAGCGTCGCCTGACCGCGCAGGACGTCGTGGAGTTCGCCGGCGCCTTCCATGTCCGGTCGTTTCCGTAACGTGACGGCGCCGCCAATGAGGCACCGGCCCGACGGAAGCGGCGTGCCGCGCTCGAGAGGGGCATCCTGATCGAACGCGATTCCAGTAGCGAACACGCCGGGAGGTTGCCCATCGGTCCGCGCGAGCGCCGCAAAGCCGAATGCCGCCGACCCGGCCCCGGCGGCGTGTTCGAACAGCTCGTCCAGCGCATCGAACAGCGAAAAGCCGCTCGACGCCTCTAACTCCAGAATCGACGCCGGGGCTCCCGACAGCCCCCAGGCCGACGCGACGTCAATGGGCACGATCTGCGAGGCGTCGCCGACCACGAAATCGGTGACGCCGTCCGCGTCGGCATCGAGCACCGCGGTGAACTGCGGCGTGCTGACGAACTGTCCGTGGGCGCTGCCGCCTTCCGGCGTCGTAGCGCCGAGGCGTCCGATACCGAACGCCACCCCGAGATCGCCGGGGCTCAGGGTGAGAGGGGTCCATCGCTCGAGGGTGCTTTCCGCTCCGGTCAGATGGCGAATCCGCGCGCGGCACCGGCTGGAGGTGACCTCGATCGCCGGAGCGAGCAGCGCCGCCGCGCGAGCCTTGAGGATTCCGCGCTCGACCGTCGGCTCGATCTTCCAAAAGCTGTCGAGGCGCGAGACCTCGAGCACCCGGCGAACGAGCGGCGCCAGCGCGGCGAGCACGAGGCCGCCATCCTTCGCCTTCAGCCGTGTTTCCAGTGAAACCAGCGAACGAATCCCGAGGCTGGAAAGATATGTGACGCCGGTGAAGTCGAGCACCCAGTGGGCGGTCTCAGTTTCGAGCGCGCCGGCCCGGTCATCGAAGACTACGGCGGCAGCTCCGTCGAAACGGCCGGTGAGCGTCAGGACGGGAACGCCGGCTCCGAACGAGACCGCGATGTCCATGCGATGCGACATCTTACGATTTCGCATGCCGATCGGGAGGAACTGCCGTACGAATGAAACGCCGGGGCGACACGAGGTCGCGCCGGTCCATCATGGTGCGAATCGATGGTAGGCTCTCAGTCGGGTTCTCCCAGGCACACGTGAGGTTGCAGATGCCGCGGATCCTTGTGATGGGGCTCATGGCAGCCGGGCTCATGGCCTCGGCCGATATGTTTGCACAGGCGCCAGCTGCGCCCGAGCCCGGCATCGCATTCGAAGTCGCGTCCGTCAAACGCAACACCACCAATTCCGGCCTTTCGCGCTCCGCCGATCAACCCGACGGCAGTTACTCCGCGGTCAACATGCCATTACGCACGTTGATCCTGTACGCCTTCCGGCTGCATCCGGTGCTCGATCGCGGGCGCGTCGTCGGAGCCCCGGCATGGGTTGAATCCGAGCGCTTCGATATCACCGCGCGCGCGCCCGCGAACGCGACCGCCGATCAGGTGTGGGACAGGTTGCGAACGCTGCTCGCCGATCGCTTCAAGCTCGCCGTCCACACCGAGCCGCGCGAGGGCCCGGTGTACGCGCTGGTTCTGGCGGAGGAGGCGGCCGCCATGCGGCCGAAACCCTCATCGCTGGACTGTTCGGTCGCCGGCGGGCTGCAGACGTCTCTCGGACCACAACGCGAAACGGCGGTACGTCCAGGAGCCCCACCCCCGCCTGCCGTCCCCACACGCTGCGGTCTCAGCTACGCAGTAGATGCGAACGGCAGCCTGGTCATCGGCGGCGCCCAGTCGATGGCCGCGTTGGCGCGAATCCTGGGCCGTCCAGCCGGCCGACCGGTCGTCGATCGAACGGGATTGTCAGGACTCTACGATTTCGTCCTCCGGTGGGCGCCCGAACAGCGGGGCAATGGCGGTGCTGGCGGCGCTGCGCCCGCTGCAATATCCGACGGACCATCTCTGTTCACCGCGCTGCGTGATCAACTGGGACTGAAGCTCGACGCTCAACGCGGTCCTGTGGACGTCGTGGTGGTCGACCGCGTCGAGCGGCCGACGCCTGACTGATCGCTCGATCACTTCATCGTTTCCTTCTCTGCGCACCTCTCTGCGTCCATCCATCCGACGGCGATCACGAACGTACGGCGCTTCACGCCGCTGAAAACAATTGCGGGCGGCGATCCCGCCTGAGACACTCCGTCGATGCGCGCGGCTGCATCAGCATGCGCGAACGACAGGTGACTCATGAAGCGTGGTCTCCTCAACTCAATCTCGATCGCGTCGGCGCTGATCGTCGTCGCCTGGATCGCATGGGTCGTGCTCTTCCCGCCGCCACCGGTCGTCGTCGGGGCGACGAGTCTATCGGTTCCCTCACGTCCCGTCTCGATCGAGTCCGCCGTGCAGCAGGGCGCGTCGGATGCACCGGTAGTCGTGGTGGTCTTTTCAGATTTCCAGTGTCCTTATTGCGCGAGGCTGGCGCAGGGCACGATTCCGCAGCTGCAAAAGCGATACGTCGCCGCCGGGAAAGTGCGGCTGGTATTCCGTCATCTGCCGTTAACGACCATCCATGCCGATGCCATGCGTGCGGCGCAGGCTGCCGCCTGCGCCGGACGTGCGGGGAAGTTCTGGGAAATGCATGACCGCCTGTTCGACGACCGACAGCGGCTGGGCGCGGCTGACATCGCGGCGAAGGCCAGGCGCCTATCGCTCGATGACGGATTCGAACGCTGCCTGACCGAGGAGACGGCGCGTGAGGAGGTCGAACGCGACATGGCCGAGGCACGGGCGCTGAGCATCGCGGCGACGCCCACCGTGCTCGTCGGACGGCCCGATGACAGCGGCAGCGTCCGTGTGACGCATCGATTCGGGGCGATCCCCTTTTCGCAGCTCGCCGCCGCAATCGACGACCTTCTGAGCGGCGCCGCCGCGCACAAAACGGGTGCATAGCCAGTAATCGGAAACCAATATTCCAGGAGGATGTGATGAGGATTGCAGCGAAATACGTTTCACGGCTTCGACTGTCCCTCGGCGGATTGGCGCTGGTGACGCTCTTCGGCTTCAGCGGCAGCGCCGTCAGGGCCTACATGTTTGAGGACTGTATCGAGGAATGTGGACCCTGCGTGGTATGGGCGCTCAACTGTGATTCGTGCACTGAATACAACGGCGGGTCGTGGTGCGAAGCGTGGGGCGAAGGATGCACCGAGGGCGGTTGCGACTGCGGCGGCGACCCCGGCTGGTACTGCTGCTAGTCGATCCGCGGCCCTCACGCGAATTGCGGGCGGGTCGCTGCGCGTGCGCGCGGCGCGGCCGCCGCACGCGTCACCACTACACGTGCAGGAGAAGTGATGCGGACGGCGGCCGCAATGGTTTGTCTCATGGTCGTGGCTGCGATGCCCTCGGGCGCGCAATCCTCTGGCGCCACTGCAGCCGCGCGGCGACTCGCCGCGGCGCGGGAAGCAATCGGCGGCGGCGGCCGACTGCAGGCGATTACGTCGCTCGTCATCCGCGGCCAGGCCCGGCACCGCAACCAGCATTACAAGAAGCGTCCAGGCGCCACGCGCGAGTGGATCGACCGGACGCTCGAGGTGCGCGCTTCATGGCCGGATCACTTCCTCATGATTGGCACGCTCGATCTGGCCGGACGACGCGTCGAACACCGCGAGGGCTTTGCGGGCCAGAGCAGCCTGGCGGCAAAGTTCCAGGCCGCCTCGTATTACCAGATCGAATTCGCGCGGCGGATGTTGCTGCTGCTGCTGCGCACCGACACCGTGTTTCCGCTCACCGCAGTGTCAACCGCAGGACGCTCCGGCGCACTGGAGTTCACGGGCGCACACGAATTCCATGCGCACCTGGAGATCGATCCGCAAACCCGGTTTCCGACGCGATTGCGGTCGCGTCACCGTCGATTCGACGGACAGGGACGCCTTGCCACGGGCATGATGCCGTGGTCGGTCGTCACCGTCGAGCGACGTGTCGCCGTCGGCGGGCTCACGGTTCCCGATCGGTTGCGTTACTCGGATGACGAGGGGCAGACCCTGGCCATCGAGACCTACAGCTCACTGCAGTTCAACTCACCGTTGACGAGTGCGGATTTCCGGAGGTAATTGCCGATGTCTGAACACCAAGCACCCGGACGAGCGCTGTACGTATTGCTCGTGTGCGGGATCGGCGCCGCAACGTTGTGGCTTGTGGCGATGGTTGCATCCTACGGGGTGGCAACGGCCACGCTTCCCTTCTGGCTTGCGCCGCACGTGAACACCCTGACGACAACCGCGAGATGGCGCGGTATCCCGGCCGAATTCTTTGAATTCGTCTGGGCGCTGACGGTCATCGCCGGGGCGATCGCGGCGCTGCGCGGCGATGGCGAACGACGGCGCCAGATCCTCACCGGGCTATTCGTAGGGAGCATTCCCTTGACGGGGCTTGCCCTGTGGCTGTCGATGCTGCTCCCACGGCCCCTCGCCGCCATGGTCGGCGGCGCGCTCGGGGCGATCGTCGTAGTGGTCAGCGCACACCAGGTACCTGCCCGCTGGCGGGGCGTTGCAATGGCGATCCGCGCCACACTGACCGCGCCAGCCGCAAGGACTACCGTCCTGGCCGGGCTCGCCGTCACAGTGCTTGCCGGGGAGATGATCGGCGCCCGCACCCGCGCGCTGACGCCCGAGCAGGCGAAGGACCAGCTCTTTCGCCGCGGATGGGCGGCCACGCCGGTGACGGCCGCCCAGTTCACGGCCGACAACGCGATCCGCCTGGTTGTGTTCACTGATTACGAGTGTCCGTTCTGCAGCGCCGCGGTACCGCGCATGGATGAGACGATTGCCACCTTCACGAAGGATACCGGGCGATCGGTGGACGTCCTCATCAAGGACTACCCGCTCGAGTCCGAGTGCAACCGGGCTCGTTCCGACACTCTTCACTCGGCGGCCTGCGAGGCCGCCGCAGCCGTGCGGCTCGTACACCGCCAGCGCGGGCCGGATGCGGCCAAGGCCTTCGGCGTCTCGCTCTACGAAAACAACCGCCAGTTGCGGGATGCGGTCCGCCGCGGCATCGCGGAGCTCGGACTGAGTGCCGAGTACACGCGTGCGTATGCGTCCCTGCTGGACGAAGTCGCCGGCGAGGCTCAGCTCGGCGCCCGACTCGGAGTGCGGGGCACGCCGTCGTTCTTCATAAACGGCCGGTTGCTGCGCAACTGGCGGCGCCTGGACCTGGCGCTCCGGCTCGAACACGAGCGGATGGCGCAGTCGAGTGGACAGCCTTAGCTCATGACGCACACGTTCGCTGCCCGCCGCCACGTGCACGTCGCCATGATGCTGGCAGCCGTGAGTGTTCCGGCCGCGAGGGCACAGTCTCCGCCGCCGCCGGCAACGATGGCGCAATCAGTGCGCGGTCACATGGAGTTCCTCGCCAGCGACGCGTTGAACGGACGAGGGACCGGCACGCGAGACGAATGGATCGCCGCGACCTACGTCGCCGCGCAGTTGCGCCGATGCGGCGTCGATCCCGCAGGACCTGACGGAGCGTATGTCCAGCTCGTGGACGCGCCGCCCCGCGCGCTGTCGGCGCCGCCGCGCATCGTGGTCGGCGCGGGCAACACCTATACCCACGGCCGCGAGATCTTCGTGCGGTGGGTCGGCCGGCCCGGCACTTCCGGCCCGCTCGTCAAATATACGGCCGGGCGAGCGATTCCGCCGCAGGCTGTCGTGTTGACGACCGCGGACTCGGAGCCGCCTCCAGAGATGCTCGCAGGCGCCGCGGCCATCCTCGTGGACGAGCCCGAGAGGGAACGCGCGCGGTGGCCGCTGCTTCCCAGGTTGCGTATTTCTCTCGCCCTGACGCGCGAATGGAGAATCGCGGTGAGCCGCGACGTTTATGCACATCTCTCGAAGCTGCCCGAAGGCACGCCGGTGCGCCTCGAGGCGTCGTTCGAGACCGCCCGCACATGGAACGTCCTCGGCCAGCTGCGCGGCGCCGCGGAGGGACGCGATCAGACGATTCTCCTGCACGCGCATCTCGATCATCTCGGCAACAGGGGCACGGGCGCGGACTCCGTCTACAACGGCGCCGACGACGACGCGTCCGGGATCACCGCGGTCCTCGAGCTTGCGTGTGCGCTCGCGGCAATGCCGCGGACCGAGCGATCCTGGGTGTTCGCATGGTTTGGCGCCGAAGAGACAGGAGGCATCGGATCGCGCCATTTCGCCGAACAGGCGGCCCGACTCGATGGGCTCGTCTTCAGTCTCGGCTTCGAAATGCTCGGCCGGCCGGATCCGGAGATCGCTCCGCGCGTCGTCTGGCTCACTGGATACGACCGCTCCACGCTCGGCCCCGAGCTGTTGCGCCTCGGCGCCAATCTGGCGCCCGACCCCCATACTGAACAGCGCTTCTTCTTCCGCTCGGACAATATTCGGCTGGCGCAGCGGGGTGTCGTCGCGCACGCAGTGGCAAGCTTCGGCCTGCATGCGGACTATCACCAACCGACGGACGAGTTGTCGCAAATCGACGTTCCACATCTCGTCGAGGCGATCCGATCGATGATCCTGCCGTTATGGACTCTGGCGAATTCTCGATTCGAGCCAACGTGGCATCCCGGCATGCAGCCGCCGGTGCGATGATAGGGAGGCGCTGACGTGATGAACGAAGGCGGTTCGCCTGCCCGCCAGTTCTGTTCCTACAATCAGGAGCGCCTCCTGCTCAGTCAGGAGATCGCGCGGACGGCTGGGCGGAGGCCGCGTCGGCACGATTGGCCGATGGTCTTCCAATTACGTACGCTCGATGCGCGGCTGCTCGAACGGACCGTCAACGAGGTCGTCGCCCGTCACGACGTTTTGCGGACCGCGTACGTTCCCGCGTGGTCCGGCGCCTCGGCGGCGCGCCAGTCACAACTGACCCGGTTCGCACGCACACAGCTCTTCACCTGCGGCATGTACGTTGCGCGCGTGGCCGCCGATGCGCAGGTGCGGCTGGAGCAGCTCGCCGTCAACGGATCCGCGGACGTGGACAACCCCGACATAGACGATCTCATCGATGACTGGAGCATCGTGCCCCTCGATCCCGGGCGAGCGCCGATCACCCGCGCAGCCGTCGTCTCGGGCGCGGGCAACACGCACTTGCTCCTGTTGCTGTTGTCTCACATGGTGTGTGACGGCTGGTCGGTCTCGATATTCTGGCGCGAAATCGAGGACATTTACACCGCCGCCCTGGCAGGCCGGGCGCCCCGGCTACAGGAAGTCGGCATGCAGCACTCGCAGTTCGCGGCAGAGGAGCATGCCGCGGTCGACCACGGCCTCTTCACCGATTCCGTCGCCTACTGGTCGCGGCAGTGGGCGCAGCTCGGGCCCGCGCTCGTCCGCCATCGCGAGCTGCCATGCGCGTGTCACGGCGCTTCACCACTGGTGCCACCGGCAATTCGATCAGAACGGGTCGCCCTCGGTGCCATCATCGCGAACGCGCTGACGCAGATGTGTCGCACGCGGAACCTGACGACGTTTGCCGTCTTCAGATGCGCCGTGGCGATCGTGTTTCACCACCTCACGAGCAAGGGGCAGGTGGCATTGTGGAGCAACTTCTTGAATCGCCCGAGCGTGAGCTCGCAGCGCATGATCGGCTGGTGCTCGAACGCCCACGCGCTCATGACCGACATCGGTGCGGCTCGAACCTGCGACCATCTGGCGCGGCAAATCGCGGCGCAGATGTCGCAGGCGCATCAGCATCAACGCCTTTCGTTGCCAGCGTTGTGGCAGATCTTGGGACGCTGCCTCGAAGGGGGTGACACGCGGATCGTGTGCGACGTACAGGGCCGTTTTCGCGCCGGCGGACAGGGCATCATGGTTCCGATCGGATGGGCCCGGGGGCGCGAATGGACCGACCTCGACGTCCGGCTGCACGAGACTGACGCGGAGGTCGTCGTCACCTACGACAGCAATAGGTACGATGCCACGGGCGTGGCCGCGATGGCGCGCGCCATCCACCATACCCTCGCGGCAATGACGGCGGACATGGACTCCCCCATTGACCGCACGCGTGAGGCAATTGACGCCGTATCCGCCTGAGTGGCATCGCGCCGGTCGTCCGCCGAAGCCGATGGCCGCACGCTGCGCGTCGCGCTGGTGCAATACGCCTCCCTTCCGGCTCTGGACGATGGCATAAAAGGGGTGACCGAGGCCCTCAGGGCCCGCGGATACGTGGACGGCGGACCATGGCCACGGCAAACGCCATCGCCAGCGAGGTGACGAGCAGCGACTTCGATCTGATTATTTCGGCGTCGACGGCGTCGCTCCAGACGATTGCCAACGCAAACCGGTTTGCCACACTGCCACGAAGGCACGTGTTCGGCCTGACGTCGTATCATCTCGACCATCCTCCCTACATGACAGGCCTGGGCAGCCTGCCTCCGGTCGAGGACGCGTTCCGGCTGGCACGGGAGCTCAAGCCCGACTTGAAGCGCGTTGGCCTCGTCTGGAACCCGAACGAGGCGAATTCCGTTGCCGCAACCAACCTGGCGCGAAAGGTTTGCGGCGACCTTGCGATTCAACTGATCGAAGCGAACGCCGAAAACGCGACGGCGGCCGGTGAGGCCGGCGCGTCGGTGCTGTCACCGGTGGCAGATTCCAGCGGCAATCTTCACGCCGGCCGACGTGCTGTTCGACGCGTCCGGCGGGCATGCGAAGGCGCCTGCGGCGGTCTCGATGAAGAAGAAGACCGTCGATCTGATCATCATCGGGACGAACGGGTCCGGGAAGTCAACGCTGCTCAACGCCGTCGCGGGCTCCTTCAGCCTGACGTCGGGGCCATCAGGCTGGCCGGCCACGCCATCACGAACTGGCCCGAGCACCGGCGCGCGAAGTACATCGGCCGCGTGGTTCAGAACCCCTTCAGCGGCACGGCGCCGACGATGTCGATTGCGGAGAATCTGGCGCTGGCGTCACGCCGCGGCAGGCGGCGCGGGATCGGCTGGGCGGTGAACCGGCGCGCTGCCGGCGAGCTCCGCGATCGGATCCGGACGCTGAACATGGGCCTCGAGGATCGCCTCGACAACGCGATCGGCAGCCTGTCCGGCGGCCAGCGCCAGGCGCTCACGCTGCTGATGGCGTCGTGGCTCAAACCGGACCTGCTGCTCCTCGACGAACACACCGCCGCCCTCGATCCGAAGAGCGCCGATCATGTCATCCGCCTCACGCACGACATCACCGAGCGGGACAAGCTCACGGCGCTGATGTGACCCCTTCAATGCACAGGCGGTGAATCTCGGCGATCGGATCGTCATGATGCAGGTCCGCCGGCGCGAGCAGCTCGACGCGTCCGTTGCCGAGATGCTCAAGCGCGACTACGTCTGAGGCAGACGGCCGCGGACAGGCTTCCGTGCGGTTGACATCGCGTCGGCCCTTGTGGTTTTCTGTGATCGTCGTGAAAGTCACCTTCGTCCCGGTCTATTCGGAACCGCTGGCGCGACTCGCCGGCATCTGGACCGGTGTACGCAGGTGATGTAAAGCCCGGCACTTTTTCCAACGTTTCAACCAAGGGCCATCACCTTCACCGAGGTGATGGCCCTTTTTCTTTTTGCTGCGATGACGAGCACCCGGCACAACCACACCGACCAACGGCGCCTGAATGCGGCGCTGCGGCTGGTGCTGCGCCGCTATTACGCGCAGGTGCGCCGCGGGAAGGTCTACGCGGTTCCCGCTCTCCTTCTGCCCGCCGTCGGCGACGTGCTGACGATCTACGCGCCCCCGCTCGTCGTCGCACGATTGCTGGCGAGGTTCGGACAGCGTGAGCAGGTGACGTTTTCGGA
>JAICQE010000152.1 GCA_025938035.1 Vicinamibacteria bacterium
CGTGACGAGCACCTCCGTTCGACGCCGCTCGCCTGGGCGGCCAAGTTCGGTCAGCTCGAGATGGTCAAGTTCCTGCTCCGACACGGCGCGCCGAAGAGCCTGCCCGACGACCCGGAATGGGCCACGCCACTCGCGTGGGCAACCAAGCGCGGGCACGACGAGATCGCGAGACTTCTCTCCTAGGCACGGCGTGGCTGGAGTGGCGGCGCTGGTCCGGGTGATCCACGCCCGAGAACTCGCAAGCGCTTCGCTTTACGGGGAATTTTCGTCGAGACCGGTTGGAAGGTGGCTCCTCGGACGGGACTCGCCCACGCTCGCGCGAAGTGCAGCGTCGCGCGGCGTGACTCGAAACCAGCAACCCTCCGGTTTAACAGATTGGTGCAGGTTCACTATCGTGTTGATTCTTCGTGCCTGTAGCTCGGGCTCGCTCCTGCCGTTCCCCCGTGGTCGCGAGTGAATTGTTCAGAGATTGTTCACTGCCAGCGCGTGGCCGATTCGTGGGGCACCACGAATCACACGCGTCCGCCGGTCGGCACTGCACCAGAAGGGGCGCGGTCGCGCGGTGAACCTTCTCGTCCTGCCGCCGTATTCTCCCTGTGTGAATCTACAAGAGAGCCGGCATGAGCGACGAGACTGACGTTCTCCAGGGCACGCTCGACCTTCTGATCATGCGCGTGATCGCCCTCGAGCCCATGCACGGGTGGGCGATCGCGCAACGGATTCAGCAGATTTCCGATGAGCTGCTGCGCGTCCAACAGGGCTCCCTCTACCCTGCCTTGCATCGCCTCGAACATCAGGGCTGGATCACCGCCGACTGGGGGGTGTCGGAAAACAACCGCCGCGCGCGCTTCTACACGCTGACCAGGGCCGGACGCCGGCAGCTCGAAACCGAGATTGCGAAGTGGGAGCGCCTTTCGGTCGGCGTCAACCTCGTGCTGCAGCGGACGTAACGTGCGAGCCTGGCACATCCTGATTAGCCGCCTCCGATCGATCTTCTTCCACGGCCGTCGCGAATCCGACCTGCGGGAAGAACTGCAGCTCCATGTCGAGCGGGAAACCGAGCGTCTGCAGGCAACCGGCCTGTCGCCCGACGAGGCGCGCTATCAGGCGCTGCGCCTGTTCGGCGGCGTTGAGCAGATCAAGGAAGCCAGCCGCGACGCGCGCGGGACGACCTCCCTCGAGGCGCTGGCGCGCGACACCCGCCACGGCCTCCGCCGGCTGGTGCGCGACTGGCGCTTCACCACCGCGGCCGTGCTGATCCTCGGCCTCGCCATCGGCGCCAACACGGCGATCTTCAGCGCCGTCAACGCCGCGCTGTTCCGCGATCCGCCGTTCGCCGAGCCGGACCGCCTCGTCGACATTTATCAGAACGATCCGAACGGCAGGCCGCTCATCGTCATTTCGTACGACATCTACAAACAGATCGCGGACACCGACGCTTTTGCGGCAGCGACGGCCGCCAGCATTCCGGTTCCCTCCCGGTACCTCCACGAAGGTGCCGTTCGCAGCGGTACCGCCGAGTTCGCGACGGCAAGCTATCTCGACGTTCTCGGGCTCCGCCCCTCGCTCGGCCGCTGGTTCGACCAGACCGAGGAGCTGCCGGGGGCGCCGGTCGTCGCCGTCGTCAGCCATCAGACATGGACCCGCACATTCCGCGCGGATCCGTCCGTCGTCGGGCGCGTCGTCCGGTTTGGGGGCGTGCCCGTCACAATCGTCGGCGTCGGTCCGGCCGATCACCGCGGCACGCTCGACGTCGGCCTCGTCACCGACTTCTGGCTGCCGATTACCGCGCTGCGCGAGCTGAATCCGATGCCGGCGGCGAACGCCGCCAGCGCGATCTTCGCGCCGCTGTTCGTGAAAGCCCGTCTGCGCGAGGGCGCCACCGTGGCGCAGGCCAGGGCGGCGATGGACGTGCTCGCACGCCGCTTCGAGGCCGACTATCCGCAGATGTTCCGCGCCGAGGGGGAGTTTGCTCTCGGCAAAGGGATCACGGTGATCCCGACCACCGATGTGCGCGTGCACCCGCAGGCGGACCTCCCGTTCATGGCGATCGCCTCGCTGATGCTCGTCGTGGTCAGCCTCGTGCTGGCCATCGCCTGCAGCAATCTCGCCACGCTGCTGCTGGTGCGCGGCGCCGCGCGGGCGAAGGAGGTTTCGGTACGCCTGGCCCTGGGCGCCACGCGGCGTCAGCTCGTCCGCCACCTGCTGGCCGAAAGCCTGCTGCTCGCGCTGGCGGGCGGCGTTGCCGGCGCGACCCTGGCGTGGTGGGCCATGCGGGCGCTGCAGCGCGTCGAGCTTCCCGTCACGATCGATCTGACGCTGGATTACCGGGTTCTCGCCTTTGCGATCGGCCTGTCGCTCGTGACCGGCGTGGCATTCGGTCTGGCGCCGGCGCTGAGGGCGACGCGAGTGGATCTGCTGACCACGCTGCGTGACGAAGGTGTGCCGCCACTCGATCATCGACGGCTCACGCTGAAGAACGCGCTGATCGTCGTGCAGGTGGCGGTCTCGGTGCTGCTCCTCGGCGGCACGAGCATTTTCCTGCAGCAGGCCGCCGCCAGCGCGGCGCTCCGCGTCGGTTACGCCGTCGACGGCGTGGCCATGATCGAGACCGACGCGGGATTTGCCGGCTACCAGGCGAGCGCGGCCGCGAACGTCTACGACGAGATCCTGCGGCGGACCGCCGCCATACCAGGCGTGCAGGCCGCCGCGCTGTCGCACGGCCTGCCCATGCGAAGGGCAGGCACGCCGATCGTCGTCGAGGGAACCGCCAGCGAGGCGAGACCCACGGCCGTGCCCTCGATGATCTACGCGGGACCTGGCTTCTTCGACACGCTCCGGATCCCGCTCCTTTACGGCCGCGTGTTCGACGAACGCGACCGTGCGGGCGCACCGAGCGTTGCGGTCGTCACCGAGACGATGGCGCGCGGATACTTCGGCGCGGTGGATGCCGTCGGGCGACGGTTTCGCCGCCCGCATGCGCCCGACGCCTGGACTGAGGTCATCGGCGTCGTCCGCGATACCGCTCCGGCGAACGTGTCCTCCGGCGACGTCGTCGCTCGACAGCCGCACGTGTTCTATCGCGCGTTCGCGCAGGAGGGTCTCGCGCCGACCACCGTCATCGCCCGGACATCCGGCGATGCGGCCGCGCTGGTTGCGGCAATGCAGCGGGAGCTCCGTGCGGTGGACGTCACGCTGCCGGCGATCACGGCGCAGACGATGGCGCAGGACCTGGCGCGCGGGCAGGCGGCGCCCAAGGCCGTCGCGACGTTCCTTGGCGCGTTGGGCGGCCTCGGTCTGCTGCTGGCCAGCATCGGTCTCTATGCCGTCGTCGCGTTCGCCGTCGCCCGGCGGTCGCGCGAGATCGGCATCCGGATGGCGCTCGGCGCCCGCAGTCAGCAGGTGGTCTGGAGCATTGCGCGCGGGGTGGCGGGGCTCATCGGGGTCGGCACGGCGATCGGGCTCGGCCTCGCGATGCTGGTCATGCTCGTGCTGCGCGCCTCATCGTCCGGATCGGCGGACATCGGGATCGGCAACATCGACGTGTATCGTCCCGATATCGATCCGGTGGCGCTGCTGGCGATCGCGGCCGTGACCGTCGCCATCGGCGCGCTGGCCGCATTCGTCCCCGGGCGCCGCGCGGCGCGCATGGATCCACTCGCGGCGCTGCGGCACGAATGACGTCTTCCCGAGAATTTGCAGGCAGCGCGGTGGACCGACGCTGCGACGATCGGTGCGCCGTGCCCGGTCGGCGGCGTCAGTTGGCCGTCGGTCGATCGATCTGCTCGATCACGAGGATTTCCACGGGCGCCTCCGCATCGCGCAGCGTGAGCCCGTGCTGCGCCTCGAGCAGCAGCTTGATCGCCGGCACCGGCTCGCGCTGGAAGAACGAGCGCCATCCGCCTTCGCGGGCACGAGGTTGGGGCCCAGTCGGCCGTCGGCGCGGTGCACCACCAGCTCATAGACCCGCCGCCGATGGAGCTCGGTTCGCACCTTCAGGCTGAAGCGCTCGGCGAGGAGCGCACGCAGCGCCGCGTCGTCCGCCGGCGGCAGGCCCATCGCCGTCGAGATTGGGAACTCGTAATCCCCCCGCGCCTCTACGTCGTAGCGCTCCTTGTCGATCCAGTCCGGCGCATTCACGATCTCGCTGTGCGCCCGGTTGCGATAGCCGTACGCATCGCGAATGAGCTCGCCCACGCTCATACCGCGTCCCCGGAGCACACCCTTCGGCAGCGTTGGCGCCCGCCTCACGTCGGTGATTGAGGTGTACACCGTGGCCGGTGTGACCGAGGACGTTCCGGATCGTTCGCTACGCGAGACCCCCGAGCCGCTGGTGATCGCACCGCTCGCGCAGATGGCCGCCGGCAACATCACCTGGACCGCACTGACGTTCGTCCTGCGAACCGCGGAAAGCGATCCGCTGCGCCTGGCGCCGGCGGTGCGGCGTGAGATCTGGGCGATCGATCCGAACATCGTCGTCGCGGAGATGGCGACGATGAAGGAGCGCGTGGCGCTGAGGGTCCGATCCGAGCGCGACAGCGCGCTGCTGTTCAGTATGTTTGCCGTTGCCGCCCTCGTGATGGCGGCGATCGGCGTCTACGGCGTCGCCTCCTACACGCTCGCCCAGCGTACGCAGGAGATCGGCATCCGCGTGGCGCTCGGCGCCAACCGCACCGACGTGTCGAGGCTGGTGATGATGCAGAGCCTGTGGCCCACGGCCATCGGGATCGCCATCGGCATTGCCGTCGCCGTGGTGACGACGCGGATGGTCGGCGCGATGGTCTATGGCGTGACGCCGCTGGATCCCGCGACGTTTGCCGGCGCTGCAGCGATGCTCGTATTCGTGGCGGTCGCAGCCACGTGGCTGCCGGCGCGCCGGGCGACGCGCACGGATCCGCTGCTTGCGCTGCGCAGTCAGTGAGGTGAACGATGTGGCCGTTCTCGCGTCGAAGCGACGAGTATTTCCGCGATGAGGTCGAGGCGCATATCGACTTCGAGACCGAGCGGCTCATTGCCGAAGGCCTGAGCCCCGCCGAAGCGGCGCACGCCGCCGCACGCCGGTTTGGCAGCCGCACGTCTGCGCAGGAACGGTTCTACGAATCGCGCCGCATCCTGTGGCTCGACGAGCTTCGCCAGGATGTCCGATATGCGTGGCGCGCGCGGCTTCGTTCGCCGGGATTTGCCAGCGAAATCCCATAATGGTCCGGTGATTCCTGACATTAGCGTCCAGCGTTACCATGGCGCGCAGGATCAGTTGTCCGGATCGTCGTCCTGCGTGCGCCGCCCTGCGGCGCTACGGCGGCGGCTCCCGCGCGCGTCGGAAGGGGGACACTATCTCGAGGTATTGACGATGGTGCTTCGCAATATGGTTGCGGCCGTTTCACTGACCCTTATGGGGCCAGCTCTGGCGATTTCCGCGGGCCAGGCTCCCGAACGTCCGGCGTTCGAGGTGGTATCCATCCGGCCCCACAAGTCTTCGCTGGACGGTGGATTCGTGCTTCCGGACGACGTGCGTGTGGTGGGTAACCGGCTTCAGGCGACGAACATCAGCGCGCTCGGTCTGATTCGCGCGGCCTACTGGTCGGACTTCCCGCGTCGTGACCAGGTCATCGGTGCCGGCGGCTGGATCGAGTCGGAACGATTCGACGTGGACGCGCGCGCGGCCACCGTGCTCTCGGAAACGCCGGCAGCGAGTGCGCTGATGCTTCAGCAGCTCCTCGATCAGCGCTTTCGCCTGCGTGTGCGCAGGGAAATGCGCGAGATTCCTACACTCGTCCTCACATATGCACGCACCGATCGCGCGCTGAAGCAGGGCATCCGGATGTCCACTCAGGACTGCACGGAGACGCGCAAGCCGGACGGGGCGTGCGCCTATCGGCCCATGGCAGGGAATTTCTCGATGCGGGGCAGGCCGATTCAGACGTTCGTCGAGTACCTGTCACGCCCTGCGTACGCCGGCGGAGGCGTAGTCGACGACACCGGCATCACGGGGTTGGTTGACGTCGATTTTCAATGGACTCTCGATTTTGGCGATCTCCTTGCCAGCAACGCGAATCTTATGACGGCTCTTCAGGAGCAGCTTGGGCTGAAGCTGGAGAACCGTCGTCTGACGTTGCCGGTCCTTGTGATCGAGCACATTGAGCGCCCGACCGCGAACTGAGATGTCGCGGCTCAGTTCTAGCCGTTCTCAGTCTCGGTGCCGCTGTGCGGATTTCCGGAACCATCAGCAGCGATATCACGCGCACGATCCGATTGTTCGCCGTGCAGCCTGACTACGTGTACTTGCGCCGAAAGCCGGTGATTCGGAAAACAGCGCTGCAGACGCCTGCGGTCGCGGCGGGGGAATCTCCGTTGTCTGGACGATCAGCTCACGGCCGAGCGCCGCGCAGGCGGCGACCGCGTGAGAGCGACCAAGCTGTCGTGATTACCCGGGAGCTGGTCGCGCCAGTGCCAGCGGCGTCAGCCAGCATTTACAAATTAGTGGTCGCCGGCCCGACGGACGACTCGGGCCGCACCTGGCGGCGTCCGATCTCAATTGCGAGGGGCTCTTCGCGGAGAAGCGTTCGCAGATTGGCGCTGGCGGCAAGAGTCCAGTCACACCGAACGGACGCGGTGCGGCGTCCAGCCGAGAACTAATCCCATGATTCACCGCGCATTCGCCGCCATGTTCGTGACTGCGGTCGCAGCGTGGCCGCTTCGTGCTCAGACTCCGGAACTGCGCTTCGACGTGGCCTCGATTCGGCAGAATCTCGCACCGGTGGAGGACTCGCCGCTGCGCGGCGGGTTCTGCTCGGGCTCGAACTCCGATGTCGTGGTCACTGCGCCTCTCAGCGGGCCGAGCGCTCCGCGTCAGGGTCTCATCTCACCCGGTTCGTGCAGGTTCGGTGCGACGACGTTGAAGGAAATCATCGCCGCGGCGTATGCGATACCGCGGCGCGATTTCGAACGGCTCATCGTCGGCGGGCCGAAATGGATCGGCACCGACCGGTTCGACATCGACGCCAGAGCGGACCGCGTACGGCCGCAGGGCGAGCTCGAACAGATGCTGCAGGCGCTGCTCGCCGATCGGTTCGGGCTGCGGCTTCATCGCGAAACGCGCGAGGTGGACGGGTACAGCCTGGAACGCGGCAACGCGGAGGTGAAGATGACGCCGGCCGACGCGTTCATTCCCACCCGTATCAACACCGTCGGGCTCGGGTCGCTGACCGCGCGCGGGACGTCGATGCAGCGGTTGGCGCTGCTTCTCACCACGCTCTTCGACAAGCCTGTCGTCGACAACACGGGACTGACCGGGAACTATGACTTCACGCTGAAATGGACGGCGTCGTCAGCCGAGTCGACGCCGTTTGGTCCGATGCCGCCAGACTTGAGACAGCGGCTCGAGGCAACGGCGGATCCGCTCGGTCCGTCGATCTTTACCGCCGTCGAAGAACAGCTGGGACTGCGCCTGCAGCCGCAGAAGGTGCCCGCCTCGCTGCTAGTGATCGACGCCGCAAACCATCCGTCGCCCAACTGAACCACGCCTGTTGACATCGCGCGGCGGCTTCGTGTGACAGTCTGTCACATGACGCGTCGTCACACGTCACAGCAAGGCAGGAATGATCGACACGCTCGCCGGCGTCTTCGCGGCGGCCGCCCAGGCAGACCTTTACCGTCGGCGTCGATGGCGCGCAGCTCACACTGACGTTGGGGGGGGACAAGCCGACGCCGATCCCGGCGGAGTCCGAGACGGTCGTTTGCCGCGCGTCAAGTGAAGCCGACAAGCAGTTAATCGACGGTCGGTCGTTCCACGGATTCAACCACGACCACGTCGACAGGACCGCGGGCGGACTCGAGCTTCAGCCCGAGCTGCTCCTGAAGCGCGGTGAACCGTGATCGCGTCATGGCGCAGCTGGCAGGGTCGGGCGTGGTGGCGCTGTTGCTCTCGGCATTCGGCCTGTACGGCGTCACCGCCTACGCGTTGTGGTGCCGGCGTGGAGAGATCGGCTTCCGACTTGCCCTCGGCGCGGTGACTGCCCCAATCGATGCATGACCGCGCGGTGATAATCGCCGGTGGGCTCGAACGCGATCGTGCAGGGTGGCGGCAACGCCTGCAGGTAGCTCACCAACCGGTCGATCTCTGCGGCGGTGTTTGCGACTCGCATTGCACGGCGCCGGCCGCCCGGCACCTCGACGAGCACCTGGTGCGCCATCTTGGCGATGTCAATCGCTACCCATGTGCCGCCCGTGATAGAAGAGGCAGCGGTCATGACGGGCACGCTCCTTTCGGGCTGAGTTGTGGCAAACCCAGTCTAGAGAAGCAGTTGTCCTGTCATGACTTCTTTGATTGAAGGTACTACGACCCCGAATTCACGGCGCAGCCCTTCGTCGACTGGTGCGCAGAACACGTCGTCGCCACGCACTACATCCAGCCAGGAAAGCCGGACCAGAACGCGTACATCGAACGTTTCAACCGGAGCTACCGAACCGAGGTGCTGAATGCGCACCTCTTTGAGTCGATCGCGGAGCTGCGCGCCCTCACCGACGCCTGGCTCCGGATCTACAACGGCGAGCGGCCCCACGACAGCCTCGGGCGGGTGCCGCCGCTGACGTCTCTCCCGAGGCCTTCATCAGCGGAAAAGTCTCCTATTGAACTGTCCGCTTGACGGGGGAGCTTACGTGCCCGCAGCCATCCGTACGGATAACGGGGTGCCCTTCGCCTCGGGCAACGCCCTCTACGGTCTCAGCAAACTGGCCGTCTGGTGGCTGCGGTTAGGCATCGCGATCGAGCGTATTCAGCCTGGCCATCCTCAACAGAACGGCCGCCACGAGCGCATGCATCTGACGCTCAAGAAGGAAGCCACGAAGCCGGCCGCCGCCAATGTCCTCCAGCAGCAGGCGCGCTTCGACGCGTTCGTCGAGCGCTACAACCGCGACCGGCCACATCAGGCGCTCGCCATGAAGGTCCCGGCCGACCTCTATACGCGCTCCTCACGCGTCTACCGCGGTCTGGAGGAGCTCACCTACCCGTCTGCTGACGCCACCCTCACGAACTGCTGTCGGATCTGCTGGCAGGCGCGGAAGATTAACTTCAGCCATGTTTTCGCTGGTCAGAAGGTCGGAATCACACAGGTCGGCGGGCGCGAGTGGCTCGTCACCTTCATGCACTACGACCTGGGCTACTTTGACGACGAGACGTGCCGCCTCGAACCGATCCAGAATCCCTTCGGTCCGAAAGTGTTACCTATGTCTCCGGAATGAACTGTCACCCATGTGTCATGTGTCCGGAATGGACCACCGATCCAGAATCCCTTCGGGCCGAAAGTGTTACCTATGTCTCCGGAATGAACTGTCACCCATGTGTCCGGAATGGACCCCCTTCATCGCCAACGTCCTCATCGCCGGCGGCCCAAGGTGCGGGGACCGGTGACCACGTCAGCCCTGAAACGATCAGCAAGCTTGCGGCGTCGCAGGGCTTCGTCGACATCGTCGGCGTGAAGCTCGGGATGACAGTCCAGCAGGCGGTTGCCGCGCTCGAGGCCGCGAACCCGAAGCTCGTGATCGACATTCACGACGGGGAGTTGACGGCCGCGGGGAAGGTGATCAGGAGCCCGCGCGTGATTCTGGCGCATTTACCAGCCGCCGGCCGGAATCCGGCGGCGTGGGGCAACCTCGATGGCAGTCACGAAGCCATCGGGGTCCAGCTCACCATGCCGCCGGGGCCGGTGGTCGTAGAGACGGTCTTGCGGTACGTAAGCTTCCCGAGTGCGGCGCCGGTCGCCGCCAGTACCGTGATCGAAGCGCTTCGCAAGAAATACGGTCCAGAATCAACCGACTTTGCGTCGTCTTCCGCGCTCGGCTGGCTCCACGACTCGACCGGAAAACTCCTGAGAGCCCCGACCCCCCAGCAGATCAATTGCATGGGACCATCTGGGGCACAAGTCGCGCTAGAAATTCGTGGCGGAGATGGCCTCAGCGAACCAGGAAAGACCATCCCGGGGCTGGAGTCCCTTTCCTTCAACCGGGCCTCGGGCTTCGAGCGTTTCGAGACGAGTTGCCTGCCCTACGTCGTCGTAAATGCGCAGATTCTGCATCGCTCACCCACGGAGTTGGTGGCGGATTTCTGGACGTCCATTCACAGCATCGGCTTGCAGCACAATTCGCTTATGCAGACGGCCGCCTTCGTCAAGCAGGCGAACGAGGACCTGATCAAGCAGCAGGAGGACGCCGGGGCGAAGCGCGCGGCGCCGAAGCTTTAGCACGATCCCATGACTGGCGGCGCTCACGCGTCCCTCAGTCTGGACAACTGTCGCAACTGGTTCATCCATTGCGCGGCGTGAGGTTCGAAATCCTGTCGACGGAATCGCGAGCTGTCTTCCGGACATCAACCGCCGCAGCAGATCGCTTCGGAAAATGATGGGAGGAGTGGGCGCTCATTCAGGCCTGTGCGTCAGGCGATCTCACAGCCGTACGAGCGCTCATCGCAAAAGATCCGTCGCTGGCCCGGTCGCACTACGACTATCGCAAGCCGCTCTACTTCGCCGTGCGCGAGAATCGCATCGACGTCGTTCGCTTCCTGCTCGAGCACGATTGCAACCGCTCCTCGATCACGGCGCCGACCCCAATCTGCCGGAAGAGCAGTATGCGCCCAAGGGAAAGGCGCTCTATTCGGCCGTCTTCCATGGGCACTATGACATCGCGAAGCTCCTGCTCGAGCGCGGCGCCTTTCCGAATCCGCCGGTCGAAAGCTCGGGCGACGCGCTGTGGGTGGCGCAGGAATTTCGCCCGAACAAGCGCATGGAGCAGTTGCTCCTTTCGTACGGCGCCAAGCCGACTCAGGGACACACGGGTGAAGACTGGCCAACGCGCGCGCTCAACTGGCTGCGCATCTCGCCACTCCACGAGGCGGCGCGCAAGGGCGATCTGCTGGAGGCGAAGAAACTGATCGAGGCTGGGGCCGACCTGACGGCACGTGACGAGCACCTCCGTTCGACGCCGCTCGCCTGGGCGGCCAAGTTCGGTCAGCTCGAGATGGTCAAGTTCCTGCTCCGACACGGCGCGCCGAAGAGCCTGCCCGACGACCCGGAATGGGCCACGCCACTCGCGTGGGCA
>JAICQE010000070.1 GCA_025938035.1 Vicinamibacteria bacterium
GAGCCTCATTTTGCATTTTGCATTTTGAATTTTGCATTGATCCTCGGATACACGCGCCGCGCGTTGCCCTCGAGGATGTTCGCGCGCGCCCGGTCGTCGATGGCCGCGGCGTCGACGTAGCGCTTCGTGTCGTCGTAATAATGGCCCGTCTGCGGATCGATACCGCGGACCGCGCCGACCATCTCCGACCCAAAGAGGATGTTCTCCGCGGGAACGACGTTCATCAGCAGGTCGATGCCGGGCTGGTGATACACGCACGTGTCGAAGAACACGTTGTCGCGAATCAGCTCGGTGAGCAGCGGCCGCTTCAGGTCCTGGGCCAGCCCGCGGTAGCGTCCCCAGTGGTAGGGCACCGCTCCGCCGCCGTGCGGAATGATCATGCGCAGTCCGGGAAAGTCCTTGAACAGATCGGCCTGCAGGAACTGCATGAAGGCGGTGGTGTCGGCGTTCAGGTAATGCGCGCCGGTGGCGTGAAAGTTCGAATTACAGGACGCGCTGACGTGCACCATCGCCGGCACGTCGAGCTCGACGAGCTTCTCGTAGAACGGGTACCAGAAACGATCGGTCAGCGGCGGCGCCGTCCAGTGCCCGCCCGACGGGTCGGGGTTGAGGTTGCAGCCGATGAACCCGAGCTCGTTGACGGTGCGCTCCAGCTCCTCGATGCAGTTGGCCAGCGGCGCGCCAGGCGTCTGCGGGAGCTGGCAGACGCCGACAAAGTTCTGGGGGAAGAGCGTGCAGACCCGGTGGATCAGGTCGTTGCAGTGCCGCGTCCAGTCGAGGCTCGTCGTCGCGTCGCCGATGTGATGCGCCATTGCCGACGCGCGCGGCGAGAAGATCGTGACGTCGGTACCGCGATCGGTCTGGAACTTCAGCTGCGGCTGAACGCTTTCGCGCAGCTGATCGTCGCTGATCGACGCCAGCGTCTTCGGCGGCGCCGCCGTCGGGTCCTTCAGCGCCGCAATCTGTTCGTCGCGAAACGCCTGGAGTTGCTTGGGCGCGGTGGTGTAGTGGCCGTGACAGTCGATGACCAAGTGGAAAAGTGAAAGAAGTGGAAAAGTGGAAAAGTGGAAAAGTAAAAAAGTAGAGGCCGACCTTCAGGCCGGCCTTTCAGCATTTCAATTCCGCGTAACGGTGAACTCGCCCTTGCGTCCGCCCTGAGTCCAGGTTCCGTGCAGCACCCGGTAGTACGCGCCGATGTTTTCGAGTGTCCCGTCCACGCGGACAGGCACCACCTTGCCGCCGTCCTTCACTTCGCCCTCGATCTGGACCTTCCAGGACGTGACCGGCGAATAGTCGATGGTCACCTTCTTGAACGCGCCTTCGGTTGGAGTGCCCGGATTAATCCGGCCGCTCAGCTCCTTACCGTCCCAGTGAATGTCGAGCAGCAGCCGTGACGCGTTGTCCTTGGGCCCCCACTCTCCGCTCCACTGGCCCTTCAGCGGATGGCCGAACTGGGCAAACGTGAGCGCCGGCAGCGCGAGGACCATCACCGCGGTCAGCATCTTCCGCCTGAAGGCGGAAGCTACGGCGCCCATCACCGCGTTCCTCGTCCCGGCTTGACGCCCGGCTGCGGACGCGGCCCGAAAATCGGCTGGCCCAAATCGTCGGTCAGACGGTTCAGATACTGATTGTTCTCCTGACAGATGTATTCGGGCAGCTCGCCGGTGGCGTTGAACGGAATGTCCCACGCGATTGTGAACGGCCGTGTATAGGCGCCGCGATCATTGACGGTGGCTTCATAGTGCAGCGTCTGCTTGCTCGGACGCGTCCACCGCTCGGTCACCTCCATCAGGTCGGTGTGCGGATGGCCGAAGTAATCGAGCCAGCTGTTTTCGTTGAACCCCTTGTTCTCGACGACCAACGTGTCCTTGTCCTGCCACCGGCCGATCGAATAACCGAGATAGGTCGGGTTCAGCTGATCGCCCTTCGGGAACTCGCGGCCGTCCATGTAGATCTCGCGCCAGATGTGCGTCGCGCCTTCGAAGATCATCAGGATCCGCTTGTGCTCCGGCAGTTGAATGATCTCCATCTGGTACGGCGTCGCCATCATGCGCGGTCCGCCGGGCGGCAGACAGTACCCCTCCGGGTCGAACTTCGATTCGTTCCGGGAGTTGTAGTCGTAGACCGCCGCCGACCACGGCATGAACGGCATCCACGGTTCCGATTTCGAGCCGCCGCGTCCACCACCTCCGCCGCCGCCTCTCGCTCCGCCGCCGCCCGCACGGCCGCGCGCGGCGGCACGTGCATCGACTGCCGCCTGCAGCTCAGGGACGAGCGAAGTGCTGCCCGGGCCGGTAACGACCCGATCAGCCATATTGGTGATGTAGGGAACGCTGTAGGTGCCCTTCTCGCCGGGAACGCGGCCGAAGTTGACGGTCCCGTCGGCGAGACGCGGCGTCGGGTCCTGCGGACCACGGCCGCGCCCCTGACCTCCGCGGCCCTGTGCAGGGGCCGCCTGCGCCGCAGTGGTCGCTTGCGGCTGTTGCGGCGAGGCCTGCACCCATACCGTGGGGGCAAACACTGCGGCGGCAGCCGCGCACACCAGCGCGGCACGGAGGCTGTTGATCACGGGACGGGCTCCTCGTCAATCCGGCTGAAGCCGGACGCTACGTGGTTACGGCGTCTGGCCCTGGCTCGAGGCAGCGAACAGGCGCTGGCCGGTCGATTCGAGAACGACCGTCCGTGCGTTGCCGGTCGGGCTGCCGTCCTTGGCGAGGCTCCCCTCGACGGTCACCTTGTCACCGATCTTCATCGAGTTGCGCGTCCAGCCCTGGCGCATCAACCCGTTCGGGCTGCCCATCTCCATCGCCCAGTTCGTGACCTTCTTGGTCTTCTCGTCGGTAACGTCGATGTAAAAGAAGGTGTGCGGATTCATCCACTCGACCTTCGTCACCGTGCCCGACATCTTGAACGGCTTGTTCGCGTCGAACTCCGCCGAGAACGAGTGGTGCGCGACAACACGACCCGCAGACGCGAGCAGCACGGCCGCAGCCAGGACGACAACAAACTTCGTTCGCATCGAACAATCCTCCAAGTAGCGGGTCCGTGGCGCAGAGCCCGCCTCACTCTCCATAACCCGCGAGTACAATACTTGCGCTCGGCCGGGAGCGTTTATTCTCGCGCCCGCGTCACGACCCTGTCAACGCGTCAGCTCACGGACCTCGAGGGGGAGACGACTGTCTATCCGGGCCGCAATTGTCCTCACCACGGCGTGCATTGGCATCCTCTCCGGCTGTGCCCGGTCGTCACCTCAAACCGGCCTGGCGCGGCTCCACCCGTGCGCGACCTCCGAGGGTCCCACCGACGCCCTGTGCGGCACCCTCCAGGTCTATGAGAACCGCAAGGCGGGCACAGGCCGCCGCCTCTCCCTGAACATCGTCGCGCTCCCGTCGCTGGCGCCCGAGGCGGCCCCCGACCCGCTCTTCTTCCTGGCCGGCGGCCCGGGACAGGCCGCGGCGCAGATGGCGACGGAAATCCGCGAAATATTCCGCCCTGTGCTTCGCCAGCGCGACATCATCCTGGTCGACCAGCGCGGGACGGGGAAATCGCACCCGCTGGAATGCCGGAACGAGTCGAACTCTCTCGAGGAGCTGACCGAGTCGAACGAGGGCGCGCTCGGGCGGCTGCGCAAGTGCCTGGAAGGCTACGACGCCGACGTCCGGCTCTATACGACGACCATCGCGATGGACGATCTCGACGACGTCCGCGCGCACCTGGGATACGAACGAATCAACTTATACGGTGGCTCGTACGGCACCCGCGCCGCGCTGGTCTACGTGCGCCAGCACGGCGCACGCGTCCGGTCGATGGTCCTCGACGGCGTGGCACCGACCGACATGCGCATCCCGCTCTTCGCCGCGCGAGACGCGCAGCGGGCGCTCGACAAGCTGCTGACCGACTGCGAAGCCGACGCCGCCTGCCGGGACGCACAACCCGGGCTCGCGGCGCGCGTGCGCGCGCTGCTGACGCGGCTCGATCGTCCGGTCCGTGTGGACGTCATGCATCCACGGACGGGCATCCGCGAATCGGTTTCGATTGACGCCCGCATCGTCGCCGGAGTGCTGTTCGGCGCGCTGTATTCGCCGCTGACGGCGTCGCTCGTGCCGGCGCTGATCGCCCGCGCCGAGCAAAACGATTTCCAGAATCTGCTGGCACTGGCGTACGCCAGCGAAGACAACGAGAACATGAGCATCGGCATGCAGCTGTCGGTGCTGTGCAGCGAGGATGCGCCGCATGTGACGCCCGAGGACGTCAAAGGCCAGAGCGAAGGCACGGTGTTCGGGGTGCATCTGCTGCGCGGCCAGCTGCAGGCGTGCGAGATGTGGCCGCGCGGCGAGGTTGACGCGTCGTATTTCGAACCCGTGACGTCGCACGTGCCCGCACTGGTGCTGTCGGGCGATCTTGATCCGGTGACGCCGCCCGGCTGGGGCGACTCCGTGGCGAAGCATCTGCAGAATGCCCGCCACGTCACCGTGCCGGCAACCGGCCATGGCGTGATCGGCACGCCGTGCGGACAGGAGCTCATCCGCCGCTTCATCGAGAGCGGCACCGCTGACGGTCTCGACGTCAGCTGCGTCACCCGCGTGCGGCGTCCGCCGTTCTTTCTCACGCCGAGCGGCGCTCAATGAGTGCTCTGTCGCTGCGCTCCACGATCGTGTGGGGACGGACATGATTCGCGTCGAGGGGCTCAGGAAACGATTCGGATCCGTGCAGGCGGTCGACAACGTCGGCTTCGAGGCAGCCGACGGGGCGATTACCGGCATTCTCGGGCCGAACGGCGCCGGCAAGACAACGACGCTGCGAATGCTGTACGGCGTGATGAAGCCCGACGCCGGCCAGATTCACGTGGACGAGGTCGACGGGGTGGCGACGCCACAGCAAGCGCAGGAACGGCTCGGCGTGCTGCCCGACGGCTTCGGACTCTATCCGCGGCTGACCGCGCGCGAGCACATCCGTTACTTCGGCGAGCTGCAGGGCATCAGCGGCGAGCGGCTTCGCGATCGCACCGAGGAACTGCTCCAGATGCTGGACATGCGCGCCATCGCCGATCGGCGCACCGGCGGGTTCTCGCACGGCGAGCGCACGAAAGTCGCCATCGCGCGCGCGCTCGTCCACGGCCCGCGCAACGTGCTGCTCGACGAGCCGACGAACGGCCTCGATGTGATGAGCACCCGCGCCGTGCGGAAGATCGTCCGCCGCCTGCGCGAATCGGGCCACTGCGTCGTCTTCTCCAGCCACGTGATGCAGGAGGTGTCGGCGCTGTGCGATGCCATCGTGGTGATTGCGCGCGGTCGCGTGGTCGCGCGCGGCACGCCGGAGGAATTGCGCAGGCAGACCGGACACGACAACCTTGAAGACGCCTTCGTGGCCCTGGCGGGCGTCGAGCTGATGACGGAAGACCAATGGTCCGAGTGAAGCCGCTCCATCAGATGCTCGTCGTGATGCGCAAGGAGCTGAAGGATTCGCTGCGCGATCGGCGTGCGCTGTTCTCCATCGCCTTCAGCATCATCGTCGGGCCGGTGCTGATTGGATTCATGATGAACCGCATTGCCGATCGACAGCGCGAATCGGAGATCGTCGAGATTCCCGTCGCCGGTCAACAGCATGCGCCGGCGTTCGTCGACTGGCTGCGGCAGCAGGCCGGCGTGAGCGTGATCGCCGGGCCGCCGCGTCCGGAACAGGCGGTCCGCGATCGCCTGCACGACGTCGTCGTCGTGATTACCGACGATTACGCGGAGAAATTCAGCTCGTCGCGTCCCGCCACGGTGCGAATCGTCGCCGACACCTCGCGCAATGCGGCGCGCCCGACCCTCGAGCGCGTTCGCCGGCTGATGCAGCGCTACAGCGCCGAAATCGGAGCCCTGCGCCTTATTTCCCGCGGCGTCAGTCCGGCCGGTGTCACGCCGCTGAAGCTCGAAGAAATCGAGATCTCCACCGCGCAGCAACGGGCGGCACAGGTGCTCAGCTTCATCCCGATGTTCATCATCCTCGCCGCCTTCGTCGGCGGAATGTCGATCGCGACCGATTCGACGGCCGGCGAACGGGAGCGGGGGTCGCTTGAATCGCTGCTGGTCAACCCGGCGCCGCGGATGGCGATTGTCGCCGGCAAGTGCATCGCTGCGGCGCTCATCGCCATGACGGCCGTGGTGCTGACGACAACGCTCAGCGCGAACATTCCGCGATTCCTTCCGCTGCAGGACATGGGAATCCGCTTCCGCATCGGCCGCGACGAGTTCCTGGGCGTGCTCGCAGCGATGCTGCCGATGTGCCTCTTCTCCGCGTCGCTGCAGGCGGCGGTCTCGACGCTGGCCCGGTCGTTCAAGGAGGCGCAGAGCTACATGGGCGTGCTCGTCCTGCTGCCGATGCTGCCGGGCATGATCAGCGCGGTCTCGACCATCGGCCAGGAGCCCTGGATGTACCTCGTGCCGGTGCTCGGACAGCACGTGCTGGTGATGGGCGTGCTCGGTGGCCGCCCCGAGGAATGGTGGGCCTTCGTCACAGCAGGGCTCATCGCGATGTTGTCGGCGGCCCTGCTGGTCAGGACGATGACGACGCTCTTCAAGATCGAGCGCATCGTCTTCGGGCGCTAATCAGCCGCGGCGCCCCGGACCTTCGTCGGCGATATCGCCCGAATCTTCGTTGTCGAGTTCCTGGGATCGGCCGAGATCCGGACGAGCCGCGTCGCGCTTCGCGCCGCGCTCTCGCGAGCGGTCCGTCTGCGGGGGCGTCGGTTCCATGTCGTCGTTGTCGACGTTGTCGAGCAGAAATCGCATCCCGTCCCTCCGGTTACGCGGATTTCGATACGGCCACACGAACGCCGCCTGGCAACGGCTCAGCCTGAGCCCGCAGCGGCAGCGTCACGGTAAATGTAGATCCTTTCCCCTCGCCCTGGCTGGACGCCGTCACCGTGCCGCCGTGGCGCTCGACGATGTCGCGGACGATCCACAGGCCGAGACCAAGCCCGCGGTTACCCGTGTTCGCACCGCCCTGACGGAGCCGATCGAACACGTACGGCAGGAATTCGCCCCTGATGCCGATGCCGTGATCGCTGACGACAATCCGCGCAAATCCATCGTCGCGGCGGAGCTCAACCTCGACCACTCCGTCGTCCGGGGAGAATTTCACAGCGTTGGAGAGCACGTTGATCACGACCTGCTGCAAACGTTCGGGATCGGCAAGGAGCAGCGGGATATTGCGTTCGATTTCAGTGACGATCCGGACGTTCTTGTCGTCTGCTGCCGGACGCACGGCGTCCAGCGCGGCGCCGACAATCGCTTCCACCTGCACCGGCGCGAGCCGGAGCTCGAGCTTGCCCGATACGATGCGCGAGACGTCGAGCAACTGCTCGAGCAGCTGCGCCTGCGCGCGTGCGCTCCGCTCGATGGCCTCGCAGGCGTAATTGGCGCGCGAGGGTTCGATCTGATCGTTGCGCAGCATTGCCGCCCAGCCGAGGACGGCATTGATCGGCGTCCGCAGCTCGTGAGATACGGTCGCCAGGAACTCGTCCTTCGCGCGGCTGGCGGCCTGTGCTTCGCGGTAGAGGCGGCCGTTTTCCAGCGCCACGGCTGCCCGGGCGGCAAGTTCCTGCGCCAGAGAGAGATCGGCCGCACCATATCGATCCGCCGTGCGCGAACCGAGCGTCAACAGTCCGAGCGTCTGGCCGCGCGCGACGAGCGGAATCAGCAGCAGCGATTCGCAGGCGACCGCACGCACCAATCGCTGATACTCCGAATCGGGACGGCCTGGCGAGGTGCGCACGGTCTCCGTAATGTTCGAGAGCAGCGCCGGCTGACCGGTTCGTATCGCGCGCGCAAACGGCCCGTCGCCACGACTCTCCGGCGGGATGCGCCGGATGGTATGCGTCGCTTCCCTGCGCGTGGGATCGATATCCACAACGTCGACGCGCTGCAGGTTGCCTTCGTCGGTGACCAGGTCGACGACCGCGCAGTCGGCCAGCGACGGAACCGCCAGCCGCGCCAGGCTGATGAGCGTTGCTTCGGGCTCCAGCGCGGAATCGAGCACGGTAACCGTCTGCGCCAGAAACGCCGCGCGGCGGGCGGCGACCTCGGCGGCCGCGCGCTGCGCGACATCGCGATTTGCCAGCTCCGCGCGTTCGGCCTCGAGCCGTTTTCGCTCGTAGAGCCCCGCCAGCGCCGCGGCGACCGAGCCCAGCAGCTGGCAATCCTCTTCGGCAAATCGACGCGGCGACGTGGAATAGACGGCGATGACGCCGAACGGCCGTACGGCGGTGCCGATTCTGGCTGCAAGCCCGCTTCGTATCCCGTGACCGCGCAGCACTGCGGGAATCGTGAATCGCACATCGGAATCGCCATCACCGACAGCCACCGGTTCGCGCGCGTACACCGCGTAGCCCGCCTGCGTGTCGATACCGGTGTAGATCGTCAGCTGCTCGACGGCGTCCGCAGTCCACCCCGCGGCCGCAACGACGGTAAATGGCGCGCCCTCGTTACCGAGCTCGAGAACCAGCGCGTGATCGCATTCAAGCGCCGACGCCGCGAGGCTGGCGGTGTCACGGCACACCGACTCCGTCGTGCCGGCCGCGAGTGCCCGCGACGTCACCTCGCCGAGCGTGCGCCGTCGGCGCGCCTCGGCAGCGGCGGCCTTGCTGAGCTCAATCGCGCGCGCCCTGGCGAGAGCGGCGCGGTGCCGCGCACGCGAGACCAGCGCGATGAGCGCAGCTGCGACGCCAAAGACAACGAGCGCGGCAAAGTCCAGCCGGTTTGGAGTCTTGAATTTCCAGGCGGGCGGAAGCACGACGATCACGGCGGCAAGCGCCGACATGAGCGCCGCGAACAACGCGGTCTGCGGTCCGCCGATGACGGCGCTCGCCAGTACCGGCAGCAGCAGTACGAGCAGTGGCCACGCGAGTGGCGATGTTGGAGGCCACTGCTGAAACGCCAGCACGACGAGGCCGACCAGCGCCAGCGCCGCTGCGTAAACAAATGGCCAACGTACTTCGCGAGCGAACCACTTGGCGATTGACACGGCTGAGCTAAGCACAGAGACGGGAGAACGCGCCCGGTTGTGGCAAGGACCCTGCCGAACAGCCGGGCTGTTTTTTATTGAGGTTACGAACGGTTTTGGGAACTGACCGTGAAGAAACTGATCGGCCGGCCAACACAGCCGGGCAAAAACTTTACGGGGCACAGGGTCCGCCTAAAGGCGGACACTACGACCGCACAGAGTCCACCTAAAGGCGGACACTACGTGCGCCAGCGGACACTACGAACGCCAGGAGAGAGCGAGGCGGGCTCGCTTGAGCCCGCCCCACCGATTGAATCGCCGAGCGTCAAACAATCGTCCGTCGGCCCGAGAGCAGACCCACGATGAACAGCACGATCGCGATCACGAGCAACACGTGCACGAACGCGCCAATCGTATAGGTGCCGACGACGCCCAACAGCCACGCGATTAAGAGAATTACCGCGAGAACGTAGAGCATCTTTCCCTCCTGCCCATTGAGGCTGCAAGCGGGCGGACGTGAACCGTTTGCACCTCAGGCCGCATAGCGGTTTCGTCGCCGCACTGACGGATCTGACAGCTCACCCGTACCGAGACCTCGACGGCAGCCAGCGAGCCGTGCGGCGCAACTCAACGCCCGTCAACGACTTCGCCTCCACCTGTGGTCAACGCTGCGCGGTGGCACGTGTCTGGACAGATGGGCTGGTCGCATGAACGCCATCACCAGCACGGGCCGCCACGAACAGCAGCAGTCGATCACCGCCGCAGGCGAGTGGTTCGAAGCGCTGGATCGGCGCGCGTTCGGACAGGGTCACGCGAAGTGGGTGGCCTCGGTACTGCGCGTGCATGGAGATGATCGCGACTGGTGGATCGACGTCGCGACCACGGCGAACCCCGCGGCAAACGTCGTCCTCCGCGTCTCGCGCCGCGCGACGGTGTTCCACGCCGTCGCGGCGCTGCGCCGACACCGGCCGCGCACGGAATCGTGCGCACCGGTCATCGACGTCATGCGCGCCCGTTAGGAAATCCCAACCAGCCTAGAAGGACACTTGAAGTTCTTCGTGCCCTTCGATTTCTTCGTACCTTCGTCGCTCAGCCTGAGGTAGCGGCGACCTGACGAGCGCCCGCAGGCTGCGCGCCGCCAGCCTGCGGTCGACGCAGAGATTCGCGACGGGGTAGTACGCCAACGCCGTGAGGCCAATGGCCGGCAGGGCATCGACTGGCAGAACCCACGTGCCGGCCATGCCGAGCACGGTGACGGCTGCGAGTTCTCCGGCGACAACCGCTACACGCTTCAGCGCCACGGCGGCGGACGTGTCTCTGACCGCCAGTTCCAGCCGGAGTTCAGCGGGCTTTTCGGCGACCGGCGTAGCCGCAGGTTCGTCTGGAAACAGGCGGACGAAGTCGTTCAGAACCGGTTCTGGCGAGAGTCCGATTGCGACTACGTACTCGCGGAAGAATGACCGTCGGTAGATTCCCTTCGGCCACCTCGAGACGTCGCCGCGCTCGAGGCTGGATAGCAGTGCGACGCTGATTTTTGTCGATTCAGCGATGTCTGGAAGCGTGATGCCGATTTGCTCTCGGCGGGTTCGAAGCGTAAGACCAAACGCCTGGCGGGCGTCCGTCAACGCTCGTCCCCCCGATGCCCGAGCAGCCACTGCTGGCTGACCGTGCCGAGCTCGAATCGGTTATGTGCCCTTATTCGCTTTGTCGTCAACATGACGACGGCGATGAGCAGCAGGACCGCTGCACTGACGGTGATTGCGATGGAACTGATCACGGTGCGATCAAAATACGCTCCTCGGTCGAGATGATCAAGAGGCGAACGACATCGCGACCGAATCTTTCTTTTATGTGATTGTATCGACGACCATCCGCCAGCTCGCCGCGACCGCATCCGCCACCATGCCGCCGCACAACCACGTCGTCGCATCACGGCGGCGGCTCCAGACGACTTCGACGGGTACCGGCATGTCCGCGTGTGGAAGAAACATTCGGAATGCGCCGGGAGGACCAGCGCCTGCGCTCCGGCGCATCTCGACACAGACGCCTCCGTAGCTGACGTCGAGCATCCGCGCCGCGGCGTCATCGACGTCGACCCGCACTTCCTTCATCACCGCCTTGCGCGGCCAGCGGCGGATTGCCGAACCGACGCGTCCTTCCGACAACACGCGCCTGACGAGCGATGTCAGCACGGACGGCGAGATCGGCTTGAGGAGGAATTCCGCACCGAGACGCCGCGCGTCAGCCTCGATCGCGGGATCGGCGAATCCGGTGAGCACGATTGCCGGAATCGGTTCCGGTCGCACGGCAACGAGATGAAGCCCGTTGTATTCGTCGAGTCTGATGTCAACGAGCAACAGATCGGGATGGGCTTCCGAGAGGAGCTTGATTGCCGTTGGCACGGTGCTGGCGGTGATCGTCTCGTAGCCCGCGTCCTCCAGCAGCATTGCGAGCCCCACACGCGTGGGCTCGTCGTCATCGACGATCAATATCCTGTGGGGCATCGACTGCGCGACGTCCCGCCATTCCGGGCGGACGCTCGGATTCATTTCCGGGGGATACGGGAGTTTACTCCTCATCCGGCGCGCGCGCATGCGTAAGCCGTGCCGCCGGGCTTAGAGCCGCTCAGGAGGGGAAAATCCGGAAGATTTCAGCGAACCCTAGTTAATGGATGAGCCCGGCGACATGACGCCACCGGGCTGATCCGTATTCTTTTTTGACGGAAGGAAGAGTTTCGTCAAGCGAGGCGCGGAACGACGACGCGCACCTCGGTGCCTGCTGTTCCTCCGCTGGCCGCGACGCGTCCCCTGAACGCCGAAACGACTCGGGCTGCGCCCGTCAGCGGAGCGGCCGTTGTCCAATTCGCCGGAGCCGGAGCCTGCGCCTGTGAGATGCCGAAGACGACGTCGCTGCCCTTCGCCTCCGCAAGCACCATGACCGTGAACGCCGATGGCTCCTCCGTCAAGCTGATCGTCGTCATCAATAATCCGGAGAGCGCGGCGACGAAGAGATCTTCGTCCACCGAGAGCGAGCGGTCGCCCACGCTGATCCGCGATTCGATGCTGAGGCCGCGCAAACGCCGCTCCGGCTCAATCGACTTCAGCAGCTGATCGACGATCGCCTGCGCACGAATCGGCTTCGGCGCCGGCGCCAGCTCACCGCGCAGGAAGCGCGCGACGCGCAGCAGGCAGGTGGCTTTCCATGCTTCTGCGCGAATCAGATTTGCGGCTACTGTCGACGCCAGCGCGGGACCGCGATCGGAGAGAAGGTTCGTGGACGCGAGCAGCGCTGCCAGCGACTGCGCGAGATCGCGCCCGGCCTGAACAGCGGCCAATGCGCCCGCATCAACGGCGTCCTCCTCCCGGACGGCGGGAGGCGCCGCCGCCGTTGCCGAAGGCTCCTTGCCTCCGGAACGCGGTGGAGTGTCGAGCATTTCGACGTAATGCTTGTCTGCTCGCATCCGGAACGTTCGTGGAAGACCCTCCCGGACAGGAGCCGGATTTGACGGCTCGCTGGTCTCCTCTTCGCCAGCGAGGATGTCCTCGATGCGAATGGCGGAAGGATTGGAAAGGGGATCATCCGGGTACTGCACGTCAGGGGGGACCATTTGAAATTTGAGATTTGGGATATGAGACTGATGATTTGGATTTGGCGATTGGTGATTGGTGATTGGTGATTTGGAAACCAATGATGAATGATTCGTTGATCCAATTCAAATCAAGATCGCGCGTTCACCGATGAGCAACCGTTCATCGATCATCGTTCCCGACTTTCTCAGAAAACAGTCTGCGGCATGCACCTGGTCTGCGGTACTTGTTGAGATTTACAGGCATTCTGCGCTATCGGCTCCGGGCCTGACGTTTGCTCAGCTGTCACTCGATGACCAGTCACGGAGCCGGGAAAAGCGCGCTCGACGAGTTCCTTCCGGAATCGGCACTTGCATCCGAGATCTCCCGTTTCCGCGGCGAGCCACGTGGGGCGATTGACCTGTTCGTGTCAGCGGAGGACGTTCAACTGGAGCCGATCGAAGTTCTCGCGCGGCGGCCGCCCCGAGCGAACTCGTCGTCCGTGCAGCTGTGGCCGATGCTCGCCGCCGCGCTCGTGGCGATCGGGGTCTCCATGCTCGCGCTGGCCGCGTTCGCGCGGTTCGGCTTCTCCACCCTCTAACCAGCATCTCCAGACCGGCGCTCGACTTACGGCAGGACGGGTGCGACAATCGGGGGCGGTTAGCTAAAGCTCCAGCGCGCCACGGCCGAACTCCAAGTACGCCGTTTTTACGGCCCAGGTCGCGAAGAACTGTTAACCCCTCCAGAAATGGACCACCGCGATTACCCGCAGGACGAGCAGCAGGCCGGGACGGCCGGCCCCGAACCGGTAAACCCGGGGTCGGCGAGCAAATTCCCGTCGCTGATTCACGACTACCGGGCCCAGCGCGAGGCCTGGCGGGAACAGGCGCGAAACCTGGCGCGGATGCGGGAGGAGGTCCTCGCCGCCGCCGACCACGAGGCGCGCGGGATTGTTTCCACCGCCAGAGCCGACGTCCGGCGGATCCTGCTCAAAGCCCGTCGCGATCTTCTGGTGCTCGCCGCGCAGGTGCGCGCCGCCGGACGGCTGGGCGAGGGCGAGGACACGATCGACACGCCGAATTTCCTTCCGGCCGACGACTTCGGCCAGGCGCACAACGCTCTGACCACCGCGCGCCACGACATCCGTCGCGTGCTCGACGAGTCGCGTCCGGAGCTCGAAGGGCTGGCATCCGAGGGAGAGGCGCTGCGCGCTGCGCTGCATCATCACCAGCCGGCTGACGTTCGCAGGCACGTCTCGAGACTGCCCGTCCAGGACGTCCCGCAGGATCGCTTCGAGGAAGCGCCGGCGGACTTTGACTTCATTTCGATCGACGCGGATGACTCACCGGAATTAACGATCCGGCAACCGCAGTTCCCGATTCGGGCGCTTGTTGCCGCGGCTGCGTCGTTCGGTGCGCTTGCGTTGATGGGAACCGGCGTGTGGATGTTCTGGCCATCGGGCAGGGATAACTCGCACACCGAAACCTCGGCGGCGGCGGCAGCGGCGCCCAAACCGGCCGCGCGGGATTCTGCCTCGCCTGCGGTTCGAACCCCGATCCCTGAGCCGCGCTCGCCACTCTCCATCCGGCTGTCAGCGAAAGAAACGTCCTGGGTTCGCGTCACCGCAGATGGTCGCGTGACCGCGGAACGGATATTCAGGCCAGGCGAGACCGAGAACATCCGTGCGTCCCGGGAGGTGAGCATTCGCGCAGGCGACGCAGGGGCGGTGACCGTTGCCGTCGACGGCCGTCAGCCTGTTGCCCTTGGTCGCGAAGGCGAGGTCGTAACCCGGCGGTTCACGGTGCAGGCATCGCGTGTGGAGCGCACGGCGCCTGCGCCGGTGGCCGCGACTCCGCGGAATCCGCCCGCGCCAGTGGCGCAGGCTCCGACGCAGCGTCAGGCCCGGGCCAGCGCGACGCCGGCGGCGGCCACCGCGGTCGCGCCATTGCCACCGCCGCGTGTGATTGAACAGCCGCGTGTGACTGAACAGCCGGTGACTGCCGCGCCGCCGCCGGCGCTTCCTTCACCGGCGAATCCGTCAGCCAGCGCTCCTCTTTCGGCCAGACCGGCAACGGCGTCGGTCGAACGCCCGCCGTTGACGCCGCCCGCCGTGTCGCCGCCGTCGCTTCAGGATGTGCTGACGAGAGACGCGAACCGCTGGCTCGACGCCTACTATCGGCAGGATCGCGCGACGATGGCCTCGATCTCGCCGCAGGCGAACGTATCCGACAATCGGGCCGAGAAAGAGCGCATGCCGCGCGGACTATCCGGTGTGCGCCGCACGCTGGACGAGGTGAGATTCCAGTCCGCTGGCACCGAAGTGATACTGACGGCGCGCATGACCGAGCGCATGGACAACGCCGCCGCCGGACAGATGGCGCAGGCGGTCTCGTTCGTGTCGCAGATGTGGACGCAGCGAAATGGCAGCTGGCAGCTGATGGACGTCCGCATCATGAGCGCGTCCGCGATAGCGCGATCTCTCCGCTGACACGCGGCCTCCCCGGGACTAACTGCAGGCTGACTGCGCAGGCTGGAAGCTCTGGAACGCGATGCGCGCCGCCGCGCGATCGAAGCTCGTCATCTCTGACCCGATCTTCGGATTCATAATCGACGCCTGCGACTGCACGTGGTTGTAGCCGAGCGCATGACCGAGCTCGTGCATCCGGAGCAGATGGCGCGTGTCGCTCGTGCGATCGAAATCACTGTCGAGGATGATCGACCCGGCACGGATTGTCGATCCGCGCGTTGACCTCCCGCCGAATCCGATCGTGGCCAGCTGATCGCGTACGCCGTTGTACCTCGCCACCACGATCTGTCCCGGCCGCATCACGTTCACGACCTCGCCAGGAGCAACCGTCTCCTGGCGCACCGCGGCAAACCCCTGGAAGGCGTTGTCGGTCAGCAACGCAAGGGCTGCCGTCAGATCGGCGGCGAGCTGCCCGGCCTCCGCCTCGGTCAGCCGCTCGGACGTCGCGCGGTACTGCGTGCCCTGCGACTTCTCATACTGCATCACCGGCATCAGCACGACGAGCTCCGGCACGCGATCCCAGCGCAGGGCCGCGTCGTGGCCGCCGCGCAGCATTTCGTCCAGCGCATATCGATCGTACCGATGATCGTCGTCGAGGCCGACCTTCAGGTCGGCCTTTCCATCCGCGCTCAGCAGCGCCTGCGCCTCGGAGTCAGCGGATGGCGCGATCACTTCGCATCGCGCAGGCGCAGCGGCATTCGCGGCGGCACCACAGAATGTCAGAAATGCGATGGCGAGGAGGGTCGGTCGACACGCGTACACAACGCGCGCGACTGCAAGGTTCGGTACGGCACAGAGTGCGTGTGGACGCGCGGAGCTTCATGTGAAATTTTGATTGGCCGTTACAGCTTCGCCATTGCGATCACAAACACGAAGGCCACGAAGAGATCGAAGGACACGAAGGGTTGTTTGGTAAATTTCTGAATAAATCGCGAAAACCGGCGCTCTTCGTGCCCTTCGACCCCTTCGTACCTTCGTGTTACTCGAAGAGCGCGGCGTCGTGAATCGACGCGGCTTCGAGCGTTTCGGGCCGCCGTAGCACGCCGCTGCGGCACAGCGTCGTGAACTCGCGAACGAGATCCAGACGGCGCCACCCGCGATCGGCTTCGCGCGCGAGCGTCGCGCAGGCGTCGGCAGGAGTCATCGCCGGCCGGTACGGACGATCCGTCGTCAGGGCGTCGTACACATCGACGACGCCCATGATCTGCGCCAGCAGCGGGATCTCGTCGCCGCCGAGTCCATCGGGGTAACCGCTTCCGTCCGCGCGTTCATGATGGCAGCGCACGATCGGACGGACCATGCGCAGCAGCCGCAGATTCCCGCAGAGCCGATCGCCGATGGTCGTGTGCCGCTTCACGATCTCGAACTCGTCCTCGGTCAGCGGCCCGGCCTTCTGCAGGACGGAGTCGGGAATCGCCACCTTGCCGATGTCGTGCAGGTACCCTCCGCGCCTCAACGCGCCGACTTCGTCGGCCGTCAGGCCCAGGTGCATGCCGAGCGTGGCCGCGTACGCGGCCATCCGCTCGCAGTGGCCGCCGGTGTACTTGTCGCGCGCTTCAACCGTCAGGGCCAGGCTCAGAATGATCGACTCCGCGGAGTCCAATTCGTCGGTGAACCGCTTCAACCGCATCAGCGACCGGACGCGCGCCCGCAGTTCGGAGGTGTTGACCGGCTTGGTGAGGAAGTCGTCCGCCCCGGCGTCGATCCCGGCCAGCCGCTCGGCCCGGCCGTCGAGGCCCGTGAGCAGCATGACCGGGATGAGCCGCGTCGCCGGATTCTCTTTCAGCCGGCGGCACAGCTCGATGCCGTTCAGCGACGGCATGTTGATATCGGTCAGCACGAGGTCGGGCGACTCGCTCTCGACGAGCGCCATCGCCACTTCACCGTCGGATGCCGGCAGCACCTCGTACCCGTCGCAGCCGAGCGTCTCGCACAGCGTCTCGAGGAGCGGCGCCATGTCGTCGGCGACGACAATCTTCCCGCCGCCCTTCGCGCCGCTCGGCTTTCCGGACGGATCCTGAGGCATCTTCGGCAGGCGCGATTATAGACGAGACGCCCTGAGCCACTGGCCGGCGAGACATCCTCCTCGCGCTCGGCGTCGCTGGCGCCGTTTCCGGGGGGGACGGAGGAAGGGCGGCTATGACGCTGTCGCGTACTTCGTGTCTGTCCGGCGCGACTTGCCGGTCGCGTCGCCGCTCCGATACGGCCCCACCGGCAGGTTGCAATTCTGCTGATAGAGAAACGCGTGAAAGCGCTTGTAGTCCGTGGACGGCAGATTGAACAACCGTACCAGCGCACGATAGCTGCCGCGCGTTTCCTGCAGGCCGCGATCGATCAGCGCCGCCAGTTCCGCACGCGTCACCTCGTGCGCCCGGAACGGCTTCTGTACGACTTCCCAGAAATCACCGCCGGCCATGAGCTTGTCCCACAGATGCTGGGCGATGCCCTGTGCGTGCGGTTCGGGGGCGGCAACGACGTGACCGGGCCCCGGCACGGCGATCGTCACCCGCTCGCCGGAGCGAATCTCCGCCGGCAGATCGGCGGGCGTGATCGGACGGTTGGAGTCGCGAAGCGCAATTCGTTCGGTGACGTTCCGCAACTCGCGCACGTTGCCCGGCCACTGATACGAGAGGATCAGGTGCTCGGCGTCAGTGGTGAGGTCGGGTGGCGGCAGCCGGTGCGCTTCACTTGCCTTGCGGAGGAAGTGCCGGAACAGCAGCACCACGTCGCGCCCCCGTTCGCGCAGCGGCGGGATGCGGATGTGAATCACGTTCAACCGGTAGTAAAGATCCTCGCGGAACTCGCCGGCGGCAATCTGCTCGCGCAGGTCGCGATTGGTCGCGGTGATGAGCCGTACGTCCGCGCGGCCCCCGGTACCGTCCGCACCGACGGTCTGAATCTCCCCCGTTTCGGCAAAACGCAACAGCGTCGCCTGCATGCTCAGGCTCATCTCGCCGAGCTCGTCCAGAAACAGCGTGCCGCGGTCAGCCTGGCGAATCAGGCCCACCTTGTCGCGATAGGCGCCCGTAAAGCTGCCGCGCGCGTGTCCGAAGAGCTCCGAGGCGAGCAGCGTCTCGGGAATGCCGCTGCAATTGACCGCCATGAACGGCTGCCGGCTGCGCGCGCTCTGGTTGTGAATCAGTCGCGCGACGACTTCCTTGCCGACGCCCGTTTCACCGGTAATCAACACCTTCGCGTGGGTGCGCGCCGCGCTCTGAATGTCAGCGTGCAGCGTGTCGATGACCGGACTCTCTCCGAGCAGTACTGGCTGTTCCGTGAACGACATGCCTCAGACCCCTCAGTTGTTCTCTCTGGGAAGCCGTTCAGAGCAAGAACACCACCAGACATGCGGTGGAGCGGCGGGGCCGGGGTAAGCCGTTGTCAGCAAAGGGCTGCGCGGTTCGCAGCACGGCATGCGGCAGCCGCGCGGGCCTCAGATTTTCTGGGGCTACCGTGGCTTTCGCGGGTTCCCCGAGCGATCGTCCTCGGAGGGTGGCTTCCACTCGACGAGGCGGTTCTTGCCGGATTGCTTCGCCTCGTACAGGGCCTGGTCGGCATGAGCGATCAACTCGCGCGCCGACGCGCCGCCCGACACGGCCATGCCGATGCTGGCCGTGACGCGCAAATCCGCGAGCTCGCTTTCGGTCGGCCGGAAGGTCTCGATCCGCTGACGAATACGCTCGGCGACCGGAATGGAATTCTCGGGACCGCTGCCCGGCATGACGATCGCGAACTCCTCGCCGCCAAAACGCGTGCACAGGTCGAACTTGCGCACCGAGCGCTTGAGGATGTCGCCGACGCCACGGATCACCAGATCTCCGGCGAGATGACCGTAGCGATCGTTGATGCCCTTGAAATTGTCGATGTCGATCATCAGCAGCGCGACCGTCGTGTTGTGCCGGCGTGCGCGATCCAGTTCTTCCTCGAGCCGCTCGTGGAAGTAGCGCCGGTTGAACAGGCCGCTGACCGGGTCCATGATGGCCGCCTGGGCAAAATCCTCGGCGTCGCGCCGTGCCCGTTCGCGTGAGAGCGCCAGCGCGACAGGCGCCGTGAGCGCGCGCAGCGCCGCGAGGTCCTCACGCGTGAACGGCTGATCGTCCAGGCGGTCGGCAACGCAGACCACAGCCAGCACTTCCCCACCTGCACTAATCGGCACAGCGATGAAGGAATTCGTGCGATACCGCGGACGACGACGCAATCCCGGCATGGCGGTGACGTCCTGCACCAGCATCGGGGTCCCGCTCGCGTGCACCGATCCGATCACGCCGGTTCCGGAGCTGATGCGAAGCATCTTCACCATGTCCAGCGGATAGCCGTGGGTTGCCACGATGGAGAGTTCATTCTCGCCAACCGGAACGGCGCATACCACGAACCGGCTGCGCACGCAGCGGGCGACATGGCGCACGGTCAGCGCGGACACGTTGCGCAGTCCTGCAACCCGCCCGAGCACTTGCGTCAGGCGGCGTGTGGCAATGGCCAGACGGCGGGCGGACTCGTCCCCCGAGGACGGATTCGGGCGGGATAAGTCCTCTCCCCCGCCGACATTCCTCCGGGGAACCCAGTCGTTCGGGCGTGAATCGCCCGAGTCGTGAGAATTCACGCTGAGATCGCTCGATTGCCGGACATCGGATCTGTAACTGCCGTTGAGGCGGCAACAAATGTGCCTCGCAAGATCGCGGGAAGCCGGGTGGTTTCGGGGACTTGTCAGGGGGGCGGGCAAAGCGGAAGATGACACGGTCTCCTGATCCTCCC
>JAICQE010000086.1 GCA_025938035.1 Vicinamibacteria bacterium
AGCCGACCCGGCTTGCCGACCGACGAGAGGTTGAAGAACGCCGTGTCGTCGCTGACCCGCGCAGCCTGCTGCATGTTGTGAGTCACGATCACGATCGTGTAGTCCTCGACCAGCTCCTGAATCAGTTCCTCGATCTTGGAGGTTGCGATGGGGTCGAGCGCCGAGGCGGGTTCGTCCATCAGCAGCACTTCCGGCTTGATGGCGAGGGCGCGGGCGATGCACAGCCGCTGCTGCTGCCCGCCGGAGAGGGCCAGCGCCGAGTCGTGCAGCCGATCCTTGACCTCGTCCCACAGCGCCGCCTGGCGCAGGCTTTCCTCGACCTGTCCGCCCAGCTCCGACTTGCTGCTGACCATTCCGTTGATGCGCAGCCCGTAGGAGACGTTCTCGAAGATCGACTTCGGGAACGGGTTCGACTTCTGGAACACCATTCCGACGCGCCGCCGCAACTGCACAACGTCCACGCCGGCGCCGTAGATGTTCGCGCTGTCGATCAGGACCTGCCCCTCGACGCGCGTGTCGGGAATGATGTCGTTCATGCGGTTGATGGTCCGCAGGAACGTGCTCTTGCCGCACCCCGACGGGCCGATGAAGGCGGTGACGACGTGCGGCCGGATCTGGACCGAGATGTCCTCGAGCGCGCGTTTCGCGCCGTAGTAGAAGTTCAAATGCGATGCTTCGATTTTGCACGGTCCGGGCGTCTCGGCTGGAGGCGTCTGTCGTGACGCGATGTCGCCGAGTGACGGCGGAACCGTACGAGCCACTGCGCTCACCCTGTCACCTTCTTCTGGTAGCGGTCGCGCAGCCAGATCGCCAGGCCGTTCATTGCCAGCAGCAGGACCATCAGCACCAGAATACCCGCCGCCGCGTTGGCGTGGAAGTCACGCTGTGGCCGCGACACCCAGTTGAAGATTTGAATCGGCAGCACGGTGAACGACGACCAGACGCTGTCGGGCGCGAACGACACGTAGGTCAGCGCGCCCATGGTGATGAGCGGCGCGGTCTCGCCGATGGCGCGGGAGAGCGACAGGATCAATCCGGTCAGGATCCCCGGTGCGGCGACCGGGAGCACCTGATGCCAGATCGTCTGCCATTTGGTGGCGCCGAGCGCGTACGACCCTTCGCGAATGGATCCCGGAACGGCGCGCAGCGCTTCGCGTGTGGACAGAATGACGACGGGGAGGGCCAGCAGCGCCAGCGTCGCTGCGCCCGCCATCACGCTGCGTCCCATGGCCATCAGCCGTACGAAGACCCCCAGTCCGAGCAGGCCGTAAATGATCGACGGGACGGCGGCGAGGTTGGTGATGTTGAGTTCGATCGCGCGAGCCAGGAAGTTCCGCCGGCCGTACTCCTCCAGATAAATCGCCGCGGCGACGCCGACCGGCAGCGCGAGCACCGCCGTCAGCAGGATGACGAACACGCTTCCCGAGAGGGCGTGGAAGATACCGGCCTGGGTGGCGCGCCGCGACGGGTAACCGGTCAGGAAGTCCCACGACAGACGAGCGATGCCGTCCCGGAACACGTCGACGAGAAGCGCTGCGAGTGACGCCAGCGCAATAACCAGCACGAGCAGCGCAACGATCTGGAACGCGATATCCAGCCACCGGCGCACGCTGATGTTCACGAGTATTCCTCGCGATAGCGCGCCCGCAGCCAGGCGCTGACGAGATTCAGCCCGAAGGTGCTCAGAAAGAGCAGCATGCCCACGGCGAAAATCGTGCGGTACTCGAGCGTGCCCTGCGGCGTGTCGCCGAGGCTCACCTGCACGATGTAGGCGGTCATCGTCTCGACCTGGACGAGCGGATTCCACGTCAGACTCGGCTGCTGGCCGGCGGCGATGGCGACGATCATCGTCTCGCCCACGGCCCGCGACACTGCCAGGATGAACGCGGCGGTGATGCCCGAGAACGCCGCCGGGACGACGACGCGGAGACTGGTCTGCATCCTGGTCGCCCCCAGCGCGTACGACCCTTCACGCAGACCGTTGGGGACCGCGCGCATCGCATCCTCGCTGAGCGACGAGACGAGCGGCAGGATCATGATGCCCATGACGATGCCGGGACTGAGCGCGTTGAACGCGGTGAGACCCGGAATGAATTCCTGCAGCAGCGGGGTCACGAAGAGCAGCGCGAAGTAGCCGTAGACCACCGTCGGAATGCCGGCCAGCAGCTCGAGTACGGGCTTGACGACGCGCCGTACGCGCGAGTTCGCATATTCGCTGAGATAGATCGCGCTCAGCAGGCCCATCGGCAGCGCGACCAGCATGGCGATGAGCGACACCAGGACGGTGCCGGCGACCAGTGGCAGGACACCGAAGCGCGGAGTCGAAAACAGCGGCGTCCACTCCGTGCCGAACAGGAACTCGACGATCGGCACCTCGCGCAGGAAGGCCGCGGTTTCCACTGCCAGCACGGCGATGATGCCGACCGTTGTCCCGACCGAGACCAGGGCGCAGAGGAAGAGGCCCCGCTCGATCACGAACTCGAAGCGCCTCATTTCTGCCGCGAGAGGAGAGCCTCCAACGTCATTCCCACCTGCGACCCGCCGGTACCGAATGCCGTGCCGACTTGTCGTTCGGTGAAATGAGCCCTGGCGAGGTCGTAAATCTGCGGTGTCAGTTCGACGTAGCCCACCTCGCGCATCAGTTCGGGCTGCGAGAAGTACGACTCGACGAACCGCTGGATCTCCGGCCGATCGGCCGACTTGCGGGCGACGTAGATGAACAGCGGGCGCGACAGGGGCTGATACGTCCCGTTCCGGACCGTTTCAACAGAGGGCGGGATCGGGCCGTTCCCGTTGTCGGCCTTGGCATCATCCACCGGTACCACCTTCAGCCGGTCCTTGTTCTGTTCCACGTAGGCGAGAGGAATGAATCCAAGCGCGAGCTCGTCGCCGCCAACACCCTGCACCAGGACGTTGTCGTCCTCGCTCGAGGTGAAGTCGCCGCGGCTGGCTTTCTCTTTGCCGTTGATCGCCTCGGTGAAGTAATCGAACGTCCCCGAATCGACGCCGGCCCCGAAGAGGCGAATCTCCCGATCGGGCCATCCCTTGCGCACCTGGCTCCAGCGGGTGATCTTCCCCTGCGCGCCTGGTTCCCACAGCGTTCTCAACTCGGCCGTTGTGATGGAGGTCGCCCACGAGTTCTTCGGATTCACCGCAATCGCGAGACCGTCGTATGCCACCGGCAGCTCGATGAACTCGATGCCGGCCTTTTGGCAGGTCTCCATCTCCGTGGCCCGGATCGGGCGCGAAGCGTCGCTGATGTCCGTTTCGCCGCGGCAGAACTTCTGGAACCCGCCGCCGGTCCCGGATATGCCGACCGAGATGTCGACCCGTGGATTCGCGCGCTTGAATTCTTCGGCGACCGCTTCACTGATCGGGAAGACCGTGCTCGAGCCGTCGACGCGGATCATGCCGCTCAACTCATCGGCCGCCGGCTCGCCCTGGGTTCCGCGACCACAGCCACTGGCCGCAAGAGCCGCGCATAGGCATGCGGCACACAGATACCGTTGCATCGTCATGAATTCACGGTACTGTTTGGGAATTTCGCGTCCGTTACCGCGATGTTAAATCCATGTAACACGTTCGGAACGTTCGGAACGTTCGGAACGTTCGGAACGTTCGAAACGTTCGAAACGTTCGAGTCGTTCGAGTCGTTCGACGTTCGGGTCAATCGATGAAGCGATAGCCGAGTCCGATCACCGTTTCGATCTGCCTGGACGCAACGCCGAGCTTCGACCTCAACCGGCCGATATGCACGTCCACGGAGCGCGTTTCTACCGAGTCGTCCCATCCCCAGACGCGCTCCAGCAGCCGGTCCCGCGAGATCACGCGGTTCCGGTTTTCCACCAGGTAGCGCAGCAGTTCGAATTCGCGCCGCGTCAGCCGGACCTGCGAGCCATCGACCCGCACGGATATCGCGTCGAAGTCGGCGATCAAGTGGGTGCCGGAGTACGACGTCGCCGCAGGAGCCTTCCGGTCGTTGGCGCCGCCGCGGCGCAGCACGGCGCGGACGCGCGCGACGAGCTCGCGCAGCGCGAACGGCTTGGTGATGTAGTCGTCCGCTCCAAGCTCGAGTCCGGCCACGCGGTCGCTCTCGGTGGCGCGGGCGGTGAGCATGATGATCGGAATGTGCGAGGTTGCCGGACGCGAACGGACGATCCGGCAGACTTCGACGCCGCTCAACACGGGGAGATTGAGGTCGAGGACGATCAGATCGGGCGGGAGTTCGCTGACGGCGCGGATCGCCTGGTCGCCGGCCCCGGCGACGTCCACTTCGATATCGCCCTTGCGCTCGAGCGCGTGCTTGATGAGCCCGGCAATATCCTGTTCGTCTTCGACGACGAGAACACGAGTACCCACAGAGCGACCGTAGTCAGCCGGGGTTTCTGCTGCGTCACGGGACGGTTAAATCTAGGTTACGAAGGTAGATTTACCGGCTTGTGATCTCCCGGTGATCCCGGCGTCACATCGGGCTCTTACGCTGTCGGATATGCACGTGGGTATACCACGGCTGCCCCGCAAGGCCCGCCGGCGCGCCCTGAGCGCGAAGGCGGGTGGTCTGGCGCAGGGATGACGCCGCGGCAGGCATTCCGACTGAGCGTCGTCGTCTGCGCCCATAACGAAGCCCGTTTTCTTCCCGCCTGCCTTCATTCCCTGCTCGCGCAGACGCGCGTGCCCGACGAAATCGTGGTCGTCAACAATGCCAGCACCGACGAGACGCGCGCCGTGGCGCGGCAGATTCCGTACGTGCACGTGGTGGACGAGCCGCGCAAAGGGCTCGTGGTCGCGCGCGAGACGGGCCGCCGCGCCGCCACCGGCGACATCCTGGTCTACCTCGATGCGGACTGCCGCGCGCCGCTGACCTGGCTCGAACGGGTCGAGCGGCGGTTCCTGCGGGCCCCGTCGCTCATCGCGCTGTCTGGCCCCTATCGGTACTACGACTGGGATTGGTGGGGACGGCTGTTGATTCGCGCCTACGACTTCACGCTGGCCCCGGCGACGCAGCTGCTCGTGAAGTACGTGCTGCGCATCGGCACCATCTTCTACGGCGGAAATTTCGCCGTTCGGGCCGACGCGCTCGAGGCGATCGGCGGGTTCGACACGTCGATTGAATTTCATGGCGAGGACACCAACCTCGGGCGACGCCTATTTGCCATCGGCCGCGTCGAGATCTTTCACGACTGCTACCTCTACACCTCGGCGCGGCGCTACAACGCGATGGGGAAGGGCGCCGTGTTCCGGCTCTACGTCCGCAACTTCACGTCGGAGCTGCTGCATCACCGCCCCCGCGATACGTCGCACGTAGACGTGAGGACGTAGCGCCGGATGCCAGGCTACGAGCCGTTCCTCCTCTGTGACTTTCACGTGCACACGCAGTGGAGCGACGGCAAGCTCACGGTGCGCGAGGTCGTCGATTTGTACGGCCAGACCGGCAAGTTCGACGTCATTGCGATCACCGACCACATCCTGATGAAGAAGGATCTGCTGGCGCGGGCCGGTCGGATCGCGACGCTCGGCCGCCGCGCCTTCGGCGTGCGCGAGCACGACTTCGCGGATTACCTGGCGGACATCGAATCAGAAGGCCAGCGCGCGCTGAAGAAATACGGCATGCTCGTCGTTCCCGGCGCGGAGGTGACGCAGAACGGCATCCGCGCCAAGAAGAACTCGCACATCATCGCCCTCGGGGTGAAGAAGTACATCAGCGCCGATCAGAGCGCCGACGCCATCCTGCGCGAGATTCGCCGTCAAGGCGCGCTCAGCATCGCCTGCCATCCTCACCACACGACGACGAGGCGGATCGAGATCAGCACCTGTTACCTCTGGGATCATCGCGAGGAGCTGTCGGATCTGGTTGACGTGTGGGAAGCGGCCAACCGCGACGATCTCTTCTCCGTCACCAGCCTCAAGCATTACCCCTACGTGGCGAACAGCGACTTCCACAAGCCCAAGCATCTCCATTCGTGGAAGACGCTGGTGCGCAGCGACAAGAACTGGCCGGCGGTCCGCCAGGCGCTGCGCAGCAACATCGACATCGCCATCACGCTCTTCCGCAACGGACCAGCCTGCGTGTAACGGCAAGGTAAATTCTTTCGCGGTATGTGATCTTGATGCGTCGGATCGCATATAACGATCCGAATCGTGATTGAAAACCGACTGGCCGTTCGAACGGTTGCGCAGATCGCTGCGGAAGCCGCGCGCGAAGCGTCCCCTGATCTCAAGGTTGCCGGTGTCGTTCCGGGCAACAGAGAGACGAGCTACGTCGAAATCCTCGTGAATGTCGAGGGTTGGGACGACGACGATCGTCAGATTACCGTCGGCGTATTCCGTAACGCCGGCCCGGCTGTGCTGAAACAGCAGATTTACAACCACCTCCAGCGCCTCATCCACGAACACAGCGCGAACTAGCGCTGGCGAGCCTGACAAGGCTCGCCCCACGTCGATCGCCCCGATGCGAATTAACGCGGCCGTAACGCACTCGTTACGGGACGATCACGACCGCTTTCTACAGTGACCTCCGAGAGCTGGTATCAGCAGGCTCTTCCATTCCGAACCGCGATTCGGTTCCTGCGGAGGTTCTAGATGCGAATTGTTTCGTCTCGGCCGGTTCTGAGCTGGACTCAGAGAGCGGTGCGCCGAGTATTCACCATTGTCCTCGCCGCGGCCTGCGGCATCCTCGGTGCGAGAGTTGCTGCCGCACAAGTCAGTCCGACCGGCACGCTGAACGGCGTCGTCACCGATGCGAGCGGTGGCGTGCTGCCGGGTGTGACGGTGCTGGCGGTAAACGTGGCCACGGGCGTGACGCAGCAGACGGTGACGAGCGAGTCGGGAGACTGGAGACTCGCGGCGCTGCCGACCGGGACCTACGAAGTGTCCTTCGAGCTCGATGGTTTCAAGAAGCTTGTCCGCAGCGGCGTCAACGTGGAAGCCGCGGTGACGCGCTCGGTGCCGGTTCGCCTCGACATCGGCGGACTCACCGAGACGATACGGGTGACAGCCGACGCCGCGTTGTTGAACGTCACGACGCCGGCGACGGCGCGGCGGCTCAGCGGCGAGGAGCTCGAAGTCATTCCAACGTCGACCGGCAGCTTTACGCACCTGCTGTCCTCCGAAGCCGGAGTCAGCTCTGACCTCCCGCCCGTACTGATCAACGGCACCGGCAACATCTCGCCCTCGGTCAACGGCACGCGAACGACGAGCACGAGCCTGTTCTTCAACGGCATCGACGCCACCAACCTGACCACGAACGAGGGTGCCCTGAGCGACAACATCGCGCCGGCGGCCGACACTCTCGAGGAGGTCACATTGCAGACGAGCATGTATGACGCATCGACTGGGCGATCGGGAGGGGGCAACTTCCAGCTCGTCACGCGCAGCGGCACCAACAGCTTCCGCGGAACCGGCCATTACTCGGGCCAGCACGAGCGGTTCAACTCGAATGACTTCTTCTACGAGAAGGACGGCATCGACAAGCCGAAGGCGCGGCGCAACGAAGGCGGTTTCACGGTCGGCGGTCCGCTTCGGCACAACAAGCTGTTCTTCTTCACCGGTTATCAGCGAACGGACGCGGAGACGGGATTCGTCCCGACGGCCAGCAGCATCAGCGCAATGCCGCAGGCGCTGCAGTTGATTCAGGGTGTGCGCACGAAAGAGAACATCCTCGCTGCGTTCGCGCAGCTGAATCCGGGGATCCTCAGCTCGATACCGAAGGCCCAGTGCGCGAGCCCGACGGATACCGCGTGCATTTCCGACGTCGCGCTGAATCTCCTGAACCTGCGGAATCCGGTGACTGGTGACTTCGTGATCGCGGCGCCGCGCGCTGGCGGCACGGTGATCGGCAAGGACATCAATGCGGGAAACTCCGTGGGCGGCAATCCGTTCGTGCGGCAGCGGAACGTCGTTCCGGCGGAATTCCAGCAGGATCAATTCACGCTGAAACTGGATGCGACGCTGACGAACGACAACCGCCTGAGTGGCACCGGCTTCTTCTCCAAGTTCCCGGGCTACGATCCGTTCCCCGATCCGTCAAGCCTGGTGTCACCGTTCACATTGAAGCGCGCCGATCGTAACGCGACTGTCGCAATCTCGGATACGCACGTGCTGTCGAGCAACGTGGTCAACGAAGCGCGCGGCGGCATCTTCTTCCTTCGCAATTCTCGGTCGCTCGACGATCCGTTCCTGGAACTGACCAACGCCGGCGTCGGCGTCGCCAACCCGGCGACGTTCTTCGATAACAGCATCGCGACGCAGCGCCTCGGCCACTATATCGGGCGGCCGGGCGGGACGATGGAGCGCTTCTCGTTCGGCGGTCCGAACGACAGCTTCAACAAGCGCCAGCAGCGCACCTACACCATCGGCAACACGCTGAGCTGGACGACCTCCAGGCATGCCATTCGCCTGGGCGGCGAGTTCCGGCGCAACGAGTTCGACACCAATCTTCCCGAGGAGCAGGCCACCGAGTTCGAGAAGTTCGACAACTTCACGCAGCTGCTACGGGGCCTGGCGACCGAAGCGGATACCCAGTTCGGCATCACCGACAAACAGTTCCGCTTCAATGACTTCAATGCGTTCATCGCGGACGAGTGGCGGCTGTCGCAGTCCTTCACCGTCAGCGCGGGGCTGCGGTACGAATTCTTCGGACTTCCCGAGGAGGTCAACGGCCGGATCGGCAACGTGGATTTCGAGGCGTTGACCAACCCCGAGAACCCGGTCACCGCATTCATCGTTCCGTCGAACGTGCAGAACACCGGATACGCGGCGATCGATGCGGCCATCGCCGCCTCGAGGAAGGTGGACAACAAGCACACGTTGAAGGGACAGGACTGGAACAACGTCGCTCCGCGAGTCGGGTTCGCATGGACACCCGGCGGCGCCGGCAAGCTCGTGTTCCGGGGCGGCTACGGCATCTTCTACGACCGGCCGTCGGCGGCGTTCATCAACACGGTGTTCAGCAACTATCCGTTCCTGCGCGAACAGGAAGTTACCTTCCCGGGCAGCGCCGTGCCGCTGAACGGAGCGTGGTCGCAGCAGGATCCGACCTTCCCGTTCAACCAGTACCTGCCGAACCAGGTGGTGCGAACCGGCGGTGCCAGCGGAACGTACCAGATTCGCGACGGCACGAACGTGACGCGCGGCGCGGACGGCACGATCAATCCAACCAATCCGGCGACTGGCCAGCCGTTTCGGGGAAACATCGCCGAAACGTTCGAGTTCCGCGCCGTCGATCGAAACCTCCGGACGCCGTACATCCAGCAGTACAACTTCGGCGTTCAGCGGGAGCTGGCCTCCAACCTGATGGTCGAGGTGCGCTACGTCGGCAGCAAGGGCACAGACCTGCTCGAATCGCGTGCGTTCAACCAGGGCTACGACCTGAACGATCCTTCGACGCCTGACCATATCTTCGAGCGATTCAATCAGGCCTACGTCGCCGCAGGGAGCCCGAACGGCGCGCTCAACGCCGGCGCGACGGCACGGCAGCGGGGCGTCGGCCGCGCGTTCGGTTTTGCGAATCCGAGCCTCGGCGGGGCGCTCGACTACAACCTGGCGAACGCTTCCGGGGCGGTCATCGGGTTCGAGGCGCGAACGCCGGTCCTTGGATTCAACGTTCCGGAAGCCGTGATCCTCGGCAACAGCGGACGCTCCCGCTACAACTCGATCCAGTTCGGGCTGACGAAACGGATGTCCGACGGAATCCAATTCAACGTCGCCTACACCTACTCGCGCGCGAAGGACACGAGCTCGTCGGATCCGGGCAGCACGGCGGGCGGCGGCAAGCCGGATGTGCCGAACGCCGGTTTCGTGGTCCAGGGTGACAACCGAAACATTGACGCCAACTTCGCGTTGGCCGATTACGACCGGCCGCACCGCTTCAGCGGCAGCTGGGTCTGGCAGGTGCCGGGAGACGGCGTGATTGGCGGGTTCAGCGTATCGGGCTTCGTGCAGCTCCAGTCGGGGCTGCCGTACTCGATCTTCTCAGCCGAGCCTGAGCTCGGTAACGCGTCGCAGTACAACGACCTGGTGCGCGGGTCGGGCGGGCTCTATCGCCTCGGCTTCGGGCGCCCGAGCCTCTGCGGAAGCCTGGACGAGTTGCGCCAGCACGGCGACGATCCGACCGAGGCGGCGTTCAACAAGTCGGTGCTCTGCTCGCCGACGAGCCTGGCGGGCGGCTATCCGAACAACTTCGGATTCGGCAACCTCGGACGGAATGTCCTTCGCGGGTTCTGGCAGCGGCGCGTTGACCTGAGCATCGCCAAGAGGTTCGGGTTGGGTGCGTCGCGAAACTTCGAAGTGCGATGGGACGTATTCAATCTCTTCAACACGGTGAACTACGCGCTGCCGAACAACGTCATCGGCGGCTCGACGACTGATTTCGGAAAGATCACGGACTCGGTCGGCGGGCCTCGCGTGATGCAGTTCGGCGCCCGACTCCGCTTCTAATCTCGACGCCCGTGCGGACGGCAACGTCCGCACGGGTTCATCGAGCAAGCCACGTGTCGGACGTGTAGGAAAATCCGTCGCTCGTCGGTGCCGTCCCTGCCGGCGTTGTGCTCAGACGCCGCCGGAGCCACGTGCTGGCATCAGGATCCAGTCTGAACGTTTCCCCGCCGAGCCCCGCGAACTCCCGTGCATCGACTGACGCCCGCATCAGGCCACGCTCGGCATGAGTGCCGGTGGCGAGCAGAAAATGTCCGATCTCGTGCGCCACGGCGCGTCCCAGCACGAGGCCGAGCCGGTGATCGCGCAGCGTGCGCGCGTCGCCAGTGCTGGATCGCGCTGCTTCGTCGACAACGCGCTCCGCACCGGAAATCCAGGCGAACGCCACCGCGCGCGGCATTGCCTCCGGGATCAGTTCAGCGACAGGCCACCCGCGATGAAGCGGCGTGTCGGAGTCCGGCCGGGAAATCACCAGAACGCGCAGCGGCGCGTCCGGATGCTCGACCGTGTGCCCGGGACGCGTCCACTCGATGTTCACCTGCTCGTGCCGCCAGATGCGTTCGGCCTCGGAGATGAGCGTCTGCCGCGTCATCGATGTCAGGTTGGACGACAGTGTCAGAAGAATATGCAGTGGAACGGAAGCGCTCGACGGGCTCGCTGCCGGGCTTCCGCTCCCGACGGTAATGACGGCTGCGGCGGCCGTAGCCCACGCCGCAGCCGTTCGCAGCGAGTCTGACAAGGCTCGCTCCACGAGTCCGCGACCTGACCGTCCGTGCATGAACGGTCATTGTCGCGCTACATCATCAGTATGTCGAGTGTGTGACGTGCGTGTAACGTCTATGTAACCAGTCGGATAGAGCGTTACCGCCTCCGGCCGCGGGACGAACTGGTCTTGCGCGACGAGCCGGTACGGCCCCGCGACGACGACCGTTCGTTCGCCATCGCCATCGACGCGCTGCGCCGCGCGCGCGGCCGTTCCTCGTCCTCTTCCATTTCGTCCTCGTCCTCGCCGCCGCTCATGAGCGCTTCGCGATTCACCTCGGACGTGGCGATGGTGTTCAGCTTCTCGTCGGCCGCCTTCTCCTCGTCGAGCGTGGTGCCGAGCAGCTCTTTCGCCCGCTCGTGGCCCATCAGTTCGGCGAAGTAGGCAAGCGTGCCGTACGATGCAATTTCATAGTGTTCGACTTTCTGACAGCCGGCGATCAATGCGGCGTCGAGAATTGGCCCTTCCTCGAGCTCTTCCATCATGGTGTTGCCTTCCTCGAGGATGCCGACGATCCCGTCGCACTTCTTGCCGCGCGGCGTCTCGCCGATCGACTTGAAGACCTGTTCGAGCCGGGTCGCCTGCTTTTCCGTCTGGCGAAGATGCTCGGTGAGCGCCGACCGGAGTTCGTCCGACTGCGCGTGTTTGGCGATCTTCGGCAGCGCCTTGATGATTCGCTTCTCTCCGTCGTACATGTCGCGGAGTTCTTCAACGAACAGCTCGTGCAGCGTCTGTGCGGCCATCTGTGTCTCCTTAACGGGCTAACGGCTCTGTCGCGCGATATGACTCGTCACGCATCACGTCGCAACGCGCGTGCCGCCGCCGAGTTAAGTACGCCGTTTTGAGAGTGCGACCGTTACATGGCGGTGAGGCTGCCTCAACGCGGCCGTCATCGGCGGCGCGTATCGTCGCGCTATGGACAGCATCCCCCAGGATTTGCCGATGCTCGAACGGGGATGGATCACACGCTGCGTCGCATCCAGGACGAGTTCCGCGAGATGCCGGGACTTCGCTTGACGTGCCGCCAGGCACAGCGGCTGTGGAACCTCGATCAGCTCGTGTGCGAGTCGCTGCTCGCTGCCCTCGTCGATGTGCGGTTTCTCGTCGAATGCGACGGCGTCTTCCTGCAGAGGACCGACGCCGTTGCCGGCGCGATGCTGCGCAGCGCCGAGCGCTTCAGCTAGCCCAGGCGTCGAATAGGCGCGGCGATATAATCGCCTCTTTCAGGAGGCGCTCATGGCCGCGACCACCCAGTGGTACATGAAAGGGAAGGGCTACGAATTCTGCAACTGCGCGTTCGGGTGCGGATGCAATTTCGCCGGCGTTCCGAACTCGAAGGACGGGAGCTGCCGCGCGCTGGTCGGGTGCCACATCCTCGAAGGCAAAGCCGGCGACGTCGATTTGGCCGGTGTCAGGTGCGCTGCCGTTGTCCACTGGCCGAAAGCGATCCACGAGGGGAACGGGAAGGCCGCATTCGTGGTCGACCCTGCCACCACTGACAAGCAGATCGAAATGCTGGCGCAGATCTTCACCGGCAAGCTGGGCGGGATGCCCTGGGAACTGCTCGGCCCAACGTTCGAAGTCGTCGGCCTCGAGAAAGCAAGAATCGCCATCACCGGCGAAGGCCGCCGCAGCACGTTCACGATGGAGGGCATCGGCGAAGGCCGCGGCCAGGCGTTCATCAACCCGGTGACCGGTGAGGAGCATCTCGCCAACCTCGACCTGCCCGATGGTTTCATCTGGAAGAAGGGCGAGTGCGGCCAGGGGACGTTCAAGGCGAAGGCCGGTGGCATGTCGCTCGAGTTCGACAAGACGAACTGGATTTACTACGAATTCGACTGGTCGAACATGGGCGCCGCCGCCGCGGCATGATGTCGTCGTCGTAGCGTCCGCCTTCAGGCGGACCCGTCCGGAAGCGTCACCGTAAATACGGCCCCGCCCTCCGATCGATTGGCGGCGATCACCGTGCCGCCGTGGAGCTCAACAAGATGCTTCACGATCGCCAGGCCCAGCCCGGTGCCCGGACGCGAACGCGACTTATCGACCCGGTAAAACCGCTCGAAGACCCGTGCTAAATCGCCCGCCGGAAGTCCGGGGCCAGAGTCGATCACCTCGATCAGACACGAGCCGTGGGCGCGCTGTGCCCGAAGGCGGATTTCGGTGTCATCCGGCGAGTAGTTCACGGCGTTCTCGGCGAGGTTGCGAATCACGTCGTGCAGCTTGGCCGGATCCGCCGGCACGCGGCACTCGCCGGCGACATCCAGCACGACGCGCTGCCGTTTGGCTTCGATGGACGGGGCAAGGTCGGCAATCACCGCCTGGAAGATCTGGCGCACGTCGCACAACACGCGTTCCAACACTTCCTGCCGCGCATCGAGCCGCGCCAGCCTAAGCAGATCCGAGACCAGCCGCTCCATCCGGCTGGTCTGCCGCCAGATGATGTCGATAAAGCGTTCGGCGTTCTCCGTGTCGGCCGGATCGTCGCGCAGCGCTTCGAGGTAGCCGCGAATGGCGGTCAGCGGCGTCCGCAGCTCATGGGAGACGTTGGCGACGAAATCGCGGCGGATCTGGTCGGTGCGGCGCAAATCGGTCACGTCGTGCAGCACCAGCACCGCGCCGCCGCCTCCGCCTGCGGCAACCGGAGCCGCACGGGCGACGAACATCCGGCCGGGGTCCCGTGCCAGCGAGACCTCGCGCGCCTCCACGTCCTCGCCGCCGAGCGCGGTGGTCAGCTGGGCCGAGATATCCGGATGGCGGATGACCTCGAGGTAATGCCGACCCAGGGCGGTTCCATCGACGCGCAGCATCTGCTGCGCGGCGCGATTGGCGAGCTGCAGACGTCCATCGCCGCTGACGACCAGCACGCCTTCCACCATGCCCTTGAAAATGGCGTCGCTGCGCGCACGATCGCGTGACAGCTCGTCCACGCGCCGCCCCAGCTCCTGAATCGAGGCATCGAGCACGCGCGCGACGGTGCCGAGCTCGTCGTTACCGTAGTCGATGCCCGACCGGGACGATTCACCTGCCGTGTAGCGATTGGCGACGGCGGCGATCTCGCGGACCCGGCGCCCGAGCGGCGCCGAGAGCGCCCAGGCGATGCCGAGAGCGATCGGTATGGTGACGGCCAGGGCGACGAGGGTCAGGTTTCGAATCGCCGCCAGCTGTGCGTCGATCTCTGTCAGCGGAAGTGCGAGTCGCACGTAGCGTACGACCGGATGGCGGGCCCGCGTCGCGACATAGAGCCTGTCGGTGCCGACGGTGTCGCTGAACCGCTGGAAGACGCCGAGCCCGGTGTCGCGCGCGCCGACTATTTCCGGGCGCGATCCATGGTTGTCGAGCGTGCGAAGCTGCTCCGGCGTTTGCGACGAATCGCCGACGACCCGCCCGTCTTCGGCGACGAGCGTGACCCGGCTGGCGCTGTTGCGGCCGAGGCGGTCGGCCTCATCGTCGAGCGCCGCCTCGTCGAGCGACGAGGCGGACGAAATCAGCTGCGCGATCAGGCGCGCTTCGTCCGTCAGCCGCTGGACGATGGCGGCGCGCTGCCGATCGCGGACCTGCCAGGACAGCAGCAGGGCAGCGACGATGAGCGAGACGCCGGCGGCGCCGAGGGCGGCAATGAAGACCTTCGTGCGGAAGCTTGTGCGCACGTTCGCCCGGTCAGGACTCTGCCTCGCCGTCGTCTGCAACCAGTTTGTAGCCGAACTGCTTGACGGTGACGAGGCGATCGACGAGCACCGGCAGCTTTTCGCGCAGCCGGCGGACGTGGACGTCCACCGTACGCGTGCCGCCGGTGTAGCGGTAGCCCCACACGTCGCCGAGCAGCAGATCCCGCGACAGAACGCGGCCGCGATGCTGCAGCAAGTAGCGCAGGAGCATGAATTCCTTGGCCGTCAGCTTCACCTCTTTGCCCTCGTCGGTGATCGTGTGCGTCGAGAGATCGACGTTGAGCGGGCCGAGGGTCAGAAGGGTCTCTTCCGGTTCGGAACGACGGGTACGGCGGACCAGCGCACGAATGCGGGCCATCAGCTCGTTCGGGCTGAACGGCTTGGAGATGTAGTCGTCGGCGCCGATCTCCAGGCCCATGATTCGGTCGGTTTCTTCGGCGCGGGCCGTGACCATGATGATTGGCAGCATTGCCGTGTTGCGATCGGCGCGGAGCACGCGGCAGACTTCGAGGCCGCTGATTCCCGGCAGCATGACATCGAGGATGGCGACATCCACCGGCTGTGTCCGCACATGAGCCAGGGCGTCGTCGCCGGAGGTGGCGACGTGCGGGTGCCAGCCGGCCTTCTGGATGTAGTGGGCGATCAGGGTCGCGATATCGCGATCGTCTTCGGCAACGAGAATCTGCACTCGAGGGCTGTGGTTCAGTCTACAGGGATCCTGCCGAGTCTTGCGCCTCGTGTAACGCGGCACTTACAATGGAGGTTCGTCTGTCCCGAGCGAGGGCCGTCAGACGCCCGAGTCGAGGGGCACCACCGAGTGGGCCGCTAGCTCAATTGGCAGAGCAGCAGACTCTTAATCTGCGGGTTGAAGGTTCGATTCCTTCGCGGCTCACCAGCCTCCGCTCTGGATCCTCGCGGAGAGGGTGTAGGTTGTCGTAATCGATAGCGCTCACACCCAGGCACCGTCGCGCTGACGTACCCGGCTCGAGCCGTAATTCGGGTCGGACTGCTTACCGGACGGCTACTCGCCGCGCGCTCTCCAGTTCAAGATGAGCGAGATGGGCGCCGCGGTCTGTTCGACGACGCTGTCGACCAGGAATCGTTGACCCCTGTCCGTCACAATGTACTGCTGTTGTGCGATGCTCAGGATATCGCCGACGTTTGCCTGAAAAAGCGGTTCGGCAGGGCCCGGCTGCATCGCGCGACCGTCGGGCCGCACGGAGATCGGCACAGCCGTTAGCATTCCCTCGAGCGTCAGGTAGAACAGTTCTCGTCCGTCCTCTCGCCATCGCGCCTGGGCGCCACCAGCGATTGAGATACGCATGCGTTCACCCGGCCCTGGAAACGGCTCCACATAGACCTCGTGGCGCCCATCGCGGTTGGAGTGATACGCGATCCAATTGCCGTCTGGCGAGAACTGGGCATCGCGTTCCTCGAACTGTGATTGCACGACGGGAAAGGCGTTGCCGGGCTTCCCATCGCGGTCGAGTGGCAGCGCCCAGATGTCGATATCGAAGTTCGCAGCCACCGTGCGAAACAGGAGGTGGCTACCGTTCCTATTCCTCGACCAATCCGTCGGCTGCTTGCTCTGCGCCGTCCGCAGCAGCAGCCTGGCCGGCGTGCCGTCCAGGCGCTTTTCGAACATCTGGAATGCGCCATCGACGAGTGAGGCGTAGACGATGCGATCCCCGTCCGGCGACCACACTGGCGCGATGTCCGGTTGCGGATCGTCGGTGAAACGCGCGGGTGTCCCCCGATTCACGTCAAAGATCGAGATATCGGTATTGCCTGCAAAGGTGCTCTGGATCGCGAGACGCCCATCACGGGAGATCGATGCATAAGACGGACGCGCGGCCGCGGGTGCGATGCGCCGAAGCTGCCTGCCCGCACGGTCAACCAGGGCGAACTGCCGTTGTACGCCCGATTGGCCCGTCCGGTAGACAATCGTTCCTGTCGCCGAAGCGGACATGGCAGGCAGGCCCGCGGCGGCCTCGGTGATCACTCCGTCTGCCACCGCCACGCCCTCGCCCACGAGCGTCATCGTTTCTGGATCGAACTCGCGCGCAAGCAGCTTCGATCCCTGCAGGTACAACAGGTGGCGCGGTGGCGCCAGGACGGCTGGTGCATCGGCGGCGAGGAGACGTCGAATCGTCGTCGTGCCGAGCTCACCCAGGTAAATCCCGCTGACGTCTGGAGAGCCAGTCGCATACAACAGGAACCGCCGGCCGTCCGGCAGGAACACCGGCGCGCGGTGCCCCGTCTGTCCGGGGAGCAATTCAGTGACCAGCGTCAGTGGTGCTCCGTCGACCGATGTGCGAAAGATCGGGCTGTCCGTCACGATCGGATGCAGGATCACGCCATTGCGGTTCCATGTCGCACCCGCCGGCACAATCGCTCTCGACAGGTCACGCACTACTTCGTTCTCGATGTCGATTCGTTTTATCCGGCTTTCAGCGAAGAACCCGATCGATCGACTGTCGGGTGCCCAGAATGGAAGCGAGGCGTTATTGGTTCCGGGCAGCTGACGGAATTCAAACGAGTGCATCCACCGCAGCCACAACTGCGAGCGTCCACCTTTGGTGGCGACGAAAACGATGGCGCGGCCGTCTGGCGAGACAGCACTCGACACCGGATCGGTTGTCGGCGGAGTCGGAATGTAAAACCGCCCTTCAGAAGCCGCCGGGGCACGCGAGGGTTCCCGCACGAACGTACTTGTC
>JAICQE010000113.1 GCA_025938035.1 Vicinamibacteria bacterium
CAACGAACACCAGACCCGCCACTTCGGTCGGGTATTCGAGTTGATACAAACGGACGTACACCCCGCCCATCGACGCTCCAACCAGCACGTAGGGTGGCTTTTCCCCCGCCGCCGCAAGCGCCGCGTGCAGATCGCGCACGATGCGCGCAGGCGTGTCGACTTCGCCCCGCGGCTCACTCCATCCCGACCCCGCACGGTCGTAGGAGCAGACACGGTTGCGTCGCGCGACTTCCGGCTGCACGAGCGACCAATCGATTGCAAAAGCGCCGGCGCCGGCCTCGAGAATGATCGTCGGCGAGCCTGCGCCGCTGCAGATGAAGTGGAGTGTGCGCCCGCCAACGTCGATAAGGCGCCCGGGAGGCGGGCCGATGTCGCTGTCCTGCTCTGGCGCCACGGCCGCCGACAGGACTGCGGCGGCCAGCACCAGCGCAGTGGTGTGGTTCACTTGGCGACTTTCAGCGTGACGTCAACCTTGACCACTTCACCGGTCACACGATCCGCGGCAGCCGTGAACTGACGCGTCTGGCCGTCGCGAAGCACCAGGGTGTTTTCTGCCTCGAAGTTCCGGATCACAGGAGCGCAGCTCGCTGCACTGTTGCAAGTCGCCGGCGGCTGAACCACGGACCGTTCGCCAACGCTGACGTAGACACTGAACCTTCCGTCGCCCAGCGGCTTCGCGAGACAGTCGATATTGGTGCCGACGTCCCGGTAGTTGTAAGTAGCCAGTGGGTTCGCTGCGGGCTTGCCGTCAGCGCCGACAGGCGTAAAGGTAGACGAAGGCACTGCGACGTTCGCTCCCATGCGGAGCTTGGTTACCTGCGTATCCTCGCCGGCGTTCACGGCGAGAAAGTACGGCAGGCTGCTGATCCTCTTGTCGTTTTGATAACGGGAGATCACGACCTCCACGTCCACAGGGATCAGCTCTCTGCGCTTTGCTTCGATCTGTCGAACACGCTCTTCGTCGGCACGCCTCGCCTCTTCCGCGACCTTCTGCTGCGCGCGAGCCACGGCTTCCGCCTGTTGCGCCGCCATTCGGGCCATCGCGTCCATGGCCGCCTTCTCTTCCGCGGCCTCTTTCTCCGCAGCCGTTGCCGGCTTCTGCTGCGCATCCACAGAGGCAGCGACGGTCAGAACGACAGCCGCCAATGTCATCAGATAGCGTTTCACCACTGACCTTCTCCTTGTCTCTCGACGCGCGCCAGCGGCGGCAGCGGGTCGATCACCAGTGACCCAATGGCGAGAGGCGTCATTTCTTCCTCGCCCAGCGCCGGAACCACCTTCTCCTGGGCCACCGTGCCATCGGCAACGGCCGCCGCAAACCACGCAAACGCGAGCCGATCTTCCTCCGCGAACTGCACGGGACTGAGCTGCAACGGGAGCGTGTGCGGTTCGGTTCGCTCCACAGCCGCCTTCGGCGCACGGGGCGCGCTCGCATGTGACGCCTGGGGCGCTGTGCGGGCTTCAGCCGCCGGCACTGGAACCTCCACAACCTGTGAGTGGATCACCTGCGGCCGCGCCGTCTCCTCGCGTATGAACTGGGGAACGACAACAGCCAGCACGATCCCCACAATCGCAACACCGGCAAGTGGTTCAAATGAGAGACGCCACGCCGACCGCTGCGGTTCAGCGGCGATTCGGGTCCGCACCCGCGCGAGGAACTCCGCGGACGGCTCGATGCCGACAGCCGACTCGATCTCGCGATCGAGCTGTGAATCATTCAGCGGCTGCGATCGTCCTGTGACATCCATGACAATGCGTCCTTCAACTGTTGGCGGGCGGCGAACAGCCGCGATTTGACGGTGCCTTCCGGAAGTTCGAGCAGCGCCGCCACTTCCTTGATGTCGTGTTCCTGGATTCCGGCGAGCACGATGACGACGCGCAGCTTTTCAGAGAGCCCATCGATCGCGCGCCAGAGATGCGCTGCGCGTTCGTGCGCTTCAAGGCCGACCTGCCCGCCTTCGCAGGATGCGTCGGCGGGTCCGCCGTAGCCGTTGGCGGAGGCGGAAAGGTCGGCCGCAGCCGCGCGCAATTCACGAGCCGCCCGCCGGCGGTTTGTGCGCTGACGGTCGAGGGCCATCCGCCAGGTCATCCGCACCAGCCAGGCGCGAAAACGGTCGCGGTCGCGCAGCTGGCTGAAGCTCCGGTACGCCTTCGCGAACGCTTCCTGCGCGACGTCCTCGGCGTCCTCGCGGTTGCGAAGCACGCTGTAGGCAACGCGCACTGCCAGGGTGGACGACTCGACCAGGCGGGCTTCGAACTCGTGCGCCAGCGCCTGATCCACGGTCAGGCCGCGGTCCCAGGCGTGAAGTTGCGGAGCCACCTCGGCGCGATCATGCATGTCGCTTCACCGGGCTAGACGCCATGGACCGGCGGCTGGTTCGGTGGCCGCCAAAGTTGGTAGTTGGATGGTTGGATAGTTCGTAGCTCCGTTCCTTTACTACCAACTACTAACTATCCAACTACCTAACTAAACGGACGACAACCGATGACCGAGCTTGTCCTTTTTCGCCTTCAGATACTTGCGCGTTGACTCGTTGGCCGGAATCTCCAGCGGCACGGCCTCCGAGACCGCCAGGCCGTAGCCCTGGAGGCCGACGAATTTTCGCGGGTTGTTCGTCAGCAGCCGCATCGTCTTGACGCCAAGGTCGCTGAGGATCTGCGCGCCGATGCCGTAGTCGCGCTGATCGGCCTTGAAACCGAGGCGTTCGTTCGCCTCGACGGTATCGAGCCCCTGATCCTGGAGCTCGTACGCCCGGATCTTATTGGCCAGCCCGATCCCGCGCCCCTCCTGGTTCAGGTAGAGCAGGACGCCGCGACCTTCTTCGGCGATGCGGCTCATCGCCGTCTCGAGCTGCGCGCCGCAGTCGCACCGCGCGGAATGGAACACGTCGCCCGTCAGACACTTCGAGTGGACGCGGACGAGCACGTCCTTGCCCTCGCCGATGTCGCCGCGGACCAGGGCGACGTGCGTTTCGCTGTCCAGCTGATTCGCGTAGGCGAAGATCCTGAACGCGCCGTGCTCGGTGGGCAGCTCCGCGTGCGCGACCCGCTTCACCAGCCGCTCGGTCTGCATGCGGTACTGGATCAGGTCGGCAATCGTGATGATCAGCAGGCCGTGCTTCTTCGCGAACTTCGTCAGCTCCGGCACGCGCGCCATCGTGCCGTCCTCGTTCATGATTTCGCAGATCACTCCCGCCGGATAGAGACCTGCCATGCGCGCCAGGTCGACGGCGGCTTCTGTCTGCCCGGCCCGAACGAGCACGCCGCCGTCGCGCGACCGCAGCGGCGACACATGGCCAGGACGCGCCAGATCGGAGGGTTTCGTCCGCGAATCGATCGCCGCCATCACCGTTGCGGCGCGATCGGCGGCGGAAATGCCCGTGCTGACGTCGTTCTTGGCATCAATCGGCACGCAGAACGCGGTGCCGAACGGTGTCGTGTTGGCGTTGACCGCGAGCGGGATTTCCAGATCGTCGAGCCGCTGGCCGGTCATCGACAGGCAGATCTGGCCACGCCCGTACCGCGCCATGAAGTTGATCGCCTCGGGCGTGACCTTCTCCGCCGCGATCGTCAGGTCGCCTTCGTTCTCGCGATCCTCATCGTCCACGACGATGATCATCCGGCCGGCGCGGATCTGCTCGATGGCATCGTCTATCGACGCAAACGGACCGTGCTTGCGGGCGCCTTTGGCGATTCGAATCTTCGAGTTCTTCGTCGTCATGTTAAAGGTCCGCCTGAAGGCGGACACTACGTACGGCTTCGGTCCGCCTCAAGGCGGACACTACGTACGACGTACTTGCCCACGACATCGCACTCTACATTCACCGGAGCACCGGCGGCGAGCGAGCCGATGTTGGTGTGCGCCAGAGTGAACGGAATGATCATGACATCGAAATGGTCCGGGCCGAGAGCCGCGACCGTCAGGCTCACACCATCGAGGGCGACCGACCCCTTGGGCACGAAAAACGGCGCAAGTTCGGGCGGGAATGCCACTTTCAGCCAGCGGGCGTCACCCTCCACGCGCACCTCGCGGATGGTCCCGATGCCGTCGACATGTCCCTGGACGAAATGACCGCCGAACCGGCCGTTCGCAGCCATCGCCCGCTCCAGATTCACCGGCTGTTCGGCCTGTACGCTGCCAAGGGTCGTGACGCGCGCCGTCTCCGGGCCGATGTCGGCGGCAAACCCGGTCGCGTCGCGCTGCGAGACCGTCAGGCACACGCCGTTTACCGAGACGCTCTCGCCGTCGGACAGATCGGCGGCCATATCCGTCTGAATCGCGATCCGCAGACCGGCCGCGGTTCGTGAAATCCCGCCCACGCGCCCGACGGTTTCAATGAGGCCGGTGAACATATCCTTCGATGAGGACGTCGGGCCCGAGCGCTTCGACGCGCCGGTCGAACAAGGTACAGGTCGAAAACGCGCGGCTCTCGAGCAGCACCCCGCCTTCGCCGAGCACCACCGGCGCCACGTAGAGTTGGACGTAGTCGGCAAGCTTCGCGTCCCAGAGCGCCGCATGGAGTGCGGCGCCGCCTTCGATCAGAATGCTCTGCACCTCGCGCGACCCGAGCTCGCGAAGCGCCGCCTCCACGCCGGGCAGCGCCGGCGCGATCACCGTCGCTCCTGCTTCCGTTAGCGCAGCAGCACGCGTGCCGTCGTGTCGCAGCGCCTCCTCCGTCGTCAGCACCACGACGGGACCGTCGGCCAGTGTGTCGAAGACCCGCGCCGCCGGTGGCGTTCGCAGCCGCCGGTCGAAGATGACGCGCATGAGCGGGCGTTCGCGAAAGAACTCGCGCACCGTCAACAAGGGATCGTCAACGAGGACGGTTTCGGAGCCGACGCCCACCGCATCCACCCACGCGCGGTCGTACTGTGCCCTGCGGATCGCAGCCGCCGATGTGATCGCGGTCCGGCATCCCGGCGCGGCGCTGATCCGGCCGTCGATGCTGGCCGCGGCCTTGAGAATGACGAAGGGCCGGCCGTCGCGGATCGACGTCAGGAACGGCTGATTCAACCGGGCGGCGGCCTCGCGGCCGACACCGACCGTCACCACGATCCCGTGTTCGCGCAGCAACGCGAGCCCCCGTCCGTTGACCTGCGGGAACGGGTCCTCCATAGCCGTCACGACGCGCCGGATGCCGGCGTCGATGATCCGGCTGGTGCACGGGCCGGTTCGGCCCGTATGCGCGCAGGGCTCCAGCGTACAGTACAGCGTCGCGCCACGGGCAGCCTCGCCGGCTTCGTTCAGTGCGTGAACCTCGGCGTGCGGCTCTCCCGCGCGCTCGTGCGATCCCTGTCCAACCAGGACCCCGTCGTTCGAAACAATGCACGCCCCGACAAGCGGGTTCGGCGTCGTGCGGCCGAGGCCGCGCCGTGCGCACTCGAGCGCGCGATTCATCCAGCGCGCGTCTGTCTCGGCCAGCGCTACCACTTGTCCTGGAAGAGCGCGTCGACGTATTCCTGCGCGGAGAACGGGATCAGATCCTCGAGGCCTTCGCCGACGCCGACGTATTTGATCGGCAGCTTCAGATCGTTGGCAATCGCCACAGCCACGCCCCCCTTGGCCGTGCCATCGAGCTTGGTCAGCACGATCCCGGTGACGCCGGCGACGCTGGTGAACTCGCGCGCCTGCTGCACGCCGTTCTGCCCGACGGTGGCATCGAGGACGAGCAGCACTTCGTGCGGCGCCCCCTCGGCGGCCCGCGCCGCCACGCGCCGAATCTTGTCCAGCTCGTTCATCAAATTCACGCGGTTATGAAGCCGGCCAGCGGTATCGATCAGAATCGGATTGCGGTTGCGCGCCCTGCCCGACTGGATGGCGTCGAAGACCACGGCCGCCGGATCGGATCCTTCCTTCGCGCGGACGATGTCCACGTTGGCGCGCCTGGCCCAGATCTCGAGCTGCTCGACCGCTGCCGCACGGAACGTGTCGGCAGCGCAGATCAGCGGCTGGTTCCCCTCGCTCTTGAGCAGGTTCGCGAGCTTTCCCACCGTGGTGGTCTTGCCGGTGCCGTTCACCCCGACAATCAGCGTGACATGCGGGCGGTGACCGTTCGACAACGGCGCGTCGACGCTGTCGAAGACCTGCCGGATTTCCTCCTTCACCAGATCGCGCAGGCTCTCGCCTTTCCTGCTGCGCTGCCTCACGGCGGTGACGATGCGCTCGGTCGCGGCGATGCCGACGTCGGCCGAGACGAGGAGTTCTTCGAGCGCCTCGATCGTGTCGACGTCAACCGGCCGCGTGCGTTGTTCAACCGTGTCGGCCTGTTGAACGATCTCGTCAAACCGGCCGACGATCTGCTGTTTCGTGCGGCTTAAGCCCTCGCGTAAACGATCAAGGAATCCCAAATCCCAAACCCCAAATCCCAGATCAATCGCAAATCTGAAATCCAAAATCTCAAATGGCCCTAGCCCACCTCTGCCCGCTGCGGACGCAGCATCAGATCCTCGAGCGCCCCGCGCGCGTCTTTGCGCCCTGCCAGCAGGTCGTCGATCTGCGCGGTAATCGGCAGCTCGATGCCGACGCGTGCCGCCAGCGCCAGCGCCGCTTCCGTCGTCCGCACGCCCTCTGCCACCATCTTCATTCCCGCCAGCACGTCGTGCAAGGCACGTCCATGTGCCAGCTCGATGCCGACGTGCCGGTTGCGGCTCAGCGTTCCGGTACACGTCAGGACCAGATCGCCCAGGCCGGCGAGGCCGGCCATCGTTTCGCGCCGGGCGCCGGCCGCGCAGGCCAACCGCGAGATCTCCGCCAGTCCACGTGTGATCAGCCCGGCGCGCGCGTTGTTGCCGAGGCCGAGACCTTCGACGACGCCGGCGGCAATCGCGATGACGTTCTTGAGCGCTCCCCCGATCTCCACGCCAACGACGTCGTCGGTGCCATACAGCCGGAAGTACGGCGATCGAAATTCAGTCTGCACACGCTCGACGACATCCTGATTCTTCGACGCGACGGACACCGCCGTCGGCATTTCTCGCGCCACCTCCGCGGCGAAACTTGGACCGGAGAGTACGGCAACCCGGATATCGCTTCCCAGCTCCTGTGCCACGATTTCGGACACCCGAAACAACGAACCCTGCTCGAGACCCTTGGTGGCGCTGACGACAACGGACCCCGGCCGGATGAACGGCGCGACGCGTTTCAGGATCGCGCGCGTCCCGTGCGTGGGGACCGCGGACACCACGATGTCCGTGCCGTGGAGCGCCTCTTCGAGATCGCCCGTCACCTGGAGGCCTGCCGGAAAACTCACGTCGCTCAGATACACCGCATTCGCGCGCCTGGCACGCATGTCCGACACGAGCGCCGCGTCGCGCGCCCACAGCCAGGCCTCATGGCCGCGTCGCGCGAGATGGATGGCGAGTGTCGTTCCCCACCCGCCGGCGCCGATCACCGCGATCTGAGCGATATCAGGCGCCTCCCACGCGCCGTTTCGTGCCCGCCACCAGCCGCGCCAGGGTCACAGGCTGGTTCGCTGGAGCGCCACGTAAGTTGGTCCCTTGGGCGACAGGCGGCTCTCGAACAGTGTAATCGCCTCAACGGCCGTGGTTCCCAGCGTCGTCTCGGCGGCGCTCTCCAGTAATGCCGCCGACCGAAGCCCAACGGCTTCGCGGACGCGGGCAAGCGTAAGATGCGGATTGTAGGGCCGCTCCTCTGCCGCGATTCCCGTACGCGCCAGCCGCTCGCCCACACGCTGCTCGATCGCCAGAAGTGGCTCGCGTCCGTTGCTGACGTCCGACCAGAGGACCCGGGGCGGCCCCTTCGGTGGAAACGCACGAACGCCCGCGAGGGTGAGGTCGAACGGGGCCTGCCCGAGTGGGGGCGCAAGGACGCGGCGGACAGCGTCCGCTCGATCCGCATCGACGTTCCCGATGAAACGAACGGTCACGTGAAGACGATCGGCCGTCACCCAGCTGATGCGCGACCGCGGGGCCAGTCGTATCGCACGTTCGCGCAGTTGCTCGATCAAGGCGGCCGCCGCCTCCGCAACGGCGGGAGCAATGTCCACTGCGACGAACAGACGCATCAGCCCAGCATGCGGCGAACCATGTCGAGTGCGGCCTGCGACGCCTGGAACTTCACGTGCTCACGCTCGCCGTGGAAACGAAACATCCGCGATCGCGCCCCTGACGGCGCCACCGCCGCGATCGCCACGGTGCCAACCGGCTTCTCCGCTGAGCCGCCTCCCGGACCGGCGATGCCAGTAACCCCGACGCCAACATCGACGCCGGCACGCGATCGCACGCCTTCCGCCATCGCCTGCGCCACCGCTTCGCTGACCGCGCCGTGCGCCGCAATCACGGCTGGATCGACGCCGAGCAGTTCCGTCTTCGCTTCGTTCGCGTAGGCGATCACCGCACGTTCCACGTAGCGCGAGCTGCCCGGCACGTCGGTCAGGCGAGATGTGAGAAGCCCGCCCGTGCACGACTCGGCGAGCGCAATGCGATAGCCGCGGGAGACCAGCAAGTCACCAATCACCGCTTCCATCGACCGGCCATCGGTGCTGAACACGTTGTCCCCCATGACCCGGCCGATTTCCTGAACCGCTCGATCGAGAGCCGCGGCTGCGTCGTCCGCGGCCGCTGCCTGCGTCCACAGGTGCAGTTCGATCTGGCCAAGCGCCGCAAGGATGGTGGCGTGCACTCGTGGAGTGTTCGCGGCCCACTCACGGTACAAGGGCTGCAGCGCTTCGTCGGTCTGCGATTCGATGACTCCGGCAACCCGGACGATGCGTCGAAGCAGCGGCGCCCCGGCCGCGCGTGCACGCAGGGAACCTTCGACCAGCGCCAGCAGCATCGGCTTGAGCTCGCGCGGCGGCCCCGGCAGCAACAGAACGACCGCGTCTCCCTCCTCCAGCCACAGCCCCGGCGCGCTGCCGCGCTCGTTCTCGATGACCCTGGCGCCGGCAGGTACCATCGCCTGTCTCCGGTTGATCTCCGGCATCGGCCCCTTGTAGCCGCGTGCGGCAAAACGCACGCGCATGCGCTCGGTGATCCCGGTGTCTTCAGTCAACGCCCGGCCCAGCGTGCCCGCAACCACCTCTCGCGTGACATCGTCATCGGTCGGGCCGAGGCCGCCGGTGAACACCACGATGTCGACACGGCCCAGGGCCGCACGAAACAGCTCGGCAAGCTCGCCGCGATCGTCGCCGGCAACAGCCTTGAGCACGACGTCGATGCCGAGCGTGTTCAGCTGTTCGGTAATGAAGAGTGAGTTGGTGTCGAGGCGGAGCGGAGTCAACAGTTCGCTGCCGACGGCGATGATCGCCGCCCGCGTCAGGGGCTTCACACGAGCCACCCGGCCGGCGCCATCCAGATCAGTCCGCGCATCACCAGGTTCCCGTAAATGGCGGCCATCCCGTCGTCCGCCATCACGCCCAGACCGCCCGGCAGCTTTTCGAAGCCGCCGGACGGCCACGGCTTGACGACGTCGAGCGCGCGAAACACGAAGAAACCGACAATCGCTCCGGTGGCGTTCACAGGCAGCAGCGCCAGCGTGATCAGCATGCCGACCACCTCGTCCATCACCACGGGGCCAGGATCGATACCGCCAAAGTGGTGTTCGGCCACCGTGCCCGCCCAGATCCCAATCGCAAAGAGAACCGCGATCGTCGCCAGTTCGACGGTGGTTGACCCCGTTGCCCGCACCACGGCGAAGACGGCAAGGCCCGCCGCCGAGCCGAATGTCCCCGGCGCTATGGGTGCGTAGCCGACGTAACCGCAGGTTGCGACGAAAACGGCGGCGCGCTGGACGAGAGACTGGCCGTGCTGTTCCGGCCCACCAGAAGACAAGAAAGGCTACTCGTGAACCGGGCCGACGACGCGTGTGCCGGCGACGCGATCGTGGAGCGCACGGCGGTCGCCGGCGAACAGCACCGGGGCGAACCCGATGCCGACGGTGGCGACGGACGCCAGGGCGGCCAATGTGCGCTGAACGGCTCTGGCGGGCTCGACCTCGCGATCGGTGTCGGTGACGACCCGGATCCCGGTCGCCATCTTGCCAACGGTCTGACCGCCGAGCATCGTGAACACGGAGAAGTACGACCCCTTCACCATCATCAGAAACAACGCCAGCGGGACGATCGGCACTGCTCGCCACGCGCTGAACGGCAGGCCGGCGATCTGGAACGTGAAATAGATCACGATCGCATCGATGGAGAACAGGATCACGTGATCGAGGAAGGCGGCAATGAGACGCCGGGCCGGACCGCTTGTCGTCGCGACCACCGGGACGGATGATCGTGTCCGCGACGGCACGGGCGGCGCGGACGTGGGAAGCGCAGGAGCGGCGAGGGGTTCTTCCGCAAACGCCAGGACAGGATCGGCCTCCTGCGCTCTGGGCTTCGGAACTGTCCGAAGCCGCGGCTTGTCGGGCGTGCGGCGAACCGCCAGCGGCGGTCTCGGAGCGGCTGGCACCTTGATCAGCGGCTCGTCGGAATCGGCGCTCCCTGGCTGAAACAGCGGCAACGCCGGGGCAGCGCGCGTCGGGAGCGGCTGCCGGACAGTGTTATGGATCGTGGGGTTGACCGCGGGATGGGTGGTCGCAGCCGGAGCCGCCGGTCGCGCGTCAAGCGTTATCGCAGCGAGCGGATCTGCCGGGATGGTCGAAGACGAGGCCACCGGCCGCACGTTGTCGAGTCGGGCCTCGAGCTGATTCAGCCATCGGTCGGCATCGCGCGGCGGTTCCGGTTCGCGCAGCGGCAGGTCGGCGTCCTGCGGCGCGGCAAGGACAACCGCCAGCGAGAAGTCGTAGCCGCAATTCTTGCAGCGATCGCCGGTCTCGAATCCGAGGTACTCACATTTCGGGCACTTCATCGGACGGCCTCCCCTGCGGTTGGTGCGCGAGGTGTCGTGGGGCCAGCCTTGTCAGGCTCGCCAAGCACCGTGGCAAGAAGCCTCATCTGAATTGCCGCGGTCAGCGCGTCCGCGTCGCCGCGAAGCGGATCACCACGGTCGATCGATTCAAGCAGCCGAAGCGCGTCGTGAGGCTTTCCACCCTCGAACAGTGCCTTGGCCTGCGACACACGCAACTCCGCGCCGCGGACCATGGGCAGCGGATCGTCCGTCGGCCGGCCGGCGGCCGCTGCTGCCGAGGGCCCTTCGCCGAGCCACGACGCGATTGGGGGCGCCGCCAACAGGATTGCGGACGCAATGCCCACGCACACGGCAATGGTCGCCAACCAGTTCGTCGCCGCGACGATGGGCTTGTCGCTGTGCCGGCGAAATGGCCGTCCGGCAGACGTTCCTCCGTCATCGGCGATCTGAGCGACGGGCGTCGCAGCGGCCTGACCAGCCTCGGCGACGCCGAGACGCTGCAGGAATACCAGCGCCGTCTCGCTGCTGCCGGCCGCGGCGGCCCGCGTCAGGAGCTCGCGCGCGCCGGTCAGATCCCCGGTCCGATATGCCTCCAGCCCACGGTGCAGCAGCTCGTCCGATTCCCGCTGCCGTTCGGCCAGCGCTCCGCGTGCCCGCTCGATGTACGCGCGCGCACGGCCGTGGCCCCGCTCGAGGAACGCCACACGCGTCCAGATGTTGACCGCTTGTTCGAATCGGCCTTCGAAGTAGTGATCGAGGCCGGCGAGAAGGAGCCGCTCGATCAACGCCTCGCGATCCGCCGCCTCAGCGGACGTCTCACTGCCGGGCGCGGTGCGCAGCGGCTCGGTCATGCGGCTTTGGGCACGGAAGCACGCCTATTATAAGCGCTTATGGCCCTGATTGAGTGCGTGCCGAACGTCAGCGACGGTCGTCGCCGTGACGTGATCGACCGGCTCGCCTCCTCGATCGAACGCGTCGCCGGCGTGCGCCTGCTCGACCGCTCGTCCGACCCCGCGCACAACCGATCGGTGTTCACCTTCGCGGGCGAGGCACAGCCGGTGGCCGATGCCGTGCTCGCCCTGTTCGAGACGGCAGTCGCCGCGATCGATCTGCGATCGCACTCCGGCGCACATCCGCGGCTTGGCGCGGTCGACGTCGTTCCATTCATTCCGCTCAGCGGCGCGACGATGGCGGACTGTGTCGCGCTGGCGGGGACGACAGCCGCCAGCGTGGCTTCGCGCTTCCGGATTCCCGTGTTCCTCTACGAGGAAGCGGCCACGACGGACGCCAGGCGCAACCTCGCCGATATCCGCCGCGGTGAGTTCGAGGGGCTCGCGGCGAAGCTGGCGCTGCCCGAGTGGCAGCCTGATTACGGACCGTCGCGGCCCCATCCCACCGCGGGGGCAACCGTAATCGGCGCCCGGGCACCGCTGATTGCGTTCAACGTCAACCTGGCAACCGGCCGCCTGGAGACGGCGAAGACGATCGCGGCGGCCGTGCGGCACAGCAGCGGTGGATTGCCATTCGTGAAAGCCTTGGGTATCGCGCTCGAGCACCGCGGAGTCGTCCAGGTCTCCATGAACTTGACGAACTACGAAAAAACGCCGATCGTGCGCGTGTTCGAGGCGGTCAGGCAGGAAGCGGAACGCCGCGGCACGTCGGTCCTGGAGAGTGAAATCGTCGGGCTGGTACCGGAGGCGGCGCTGCCGCCCAATCCCGAACAGTCGCTGCAGTTGGCAGGGTTCAACCCCAATCAGGTACTCGAGCACCGGCTCAAGGAGATGCGCTGATGCGTCGCAATCGGATTCGCAACTTTATGCTTGGCGCGGCGATCGCCTCGACTGCCCTGCATGCGGGCGTCAACGCGCAGCAGACGCCCGCGTCTGCCGGTGCCCGTCCGGCGCCGGCTCTCTACAACACGGTCAAGCAGAAGCTTCGTGACGGCAAGCAGGTCGTCGGCGCCACGGTGCTGATTGGCAATCCGGACACGTATTGCGCCGTCGCCAACTCCGGGTTCGATTTCACCTGGATCGAGATGCAGCACAGTCCCATGAGCTGGCAGGACGTCGCGCACATGGTTGCGGCGTGCAAGGGCGCTTCGGCGATCCCGTTCATCCGCGTTCCCGATGCGACCGAAGGCGACCTGCAGAAGGCCACCGACATCGGCGCGCTCGGCATCATGGTGCCGATGGTGGACACGGTCGAAAAGGCGGAGAACGCGGTCAAGTTCGCGAAGTACCCGCCGCTCGGGCGCCGCAGCCAGGGCAACAACCAGGCAGGGTCGCTGTGGGGCGGCAACTATCGTCAGACGATCAACGACAACCTGCTGATCATCGCGATGATCGAAAACCCGGCCGGGGTGGCGATGGCCGAGAAGATTGCCGCCGTTCCCGGCATCGACGGGCTGTTCGTCGCCTCGACCGACCTCGGCAGCTTCTCCGGGCTGCGACAGGGCGACGCCAAGTACGAGTCACTCGTGAATCAGGTCGTCGCCGTCGTCCAGAAGCGAGGCATGCTGGTGCTCGGCGGTCCGAGCGCGTGGAAGGACACGCGCAAGGGCTACAACTTCTTTCAGGCTGGCGACGAAGCGGTCATCATCCGCGCCGGCGCGCGGGCGACGCTCGGTGCGCAACCGGCGGCAGGCCCGGGGCGTGGCGTGGCGCCGATAGAGGGGGATGCGCCGAAATAAGTGGAAGAAGTTGAAAAGTGGAAAAGTGGAAAAGTAAGCAAAAAGTACAACTAGATGTTTCGGGGGGTGCGGTCCCGTAACGGAAAACCTCGCTTCCCCTCAAGGGCACGGAGCGTGCTTCACCCGCCCTATGGCCCCGCGCGATTTGATTCGGCGAACGGAGTTGTTCTCTCTGGCTGTTTTTGCGTTCTGCAGCCGGCTGCCGAAAACCAAGGAGGCGCAGGAACCGGCCGACCAGCTTCGTCGCGCAGCCAACGGCATGCGCATGAATTACCGCGCCGCACGCCGTGGCCGTTCACACGCGGAGTTCAAAGCCAAACTGGGTGTGGTGTTCGAAGAAGCCGATGAAGCTGCCGATTGGCTCCGTTACTTTCGCGATACCGGTTTACGTCACGATTTTGCGTTAGTGCAGGAAGCTGAAGAACTGGCGAAGATCTTCGCGGCGTCGGTCGCTACAGCGAGGAAGAACAGCCGCCGTTGGAAGGAGCACCCCAATAGCTAGTTGTACTTAAGTACTTACTTTTCCACTTCTTCCACTTCTTCCACTTTTTCCACTTCTTCCACTTACGTTTCCGCCTCGTCCTCTGCCCGCCGCGGGGCGATGCCAAACGATCGCATCTTCCGGTACAGGTTGCTGCGCTCGACGCCAAGCACGTCGGCGGTGCGTGAGATGTTGCCCTGCTGTGCGGCCAGCGCCCGCAGGATGTATTGCCGTTCGAAATCGTCCCGCGCATCGTGGAGCGGCATGATCGGCGTGACGACCGCGTCGGCGGACGGCAGGTGCGCTGAGCCCTGGTCCAGGAACAGCAGGTCGCGCGCCGCGACGCGTTCCCCCGGCACCATGATCATCAGGCGCTCGATGACATTGCGCAGCTCGCGCACGTTGCCCGGCCACGCGTAGGTTCGCAGCGTGTCGCAGGCGTCGGCATCGAACCGCTTGGCGCGCCGCCCGTACTCCTTCGCGAGCACGGCCATGAAATGGTCGGCGAGCAGCATGATGTCTTCGCGCCGCTCACGCAGCGGCGGAACTGAAATCGGGACGACATTCAGGCGGAAGTAGAGATCCTCGCGGAACCGGCCGGCCTTGATTTCCGCCCGCAGGTCCTTGTTGGTTGCCGCGACGACTCGGGCGTCGACCTTGATGCGCGTCGAACCGCCGACGGCTTCCATCACCTGTTCCTGCAGCACGCGCAGCACTTTCGCCTGCGTCTTCAGGCTCATGTCGCCGATCTCGTCGAGAAAGATCGTCCCGCCATGCGCCAGCTCGAACTTGCCGCGCCGGTCCGCGACGGCGCCGGTGAAGGCGCCGCGAACGTGCCCGAAGAGCTCGCTCTCGATC
>JAICQE010000067.1 GCA_025938035.1 Vicinamibacteria bacterium
AAATCACGGGCGGCGAGGACGAGCTGCTGATTGGCAGGCGTCCGGTCGCCTCGCGCGCCTACGTCTCGTGGTTCAACTTCAAGGGCGGGCAGCAGCAGCGCAAGGTCGGCACGCTGTCGGGCGGCGAGCGGAACCGCGTGCACCTGGCCAAGCTCCTGCAGCGCGGATCGAATCTGCTCCTGCTCGACGAACCGACCAACGACCTGGATGTCGACACCCTGCGCGCGCTGGAAGAAGCACTGGTGAACTACGCCGGCTGCGCGGTGGTCATCAGCCACGATCGCTGGTTCCTCGATCGCATCGCCACGCACATGCTCGCCTTCGAGGGCGACAGCCGCGTGGTGTGGTTCGAGGGCAACTACCAGGACTACGAGGCGGATCGCAGGCGGCGGCTCGGCGCCGAGGCGGACACGCCGCACCGGATCAAGTACCGGAAGCTCACCCGATGAACCACGAAGGCCGCGTTCTTCGCGCTCTTCGTGGTTGAGAATCGTGTTCCCCGACCTCCGATCCTTCATCGACCTCCTCCGCCGTGACGCGGCCATCGTCACGGTGGACGCGCCGGTCGACCCTTATCTCGAGGTCGCCGAGATCCATCGCCGCGTGATCGCCGCCGGAGGGCCGGCGCTGCTGTTCACGAACGTCAAGGGCTCGCCATTCCGGCTGGCGACCAACCTGTTTGGCACCGCCCGCCGCGCCGAGCTCGCGTTCGGCAGGCGGCCGCTGCAGCTGATCAAGCGCCTGGTGCACCTGGCCGAGACGCTGCTGCCGCCGACGCCGGCAAAGCTGTGGGATGCCCGCGACGTTGGTCGCGAGCTGTTCAGGGTCGGCACGCGCCGGGTCGCGAACGGCCCGGTGATGGAACGGGTGACGGCGGACGTGCAATTCGGGCAGCTTCCCGTGATCACGTCGTGGCCCGAGGATGGCGGCCCGTTCATCACCCTGCCGCTCGTCTACACGACGCATCCCGATCGCCCCGGCGCCAGCAACCTGGGGATGTATCGCATGCAGGTCTACGATGCCCGAACCGCCGGGATGCACTGGCAGATCGGCAAGGGCGGCGGCTACCACTACGCGGTTGCCGAACAGCGTAGAGAGAGTCTCCCCGCCACCGTGTTTCTTGGCGGGCCGCCGGCGCTGATTCTCTCCGCCATCGCGCCGCTGCCCGAAAACGTGCCGGAGGTAATGCTGGCGTCGCTGATTGCCGGCGAGCGTCTGCCGCAGATCCACGGCCAGGGGCCGCATCCGCTGATCGCCAGCGCTGAATTCGCGCTCATCGGCGAAGTGCCGCCACAGCGGCGGCGGCCGGAAGGACCGTTCGGCGACCATTACGGGTATTACTCGCTGCAGCACGACTATCCGGTCTTCACGGCCGCGCGCATCGCCCATCGCGCCGATGCGATTTATCCGGCGACGGTGGTCGGCAAACCGCGCCAGGAGGACTTCTTCATCGGGGATCTGCTTCAGGAGCTGCTGTCGCCGCTGTTTCCGATGGTGATGCCGGCAGTGGAGCAGCTGTGGTCGTACGGCGAGACGGGATATCACTCCCTCGCCACGGCGGTGGTGAAGCAGCGCTATAAGCGCGAGGCGATGGCCAGCGCGTTCCGCATTCTTGGCGAAGGGCAGTTGTCGCTGACGAAATTCCTGTTCGTGACCGACCGCCATGTCGACGTGCGCAACTTCCGCCAGACGCTCGAGCACCTGCTCGCGCGCACGCATCCCGAGACGGATTTGTACGTGTTCTCGAATCTGTCGATGGACACGCTCGACTACACCGGTCCGGCGGTCAACGAGGGGTCGAAAGGCGTGTGGCTCGGACTAGGCGATCCGGTCCGGGATCTGCCGCGGCAGTTCAGCGGCATCGCGCCGCAGGGCGTGACCGACATACGCGTCTTCTGCGGCGGATGCCTCGTGGTCGGAGCGCCGTCCTACGCCAGCGAGCGTGGTGCCGCCGAACGGCTGGCGCAGGATGCCGCCTTCGCGGGTTGGCCGCTGGTGGTGATCACGGACGAGCCCGCGCGCGCCGCGCGCAGCGACATGAACTTCCTGTGGACGACGTTCACGCGGTTCGAACCGGCGGCGGACATTCACTCCGCCGGACGGCGCATCGTCCGGAACCAGATTGCCTACCAGGGTCCGATCGTCATCGACGCCCGCCTGAAGCCTGGCTTTCCGCAGGAGCTCGTCGCCCGCGACGACACCGCGGCGCTCGTCTCGTCGCGCTGGAAGGAATATTTTCCCGCCGGCGGCGTCGAAATGGGCGACTCCGCCCGCGCGCACCTGGACTGACACGCAGACACCCATCCGCCAGGCTGATTCCCGTTCTTCCCTTGACGTTCGAAAGGAACAACTGATAGCCTCCTTTCGTCTATCGAAGGGAACCGACGTGACGAAGGGAAAGGGCGATGTGTTGCAGGGGACGCTCGATATGCTCGTCCTCAGGGCGCTCCAGCTCGAGCCGATGCACGGTTGGGGCATCACCGAACGCATCGAGCAGTGGTCCGAGCGCGTGCTGCAGCTCGGCCAGGGCACGCTATATCCGGCACTCTATCGGCTCGAACGCCAGGGGTTCATTCATTCCGACTGGCGGGTGACTGAGAACAATCGGCGCGCCCGGTATTACTCCCTCACGCCGAAGGGACGCCGTCAACTGACGGAGGAGCTCGCGCACTGGCGCCGGATGACACGCGCCATTGACTTGGTGCTCGTGGCGTCCGTCGAGTAGCGGAGGCGGTCCATGCGCAGTGTGATGGAGATCTGGCGGACCCTTCGCTCGCTCCGGAAGCGCGATGAGCTGGAGGCGGGTCTCCGCGACGAGATTCGATTCCACATCGATCAGCAAACCGAGAAAAACATTCGCGCCGGCCTGGCTCCCCACGAGGCTCGGCGCCGGGCACTGATCACGTTTGGAGGCGCGGAAAGCTCCAAGGACCGCGTGCGCGACGAGATCCGCACGCCGGTCGTCGAGACCCTTGTGCGTGATCTCCAATACGCGGTGCGCGCGCTGCGTAAGAATCCGGGCTTTACGGCCGTTGCCACCATGACCCTCGCGCTCGCCGTCGGTGCAACCGCGTCGATCTTCACGGTGGTCCAGCATGTCGTGCTGAACCCGTTGCCGTACCCGGATTCTGACCGGGTGATCACACTGGATCACAGCGTGCCCCGACAGAATGTTCCCCGCTTCACCTCGATGCCGCCGGGACTCTACTTTCACTACGCCGATCGCGCGCGGACTCTGGCGGCCCTGGCGTTATATCGGCCCTCTGAAATGACCATCACCGGTCACGGCGTCCCTGAGCGCTTGCCCATCGGCTACACCACTCCATCTCTCGCATCCGTGCTGCGGGTTGCTCCAGCCCGTGGCCGCTGGTTTACGAGTACAGAGGCGGAACCAGGCGCTCCTCGGGTTGCTCTCTTGTCGCATGGGGTGTGGCAGCGCCGCTACGGCGGCGATCCGAACATTGTCGGCAAGTTCATTACGCTTGGCGGTGTCGCGACGCAGGTCGTCGGAATCATGCCACCGTCGTTTGCGTTTCCTCATTCTGCCGTTCGGGTCGAGGTGTGGCTGCCTGACCAGCTTTCACGGGCGGCCGGATTTGGTATTTTCACGCATTTTGGCGTGGCGCGGCTGCGGGACGGAGTGACAGTGGACGACGCGCGCGCCGAACTCACTCGTCTGATCGGCGATGTGCCACAGGTCTACCCTGGCGAACCTTTCGCAGTCGGGCTCGTCACCACGGGGGGGCTGACATCGGTGGCGATCACGCTGAAAGAGGCGACCATCGGCAGTGTCACGCGTGTCCTCTGGATCCTGCTGGCCTCTGTCGGCCTCGTACTGCTGATCGCGTGCGTGAATGTGGGAAACCTCTTCATGGTTCGCTCTGAAGCGCGGCAACGCGAACTGGCGGTTCGCCGCGCCCTCGGTGCAGCGCGGATCCGGATCGCAGGTCAGCTGCTGACTGAGAGTACGCTGCTCGCAGTTGTTGGGGGGATGATCGGATTAGCGGTCGCGTGGGCTGGCGTCCGCCTCCTCGTGACTTTCGGTCCACCGAGCCTGCCGCGGCTTGACGAGGTCCGTCTCGATCCGGTCGGAGTGGCCTTCACGCTCGCGCTGAGCACGGTGGCGGGCCTTGTGTTTGGCGCGCTCCCACTCCTCCATCGCGTATCGTTTGCGGCGATGTTGCATGACGGCGGACGCGGCAATACGGCGAGTCGCAGCCGCCATCGCACGCGCCGCCTGTTGATGGGCGGGCAGGTTGCGCTGGCCCTGGTGCTCCTGTTGGCATCCGGCCTGATGGTCCGCAGCTTTCAGAACCTGCTGGCCGTCGATCCCGGGTTCGACAGCGCCTCTGCGCTGACATTTCGCGTCGGATTGCCGCAAACCGAATACACCAGCCGTGATGCCGCCGCCACCGCACATCAGACGATGCTCGACCGGATGAAGGAGATTCCCGGGGTCATCGCGGTCTCCGCGTCGACATGCCTGCCGCTTGCCGGCGGATGCATGGGGAACACGATGCGAGCGGAGGGTCGCGTCGAACCGCCGGGGACGATTCCGCCGATTGTCTCGTTTCGGGCGGTTGCTGGCGGTTACGTGGAGACGATGGGTATGCGTCTACTGCGGGGGCGCGCCATCGATCGTCGCGACGTGGAGCAGCGCGCGCCGGTTGTCGTGATCAACAGCGCGCTCGCGAGCGCATACTTTCCGCATGAGGATCCAGTCGGCAGGCGCGTGTCATTCGGACGGTCAGACGCCTGGCTCACTGTCGTGGGCCTGGTCGCAAACACGACGACGAGGGCGCTGAACGAGAGCACACCTGCCCCTAAGCTTTTCATGCCGATGTCGATCGCCGGCGGCCCTGGGATGCCGCCGACTGATCTCGTGTCAACAGGTCCCGACATCTCGGTCATGACTTACGTCGTTCGCTCGATCACACCGCCACTTTCCCTGGTACCTTCTGTTCGCCGCGCGATCGATACGATTGACGCAAAGCTGGCGCTGGCAGATGTCAAAACGCTGGGCGACGTTCTCGACCGAGCGTCCGCGCAGATGGCGTTCACGATGGTATTGCTCGCGATTGCGGCGTCGGTTTCCCTCGTGCTTGGTCTGGTCGGCATCTACGGGGTCATGTCCTACATCGTGACGCAGCGCACCGGGGAGATCGGCGTTCGCCTTGCCCTTGGTGCCACCCCCGGAAGCGTGGCAACCGAGGTTGTGCGGCAGTGCGCGCTCGTCGCCGTCATCGGCGTCCTTGTCGGTGTAACGGGTGGGGTGGCCGGTAGCCGCTTCATCGAATCCTTGCTTTTCCAGGTCAGTCCACGTGATCCGAAGGTGTTCGTGGCCACCGCGTTGACTTTGATTGTGGTCACCATCGTCGCGTGCTGGCTGCCGGCACGCCGCGCGGCGCGGATCAGCCCGCTCGAAGCGCTGCGTTTCGAATGACACACTGAAGCCCGTCCTGCGTGACGCTCGCTCGCGGCTGAGGTGCACCGCGCGGCGTTATAATCGCGGCCTGATTCGCTGATGTCCTCGGATTCAAGCGTCATCCGTCCACTGCTGGACCGAACGGTCCCCACCGAAGCCGCCACGCTTGACGGTTTTGCCGCCGCCACGAGCGGGCCCGGCGTGGCGCTTCGCCAGCTCGAGCCGCTGACCGAGCTGACGGTGCAGACTCGCAACACGTCCTACCGGATCGTCGTCTCGCACGCGGCGGACATCGTCATCCAGGGGGGAGCGTTCTTCCCGGATCCGACCCGTGCGCACGTCGAGGGATCCAGCGTCGGCGGGAACCTGCTCAAAATCGGCTGGATCGGCGTCGGTCTGCGGATGGAGATCGTCGCCGAGGGCCGGCGGATCGTGACGACGGCGGTGCGGTCGATTGTCCGCCGCGACGACACCGCTCCGGTGCGCCCGCATTAGGAAGAGCGAAGGATGACCCACGAGGAGATCACCGCGTTCTTTGGGCGGCGTCAGCAGGCGTGGGATCGGCTCGACGCCGTCGCCCTCGCTGCCGACTATACCGAGGACGCGACCGTGGAGAGCCCGCTCGCGGGGGGCGCGGCGAGCGGCCGCGAGGCGATCGAGAGGGTGTACGAGACCTATTTCGCGGCATTCCCCGACTTCAAGCTCCAGCAGGAGATGCTGCTCATCGACGGGGACACCGCCGCACAGATGGTGCGCGTGACCGGCACGGACAACGGCGGGTTCATGGGTATGACGCCGACGCGCCGCAAGGTTACCTTCCGCTGCGGGCTCTTTCACACGTTTCGCGACGGACGCATCGCCTCCGAGCGCCGTGTCTACGATTTCACCGGCCTGCTGATCCAGGTCGGCCTGCTCAAGGCCAAACCGGTCTGATGGACGCGCGCCTCCAGGTTACCGACAGCAGCGGCCGGCGCGTCGTCCCCGTCGACAAGGCGATCTTCCTCATCGGCCGGCGGACCGCGGCGGATCTGCAGCTCGTGAACGCCGACGTCTCCCGCGAGCACGCCGAGATTGCCCAGGATGGCGCGCGATACCTGCTGCGGGATCGCGGCTCGCGGTACGGCACGTTCGTCAACGGCGAGCAAATCACCGAACGCGCGCTCGAGCACGGGGATCGCATCCGCCTGGGTCGCACCGACGCCATCGAGCTGGTATTCATGACGGAGGCCAGCTCCTCCACGCACATCTCCGGCTTGCGCGAGATCGGCTCCGATGCGGACCTGCGGCAGATGGCGGCGATTCTCAACGGCCTGCGCGCGCTGGGGTCCGGCCGCGTGCTCGAGGAGGTGCTGACGCTGGTGCTCGACTCGGCGATCGACGTCACCAAGGCCGAGCGCGGGTTCATCATGCTGGCACGGCCGGACGGGGAGCTGGAGTTCAAGACGGCGCGGGGCAAGGGCAAGATCACGCTCCCCGGCACGTCGTTCACGACCAGCGCGAAGATTCCGCGCGAGGTGTTCCAGACCGGCGAAAGCCGCATCGTCGGCGACCTGATGGAAGGGAACCTCGCCGGTCTGCACGACGGCACGATTGCCATCGGCATCCGTCACGTCCTATGTGTGCCGCTGAGCGTCAGTCCGATGGTCGCGTCGGCGGACCAGGGCATTGTGCCGCGGGTGATCGGCGTGTTGTATCTCGACGGCCGCGAACGGAGCACGATCCTGTCGCAGCAGACGCGGTCGTCGCTGGAAGCGTTCGCCACCCAGGCCGCGCTGGCGATCGAAAGCGCCCGCCTCTACGCCGAAGCCGCCGAGAAGGCGCGCATCGAGCGCGACCTGCTCGTTGCCGCGCAGATCCAGCAGGCGCTGCTGCCGACCGGATCCTTCGAAACGTCGTTCGTGGATCTCGCCGCGTCCTCGGTGCCGTGCCGCACCGTTGGCGGCGACTTCTTCGACTATCTCGATCTCGGCGCGCGCGGTTTCGGCTTCGGCCTCGGCGACGTGGCTGGAAAGGGCGCTCCGGCGGCGCTCCTCGCGGCGGCCGTGCAGAGCAACTTCATCGCCCAGGCGCCGGTGAGCGCCGATCCGGCCGATACGCTGACGCGCGTCAACAACGCGCTCCTGCGCCGCGCCATCGAAGCGCGCTTCGCGACGATGTTTCACGGCGTCGTCGACGTGACCGGCCATCTGAGCTACTCGAACGGCGGCCAGGAGCCGCCGCTGGTGCTGAAGCGCGACGGCATTTCATGGCTCGAGGCGGGAGGCCCGGTGCTCGGCCTGTTGCCGGGTGCGACCTACGAATTCGACAGCGTCACGCTCGATCCCGGAGACCTCGTCGTGATCTGCAGCGACGGCGTGACGGAGGCGCGAAACGCCGGCGGCGACGAGTTCGGGCGTGAACGATTGATCGAGGCGATGAGCGGCTGCCACGGCGGAAAGCCGGCCGCCGTCCTGGAGCGGCTGTTCGAGGCCGTGCGGCTTTTTTCCCAGGGAACGCCGCAGGGCGACGACATCACCGGCCTGGTCCTGCGCTACAGAGGACAGCCCCACTAACTTCTCGATTTCGTGGGGCGAGCCTTTCAGGCTCGCCACGCGAACCCGGAGGGTTCGCGCCACCGAAGGGGAGCCAAACGGCAAAAACGGGTGTCGAAACGCTGATATAGAATCGCGGGGCATCGCGCCCGGGCGGGCGCGACACAGCAGGAGGACGGAATGCAGATCGACCAGAAGATGGCAGGCGACATAACGGTCGTCCACATCACCGGGGATATCACGTTGAATCAGGGCGGTGACGTCCTTCTGAAAGACAAGATCCAGAGCCTCCTGCAGCAGGGGCAGAAAAAGATCGTGCTCGATCTCGGCGGCGTGGCGTATGTGGACAGCGCCGGGCTCGGTCAGCTCGTACAGATTCACGCGACGACGAAGAACCAGGGCGGGGCGCTGCGGCTGGCGAATACCACCAAGAAGCTGAAGGATCTGCTGGTGGTGACGAAGCTGGTGACGGTGTTCGATTCCTACGAGAGCGAGAAAGAAGCGCTGGCGAGCTTCAGTTAGACGTAGTGTCCGCCTTCAGGCGGACCCTTCAGTTCAGTGCGTTGGGCACGGCGAGCGTAAATGCCGCGATGGCGGCGTCGAACCGCTCGCCGTTGGCCGTGACCATCTGATAGCTTCCCTGCATCGAGCCGACCGCCGTCTTCAGCGGGCAGTAGCTCGTGTATTCAAACGAGCTGCCCGGCTGCAGCACCGGCTGTTCGCCAATGACCCCTGGTCCCTTCACGCGTTCCACCTCGCCGTCGGCGTTGGTGATGATCCATTCGCGGGAGATGAGCTGGGCCGTCTCTGAACCGACATTGGAGATGCGCACGTCGTACTGAAACAAGTACGATCCGTCTCTCGGCGAGCTGCGCTCGGGCAGGAACTCGCTGCGGACTTCGATGCGGATGTCGCGTGTCGTCGTCGAACTGGCCGTTCGCGGCCCGCGCGGCCGGGTTTCCGTTTGTTCGGCCGTGTCGGTGCGCGGTCGTTTCAGGTCCCGCATGAACGCGATCGACATTATGGCATGGCGCGGCATCTGAGCTTCGGTATGCGGGGAACCGGCGAGCACGGCCGGCGTAGTACAGTTCACGTTCCGGTGAGCAGCCCCGAGCCCAAGAAGAAAGTCAGCGCCTCCGCCGCCTGGCGCGAAGCGCGCGAGCTGGTCTGGACGCACCGCCGTCGGCTGTCTATCGGCCTGTCGCTGATGCTCGTCAGCCGCCTGGCCAGCATGGTCGCGCCGCTGGCGCCGCAGTTCCTCATCGACGAAGTGGTCACGAAAAAGCGCGTCGAGCTGCTGACCCCCATCGTGCTGATTGTGCTCGGCGCGACGGCGGTCCAGGCGGTGACGTCGTTCGTGCTGTCGCAGATTCTGGGCGTTGCCGCGCAGCGTGCCATTACCGACATGCGCAAGCGTGTGCAGGCGCACGTCATGCGGCTGCCGGTCCGCTACTTCGATTCCACGCAGACCGGGGTGCTGATCTCGCGCATCATGAGCGACGCCGAAGGCATCCGCAATCTCGTCGGCACCGGTCTCGTTCAGCTCGTCGGCGGCTTCGTCAGCGCGGCCCTCGGCCTCGGCCTGCTGATCTTTCTGAACTGGCGCCTGACGGCCATCACCATCGTCGTGCTCGCCGCGTTCGGCCTCGGGATGGCCTACGCCTTCCGCACGCTGCGTCCGCTGTTCCGGGAGCGCGGGAAGATCAACGCCGAGGTGACCGGCCGCCTCACCGAAGCGCTGGGCGGCATCCGCGTGGTCAAGTCATACACGGCGGAGAAGCGCGAGGAGATCGTCTTCACCAAGGGGGCGCACCGGCTGTTCCGCAACATCGCCAAGTCGATGACCGGCGTGTCGGCGACGACGGCGGGCAGCACCTTCATCGTTGGCATCATTGCCGTGCTGATGATCTGGCTCGGCGGCCGTGCGGTCATCGCCGGCGAGATGACGCTCGGCGAGCTCGTGAGCTACATCTTCCTCATCGGCGTCGTCGCGGCGCCGCTCGTCTCGATCGCGTCGATCGGGACACAGATTACCGAGGCCTTTGCCGGCCTCGATCGGATTCGCGAAATCCTCGACATGCCGACCGAGCTGGACGAGGATGCCCAACGGCAACAGCCGGGCCGCATCCGCGGCGATGTCGCCTTCGACGGCGTGTGGTTCGAGTACACCGCCGGACAGCCCGTCCTCCGCGGCGTGTCGTTCGACGCGGCCGCGGGGACGACGACCGCGCTCGTCGGCTCGAGCGGCTCCGGCAAGAGCACGCTGATCAGCCTTGTCATGGCGTTCAACCGCCCCACGCGGGGACGCGTCCTGGTTGACGGCGAGGATCTGCAGTCCATGCGGCTCCTCGATTACCGCCACCAGCTGGCGTCGGTCCTGCAGGAGAACTTCCTGTTCGACGGCACCATCGCCGAGAACGTCGGCTATGCGAGTCCCGGTGCCACACTCGACGAGATCAAGCACGCCTGCCGTGTCGCCCATTGCGACGAGTTCATCAACCAGTTTCCGAACGGGTACGACACCGTGGTCGGCGAACGCGGGATCAAGCTCTCGGGCGGCCAGCGGCAGCGCGTCTCGATCGCCCGTGCCATCCTGGCGGATCCGCGGATTCTGATTCTGGATGAAGCGACCTCCAGCCTCGACAGCGAGAGCGAGCAGATGATTCAGGATGGTCTGCGTAACCTGCGAACGGGGCGGACCACGTTCGTCATTGCGCACCGCCTGTCGACGATTCGCAGCGCCGACCAGATCCTGGTGCTCGAGGCCGGCGAGATCGTCGAGCGCGGGTCGCACGCCGACCTCCTCGCCGCGAACGGGCGCTACCGGCAGCTGTACGACAAGCAGTACAAGTTCGAAAGCGACCGTTTCATCAACCCCGGCGAAGACTTCACGCCCGAGCCGGAGAAGCCGGCGGCGCCGTTGCCGCGCGTCGGGAGTGCGCTATGACGCGCGCGGAAATGCAGGATGCAGAATTCAAAATGCAAAAAGGACGGAAACGAGGGCGAGCGTTTTAGTTGCATTTTGCATTTTGCATCCTGCATTACGAGAATCTGCCTAAATGAATCCAGACTTCCTCATTAACGGCGTGTTGAGCAGTGTCCTGGGCGGCGGGCGCAAGCGTTCGCGCCGGGCGCGTCGATTTCTGAACGGCGGCGGCTCGATCTGGACGCGGCCGACGACGTTGTTGACCGCGGCCGGCGTGGCGTGGGGCATCTACGAGACGCTTCAGAACAGCGGCTCTCAGTCGCCCGCGGTTGGCGGTTCATCACCGGCGTCCCCGGCGATGGCCAGCGGGGGACTACCGCCGCTGCCCGGGGAGTCCGCCGCCGGTGAAGATCGCGACGCGCTGCGGATCGTGCGGCTCGCCATCTCCGCCGCCAATGCAGACGGCGTGATGACGGAGAAGGAACGTGCCGTCGTGCTGCAGCAGGCCCAGTCCGCCGGCGTGCGCGACGTCGTGGAACGCGAGCTCAATCATCCACGGCCGCTCGCCGAGATCGTCGCCGGCGTGACCGATCAGGCCGAGCGCGGCACGCTCTACGTGCTGGCGTTCACCGTGCTGCGGGCCGACGAACAGGTGACCGGCGCCGAGCGTATTTATCTCGCGCAGCTCGCGCACCTGCTCGATCTCGATCCGGCGACGGTGCAGACGCTGGAGAAGAATACCGGCGAGCGCATCGACGCGCTCGGTGACCAGGGACAGCTGGGTGGGTAAGTCAAAAGGCAAGAGGCAAAAGGCAAAGGAAAGCTTGCCTTTTGCCCTTCTCTTTTGCCCCTCTCTTTTGCCTTTTGCCTTTTGCCTCTTGACTTTCGGAGAGCAATAACAATGTCGCAGCAGCAGTGGTACATGGCCATCGGCGGCCATCAGGTCGGGCCGGTCTCGCAGGACGACGTCGTGACGAACTTGCGGAACGGAACCATCGACGGCAACACGCTGGTCTTCACCGCGGGCATGAAAAACTGGACACCGCTCAAGGACGTCCTCGAGCTGGCGGCATTCCTGTCATCCGGCGGCGCCGCGCGCCTTGGCGCCGTCCCTCCGCCGATCGTGCCCGGCCGCACCGCCCACGAAATCGACTTCCGCATCGTCGGCAGCGAAATGCAGTTCGTCGAGGTCGAGCTCGACCCGGGCGAGAGCGCCGTCGCCGAAGCCGGTACGATGATGTACATGACGCCCGGGATCCAGATGGAAACGGTGTTCGGCGACGGCAGTAACCAGCGCTCGGGCGTGATGGGCGCCCTGCTCGGTGCCGGCAAGCGGCTGATCACCGGCGAAAGCCTGTTCATGACCGTCTTCACCAACCAGGGCGCCGGCAAGCAGCAGGTGGCGTTTGCCGCGCCTTATCCCGGCAAGATCCTGGCGATGGACTTGAAGCAGCTCGGCGGCGAGCTGATCTGCCAGAAAGACTCCTTCCTGTGCGCCGCCAAGGGCGTCTCGATCGGCATCGCGTTTCAGCGGCGAATCGGCGTCGGCCTGTTTGGCGGCGAAGGGTTCATCATGCAGCGCCTGCAGGGCGATGGACTGAGCTTCGTGCACGCCGGAGGCACGCTCCATCCCGTCGACCTCGCGGCCGGCCAGACGCTGCGCGTGGACACGGGCTGTCTCGTCGCGCTCCAGCCGTCGGTCGGCTACGACATCCAGTTCGTGGGCAAGATCAAGACCGCGTTGTTCGGGGGAGAAGGACTGTTCTTCGCCACGCTGACCGGGCCGGGTCGTGCATGGCTGCAGTCGCTGCCGCTCAGCCGCATGGCCGACCGGATCTACAAGGCAGCACCTGCCGCGCAAGGCGGGCGCCGCGAGGAAGGCTCGATCCTCGGCGGTCTCGGCGGCCTGCTCGACGGCGACAATCGCTGAGCGGAGGAGCCGTGCCGGAAGCGCAGACATACGCGAACCATGTGTATCGCGCCACCGCGTGGACGATCACGTGGTCTGTCGGCCTGGTCGTGCTGCTGGTCCTGGTGTTCTACGCGTACGACCAGCCAGGCTACGTGTCGTTCACCCTGGTGGCGCTTGCCGGGACCGTTCTCGCCTTGGTCTCCCTGGTCCGGGTCTTCGCGCTGAGGTTGCAGAACCGCATCATCCGGTTGGAGATGCAGGTCCGGCTGGCGCGGCTCGGTCGGGAACAGGAACTCCAGAAGCTCGCCATGCCGCAGATCGTCGCGCTGCGGTTCGCCTCCGACGCCGAACTTCCGGCGTTGCTCGATCGGGCGATGTCGGAAAACCTGCCGCCCGACGCCATCAAACGCGCGGTTCGCGACTGGCAGGGTGATTATCTCCGCACGTAGCTTTCGTTTCCCGTGGCGCGAACCCTGCGGGTTCGCGAGGCGAGCCTGCAAGGCTCGCCCCACGAGATCCGCACGATAATCAAGTGCGATGCGCAGACCCGTAACGCTGGTCACCGGCGCGGGTGGCGAAATCGGCCACGGCCTGATCACGCGCCTCGCCGAGTGGGGCCGGCCGATTGTGACGGTCGACATCGCGCCGCTCGATCCGGCGCTTGGCCGGCTGGCCTTCCGCGAGTTCACCGGCTCGATCACCGACCCCAACCTGCTCGAGCGGATCCTCGCGGAGTTCGAAGTCGATCTCGTCATCCATCTCGCCGCACTGCTTTCGACACGCGCCGAGTTCACGCCGATCACCGCGCATCATGTGAACGTCGAGGGGACGCTGAACCTCCTCGAGTTCGCGCAGCACGAAGGGGAGTCGCACGGCCGGCCGGTGACCTTTCTCTACCCGTCGTCGATCGCCGCCTACGGCCTTCCCGACGTGGACACCAAGCTTCGCGCCGGGCGCGTCCACGAGGACGCGTGGAATACGCCGCGGACGATGTACGGCTGCAACAAGCTGTACTGCGAGCATCTCGGCCGCTATTACGCGAGGTTCTACAAACAGCTGGCGGCGCAGCCACCCGGCTGCGTGGACTTCCGCTGCGTGCGGTTCCCGGGATTGATTTCCGCGGTCACCGTGCCGTCGGGCGGCACGTCCGACTACGCGCCGGAGATGATCCACGCGGCCGCGAAGGGAGAGCCGTACGACTGCTTCGTCCGTCCTGACACGCGCATCCCGTTCATGGCGATGCCCGACGCGATCGATGCGCTGCTTCGCCTCGCCGACGCACCGCGCGCGGCGCTGACGCGGACCGCCTACAACCTCAGCGCCTTCAGCCCGACGGCGCAGCAGATTCACGACGTGGTCGCCGCCGCCTTCCCGCGCGCCGCGCTGGGATGGCGCACGGACGCGAAGCGGCAGGCGATCGTCGATTCGTGGCCGGCCGACGTCGATGACGGCGCTGCCCGCCGCGACTGGGGCTATGCCCCGGCGTACGACTTCGAGCGGGCGTTCTCCGAATATTTGATTCCCACCATCGGGCAACGCTATTGACGACGCGGCGTGTGGTCTTCGCGCTGATCCTGCTGACGGCCGTCGCCGTCGCCTCGTCACCCTGGTGGCGCCCGGATCCTCGCCCGGCCAGCGACGTGAACGCGCTGGCAGACCGGTACGTCCGTCTGGTGCTGGCGCTGGGCCAGCATGATCGCGATTACGTCGACGCGTACTACGGCCCGCCGGAATGGCGGATGGAGGCCGAGCTCATGAAGGTCTCGCTGGGTGACATCAACGAGGCCGCGGTCGATCTCGCGGGTGACCTGGCGGCGATTGCCCCCGCTCCGTCGGCATCCGAACCGTCTCGCGCGCGGCATCAGTACCTCACCCGTCAGCTCGAGGCGCTCCGCGCCCGCGTCGCGATTCTCACCGGCACGACGATGCGCTTCGACGAGGAGTCGAAGGCGCTCTACGATGCCGTGGCGCCGGCGCATACGGAACAGGAGTTCCTGGACGTGCTGGCGGAGCTCGAGAAGCGGCTTCCTGGCACCGGCACGCTCCCCGATCGGTATGAGGCATACCGGCTCCGATTCGTTATTCCCAGGGCGCGCCTCGACGCGACGTTTCGCGCGGCGATCGACGAATGCCGCGTGCGGACGCTGAAGCACATCAGGCTGCCCGACGAAGAAAACTTCACCGTCGAGTATGTCACCGGCAAGACGTGGAGCGCCTACAACTGGTATCAGGGCGGCTACCGGAGCGTGATCCAGGTGAACACCGACCTGCCCATACATGCGGACTGGGCCGTTGTTCTGGCCTGTCACGAGGGGTATCCGGGTCATCACGCCTATAACGTGCTTCTGGAGAAAAACCTCGTGCGCGGCCGCGGCTGGCGGGAGTTCTCGGTGTACCCGCTGTTCACCCCGCAATCGCTGATCGCTGAAGGCACCGGCGACTACGGGGTGCACGTCGCCTTTCCCGGACTCGATCGCGTGGCGTTTGCGCGAAGCGTTGTCTTTCCAGCCGCGGGGCTCGACCCGTCGATGGCCGCCCGCTACTACGACGTCGTCGATCTGGTGGAGCGGCTGGGACCGGCCGGCGACGAAGCGGCACGGCGATACCTCGACGGACAGCTCGATACGGAAGGGGCGGTACGGTGGCTCGAGACCTACGCGCTGCACTCGCGCGCCAGGGCCGAGCAGCGTTTGAGGTTCATCGATCAGTACCGCAGCTATGTCATCAACTACACCGTCGGCAGAGACATCGTGGCGCGCTGGGTCGAATCGCAGGGCGGCACGGATGCCGACCCCGCGCGGCGCTGGGAGTTGTTCGAGGATCTGATCTCGTCGCCGCGGCTGCCTTCTTCGCTGGCAACTCCCAAATCCCAACTTCCGACTTCCAAGTGAAGTGCATCGAAATCTCTTCACCGGGCCCGCCTGAAGTACTGAGGTTGGCCGAGCGGCCGGATCCGGCGCCGGGCGTGGGAGAGGTGCTGATTCGCGTGGCTGCCGCCGGCGTCAATCGTCCGGACGTGATGCAGCGGCAGGGGCACTATCCGCCGCCGCCGGGAGCGAGTGATATTCCGGGGCTCGAGGTTGCCGGCACGATCGAACTGCTCGGCGGGGGCGTTGGAGGACTGCGCGTCGGCGACAGGGTGTGTGCGCTGGTGTCGGGCGGTGGATACGCCGCGAAGTGCGTGGCGCCCGCAGTGCAGTGTCTGCCCGCGCCCGCACCGCTCGACCTGGTTGCCGCGGCTGCGATACCCGAAACGTTCTTTACGGTGTGGACGAACGTGTTCGATCGCGGCCGCCTGCAGGCCGGCGAGACTGCGCTGTTCCACGGCGGTTCGAGCGGGATCGGCACGACCGCCATCCAGCTGGCTGCCGCGCGCGGCGCGCGGGTGTTCGCGACCGCCGGATCGCCGGAGAAGTGCCGCGCCTGCGAGCGGCTCGGCGCCGAACGGGCAATCGACTATCGGACGGAGGACTTCGCGGCGATCGCCCGCGAGCTGACAGCCGGCCACGGCGTCAACCTGATCCTCGACATCGTCGGCGGGTCGTACGTGAACCGCAACCTGGCGGCGCTGGCCATGGACGGCCGGCTGGTCGTGATCGGGTTCATGGAAGGAGAGCCGCTCGCGACCGTAGACCTCCGACGGATTCTCGGGCGGAGGCTGACGATCACCGGTTCCGCGCTGCGTCCTCGCACCGTATCGGAGAAGGGCGCAATCGCCGAGTCACTCCGGCGCGAGGTCTGGCCGCTCCTCGAACGTGGCGCCGTCTCGCCGGTCGTCTATCGAACGTTCCCGCTCGCCGAAGCCGCCGCGGCGCACCGGCTGATGGAGTCGAGCGAGCACGTTGGGAAGATTGTGCTCGTTATGTAGGTTCAAGGGGTTCAAGGGGTTCAAGGGGTTCAAGGGGTTCAAGGGGTTCAAAGAGTTCAAAGAGTTCATGGGTCCCGTTCAAAGAGGTTCAAAGCGTTGGCGTCTGCTTCCCGTCATCGTCATGCTCGCGTTGGCGGCAAGCACGGCGGGCCAGCAGCCGGCGTTCGGCGTGGCCTCCGTCCGGCGCAGCGTTGACGGCGGCAACATGTCGTTCAGCCCGAGGGCGAACGGTCAGCTGATCGCCACGAACACGACGCTGCGGACGTTGATTCTGCGCGCGTACGGGTTGCACGGTTCGCAGCTGATTGACGCGCCGGAGTGGACAGCGGTCGAGCGTTTCGACATCGACGCACGGGTCGACCCACCGCCGCGCAGCCCGGACGCGCTGATGCCGCTGCTGCGCACGCTCCTCGCGGAGCGGTTCCAGTTCAAGGCGCGGACGGAGACGCGGGAACTGGCGGCGTATGTTCTCGTCCACGCGCGCAGTGATCGGCGTCTTGGCCCGCAGATTCGCCCGACACAGGCGGACTGCCGCGACGGAGGCAGAGTCATGACCCGCGAAGAACTCATGGCGATCGCCAAAGATGGATGGCCGCCGTGCGGCCAGGTTGTCACGATCAGTTTTCTCACCGAGTCGTCGGACGGGACGCGCGGCTCGAGAATCCGCGTGCGACGGTCGGGTGTGACGATGCCGGATTTCGCGACCTTGCTGCAGGGTCAAGTCGGCCGTCCCGTCGTCGATCGAACGGGTCTCGCGGGACTCTACGACGTCGAGTACACCTTTGCACCGCAGCCTCCCGGCCCATCGACCGAACTGGCCGCCGGCGCAAACGTGCCGCCGGTTCTCGTGGCACTCGAAGAGCAGCTTGGATTGAAGCTTGAATCCGAGCGTACACAGGTGCCGGTGCTCGTCGTGGAATCCGTCGGCCGTCCGACAGAGAACTGACCAGGCCAGCCGGCGATCAACGGGTCAACGCGAACGGCACGTTCCGGAATACGGGAGTCGTGAACTGCACACCCGTGATCGCTCCCGCGGAATTCCGTTGAAACCGCAGGACCAGGTTCCCGCGCTGAAAGGTGTCGCGGACGACGCCCGGAAATTCCGGCGCCTCGCCCGGCGCATCATTGAGGCGAATGGCCAGTCCGGTCTTTCCCGGCACGATCTGAAAACGGGCACGCAGTTCGTCGCTCTCATACCGTCCGGCATAGGCCGTCAGCTCGCCGGCCGTCGGCGCCCACGGCCGTGCGCGACGATATCGCGTTGTCCGGCCCTCCATCGACGTGTACTCGAACTGATCGCCTGAGAGGAATGTGATCTCGAACGCATCCTTGGACATGAACTCCATCGTCGGACGCGCGATGCGGAAACGATCTTTCGTCACCGCGACCAGCGGGCCGGCGCCTGCGACGACGAGCCGGCCGTTGGCGGCGGCAAGGCGGAGCAGCCTGCCGGTCTGGTCGTTGACGAAGACCCCAGCCTTGCCGGAAAGGTCCAGGCCTTCGATGGGCGCGCCGCCGGCGGTCGCTGGGGTCGGGGCAGCCGGCGGGCGGACGCCGCCAGGAGCGGCGAAGAGATCGAAAATGCGCGCCGCGAAACCATCGCGATCGTCCGACGCTTCGCCGGCGTTACAGAGGACGGCAACGGAGATGCGGCTGTCCGGAAAACGGACCAGAACCGATCGGAACCCAGCAGCGCCGCCGCCGTGGTGGAACAGGCGGCCGGCATAGTTGGTGCCCGCGATCAGGCCGCGTCCGTAATCGAGTACGCGACCGTTGTTCAATTTTGCCGGTTCCTCCAGCTTATCCGTCACGAACCTGCCGAGACGGCCGCTGGTGAGCCCGTCACTCCAGAGCACCAGGTCGCTGGCCGTGCTGAAGAGCGCACCGCCACCACCGCGTTCGTTGTCGATCAGCATGTCCATGCGCCAGCCGGCGCCCTGCGGCTCGAAGGCAAGCGCGCGGTTCTTGACGACCTGCCGCAAGTCATCGACGTAGGTCGTGGACGTCATGCCGAGCGGTTCAAACAGGCGCGTTCGCGCGAACTCGGAGAAGGGCATTCCGCTGCGCCGCGCCACGACCTCCGTGAGCAGCACGTAGCCGCTGTTCGAGTAGGCCCATTCTTCGCCGGGCGCGAAGTCGAGGGCCCGCTGACGAAGGATCATCGGCATCGCCGGCTCGCTGCCGCTGTTGAAGTTGCGCAGCCCCGTCCAGTCGCGCAAGCCGCTGGTGTGGCTGAGCATGTGGTCCAGAGTGATCGTCCGCCCGTAGTCCGGCAGTTCCGGAATGTATTTGCGGACGTCGTCGGTGAGCGCCAGCCGCTTTTCCTCGACGAGCAGCAGGATCGCTGCGGCCACGAACTGCTTCCGGATCGACGCCGCGTCGAAGACGGAATCGGCGGTGAGCGGCACGTTCCGCTCGAGATCGGCCAGACCATAGGCGCGATTCACGACCAGCGCGCCGTTGTGGGAAGCCGCAGCCACGCAGCCCGGCGAGCCGGGCTTCACCCAGCTGAAGATCCTGTCGATCGACGCGGTCTTGTCCTGTGCGTGTGCCGGGGCGGCGGCGACGAGCCCCAGGAGGAGGAGGGACGGCAGCCGGCGATCGTGTCCACGACGGCAGGGCATGGGCATACTTTACAATGCAAAGTAGTTGGCGTCAATGCATCAGGGGCGCGGTCCCCCGTGTGGCGCCGACTGCGAATCTTCTACGGCCCGAAGCGCGTGCCTGGTGCGAGCGGCACAGACTAATCCGCGTAAACGACCGTTCGTGTGCTGGTGTGCGCGCGGACAACGTCCGACGAGAGCGGCTTACTCAGATACACCTTCGACTCACGGTTGTCGGTGCGGTTCGGCTCGTACTTGACGACGTTGAATTCGAGCTGATCGAGCGTGCCGCGCATGTCGTAGAAGCGGTTTTTCGTCTTGACGACCACCTCGTTGAAGCCGGCCGAGTGGGCCCACGCTTCCGATTCCTCGGTCAGGGCGCGGAAGTGTCCCTGGCCGCGCCAGTCGCGGCGCGTGCCGCCAATCCAGCTGTAGAGGACCTTGCGCCCCTGGAACCGGACGGCGCCGTCGAGCCGGCCGACCAGGTCCACCAGCTTGGGCTCCGTTTCGTCGGCGCGGATCTCGTGGACGACCTTGAACGACACGGGCGCCACCATGCCCGGATCGTCGGGCAGCGGCGCCTCGGCGATGAGGATCAGGAATTCGCGATCCTTGAGGCGGGCGACGATTTCCCGCGCGGTCTTCTTGCGGGGAAACTCCCCGAAAAATTCTTCGATGTACTGAATTTCGAGCGCGCCGGATTCGAGCGGGTATTGCTTGATCAGGTATTCCAATGGACCCATTTTACCCGTTCGAGTCGTTCGAGTCGTTCGAGTCGTTCGAACCGTTCGATTCGTTCGAACCGTGCGAACCGTTCAAGAACGCGAACGATCCGAACGATTCGAACCGCT
>JAICQE010000097.1 GCA_025938035.1 Vicinamibacteria bacterium
ACGAGCGAACGGACCGACCCGCCGTAGGCGCGGTCGATGAAATCACGCAGCAGGTGCTGCTGGGTGTGCGACTGCTTCTGACGGGCGCTGTACAACTGCGGGCGTACACCGTCGTCGCGATCGAGCAGACCCTTCTCCGTCATGATCTGCACCAGCGTGAGCACGGTGGTGTATCCGGTGGGCTTCGCACGTTCAGTGCCCGTTGAACATCGCGGACCGAGAGCGGCCCGCGCTCCCGGAGCACCCGCAGGATCGCCAGCTCGGACTTCGTGGGACGAGCCGGTTCGTCCGTCGCATTGGAAATGCCCAGGAGTTTGACGGCAAATCGAACGGGTATTACTCTTACTTGTAGGAGTAATACGTGAGGATCACCAGCAAAGGCCAGGTAACGATCCCGCTCCATGTCCGAGAGGCCCTGGGGCTCGTGCCGGGAAGCGAGGTGGAGTTCACGGTTGACGGCGGCGCCGCCCGACTGACCAAGCAGAAGACGGGAACCCGGCGTTCTCTGGGGCGCGAGATCGTCGAGCATGCCCGCGGCCGCGGCACCGGGACGCTGACAACCGACGAGATCATGAAGCTGATGCGCGGCGACTGATGGCGGGAACGCTCATCGACAGCAACGTGCTGCTCGATCTGTTTACCGAGGACGGGCAATGGCTGGACTGGTCAGCCGCGATGCTCGAAGAGGCCGCTCATGCCGGCGCGCTCTATATCAACCCGATCATTTATGCGGAAGTATCCGTGCGATTCCCGCGCATCGAGGATCTCGACGAGGCTCTGCCCCGGCGGTACTTCCGCCGCGCCGAGCTCCCCTGGGCCGCGGGTTTCCTCGCCGGGCACGCCTATCTCGCCTACCGGCGGCGTGGTGGACAACGGCAATCGCCGATGCCTGATTTCTACATCGGCGCGCACGCGGCAGTCGCCGGGTTCGATCTGTTGACGCGCGACGCCGGCCGCTACCGTGAGTACTTTCCGACCGTTCGCGTGATCGCTCCGTAGCGGGGCTACTTCGCTTCGAATGCGACCCGCCCGTTGACGATCGTCATGGTCGAGCGAATGTCCTTGATTTGATCGGCGGGCACGGTCAGATAGTCGCGGTCGAGAACGACGAGGTCGGCGAGCCTGCCGGGCTCGATCGAGCCGAGATTCGTTTCCTGGAAGATCAGGTACGCGTTGCTGCGCGTGTGGGCGATGAGCGCTTCTTCGCGCGTGAGGCGATGCGCCTCGCGCAGCACGACGTCCCCGCCAACCATCCGCCCGGTCACCGCCCACGATATCGTCTGGAACGGCAGGATCTGATTCGCGCGGCTGCCGTCGCTGCCTAATCCCCAGAGTACGCCGCTGGACTGCAGGGTCCTCAGCCGCACCATGTCGAGCGCCGCGGTTCCGAACACCGTCCGGTTGATGCCGCCGTTGATCACGGCCCACGGATGGACGGCCGCAGAGATGCCGAGCGCCTTCATGCGCGCGAGATGGTTCGCATCGACCTGGTTGAGGTGGGCGAGCGTCCAGCGCAGGTCCTTGATCGGGTACTCCCGATTGATCAACTCGATCTGATCGAGAAATGCGCTGATCGTCGCGGTCAGGTTGGCGTGCACGTGCAGGGGAAGGCGCGCCTTTGCGACCTCGGTCGCCACGCGGCGCCATTCGGCCAGCTGCGCCGGCTGCGGATCGGACGCGCGGACGAACATCGGATCATGCAGCGGACCGTACACCGTCTCGCCATACGCGACGTCGTCGACGAACAGGTTCTCCGTGTGGCGCACGCGATAGTTGCGAATCCGCGGCAGCGCTGCCGTCACCGCCTCGGGAGTGCCTGGCGCCAGCCCGATGATGCAGAAGACGCGGACATTGAGCTGCCCCTTCTGCGACCATTGAAAGTAACGCGGCAGGACGTCAGGTTCGCATCCCGCACTGCCGAATGACGTCAGGCCGGCGCGATTCAAGTCCTGGATCATCTGCCGCGTGCTCAACTCGAGCTCCGTGCCCGTTGCGACTGGCAGCCGTGCCGCGACGGCTCGCAGGTTCGCCTCCTCCACCACACCTGACGGGCTGTCGATGCCAAGCGCCTGCGCGCCGCGTGTGTTGGCGTAGCCGCGGTAGTACGACGCCTGCAGGAAGACGGGATTCTCCGGCGCGATGCGATCGAGCTCGGCTTTCGTGAACGGACGCGAATCGTCGGCGAACTGCTCGAGCGTCCAGCCACCGAGGTTATAGATCCACTCACCCGGCGTGCTCGCCGCCACGCGCTCACGCAGCAGGTCGAGCGCCTGCTTGCGCGATGGGACGCCGTCCCACCGCACCTCGCGCCGCCAGGTGGTGCCGGCGCGCAGAAGGTGCATGTGGTTGTCGATCAGGCCTGGGATGACCGTCTTTCCCTGCAGGTCGATGCGGCGCGTCCTCGGAGCGGCGAGCGCTTCAATCTCCTTGTTCGTTCCGACCGCCATGATTCGTCCGTGCTCGTACCCATCGAGCATCGGAGTCGTGGTCAAGACGTCTCCAATAGCGACGGCCTGCGCGATCGAAAATCGCGCGTCCACCGTCACGATCTTGCCGTTGGTGAGAATCAGTTCTGGTGCGGGCCGCTGCGCCTGTGCCGGGCCGGCCGCGATCGCGAACGCGTACACCGCACCGGCCTCGTCCGCGGAGTTGTCGTTCTGGTTCGCGTTGATGCCGCGCGCCGCGCTGTCCTCGCCGCGCGCCGACGCAACGAGTGTGGTACCGCTGCGATCGAGAGCGACGGAGCTGCCGAACTCGTCGAATGCTTCGGTATTAGACCCTTTCACGTACGCGCGCTGCTGCCATGTCGCTCCCGTCCGTGTGAAGAGATAGACGACGCCGGCCTGGCTCGCTGAGTCGTCGTTCTGCCGCCCGTTGATGCCTCTGGCGCCACCATCCTCGAATGGCGCGCCAATCGCCGCCGTATTGCCGTCGCCGCTCAGCGCGACCCGCGCGCCGAACCAGTCGTTGGCTCCCGTATTTGACGGCTTCAGAAATGCCTGTTGCGACCATGTGGCGCCGGCACGCACGAAGACATAGGCGGCGCCCATCGACAGGTCGCTGTTCCAGTCGGTGTCGCAGCCGCGCGGGTTGACGCCGGTCGCCGGGCAGTCCTCGTCCAGCGATCCGGCCAGCAGCGTTCCGCCGTCGTCACTGAGCGCGACGTGGACGCCGAAGGAGTCCTGCGGTTCGCTGTTGGCCGGTTTGAGGTAGGCCTGCTGCGACCATGTGGCGCCGCCGCGCGTGAACACATACACCGCGCCCGATCCGGCGTTGCGGTTATCTGAAGCCGGATTGACGCCGCGCCCCGATCCGTCCTCGTCGAAGCTGCCCACGGCGAGCACGCTGCCGTCTGCGCTCAGCGACACCGAGTAGCCGAACATGTCGCCCGCGTCCGGATTCGACGGCTTGACGTACGCCTGCTGCGACCACGCGCCGCCGGTTCCCGTAAAGACGTACACCGCACCCGCCGAAGGCGATGCGTTGTCGCGCTGGTTGCCGTTGATGCCCGCGGCACCGCCGTCTTCGGTGATCGCGCCGACGGCGATCGTGGTGCCATCGCCGCTCAGCGCGAGCGACCAGCCGAACTGATCGCCCTCGCCAAAGGTGTCCGCGGTCCCCGCCTCACCGGTATTGGACGCCTTGACGTACGCCTGCTGTCTCCATGTGGACCCGGCGCGTGCGAACACGTAGACAGCTCCAGCCTGCGGGATCGATTCGTCTTTCTGGTTGCCGTTGATGCCCGTCGCGTTGCTGGCCTCCCAATAGGCCGAGACCGCCAGTGTGTTCCCGTCCGCGCTCAGTGCCACGTAGTGGCCGAATTCCGCGCCGCTCTGTGGATTGGACGGCTTGAGATACGCCTGCTGGGTCCAGGAATCACCCGTCCGCGTGAACACGTATACGGCGCCGGCATCGAAGACCGAGTTGTCCCGCTGATTGCCATTCACGCCGCTGGCGGCGCTCGATTCGTGCGGCGCGCCGACCGCGAGCGTCCTGCCATCGGCGCTCAGCGAAACGCTCTGGCCGTTATGGCCGTGATTCTCGCCGCCGCAGCCGAAGTGATCCGAGGCGTCCGGGTTCGAGGCTTTGAGATACGCGATCTGCCGGATCGGCAGCGGCACCGCCGGCGCCTGCGCGAGCAGTCCCGTTGTTAGAACGGCGAGCACGATCACGCGACACACCGAGGCACTGAGGCATTGAGAAACGAAAGCAATCCCTCGGTGCCCTCGGTGTCTCGGTGTGTCGGAATCGCGGCTCATTGGGCGATAAACGAGCCCTTGTCACTCTTCGGCGGCGCGGCTTTGCCGAAGTTCTCCGTGCGGTAGATCTCCTTGCCCGTATCCGAGACGACGATATTCGCGCGCTCGGTCAAGTTGAGATACGGCGCCTTCCCTTTGAGCTGACGCCCGATCATCGTCAGCTTCATGCCCTTCGTGATCGTCGACGGCGTCCAGCCGAACTGCTTGATCAACTGCTGCGGCGTGCCGAGCTCCGCCTGCCAGCGGACGCTCTTCCCGTTCGTGACCACGTCAAAGATGATGTGCGTGTGGGGATTGACCATCTGCAGCGCCACGACCGTGCCGGTGACGGTAATGACTTCTTCGTCGTAGCGGCCGGCGTCGCCGTGATGTGCACCAAGGACGGGACCGGTGGCAACCAGAAGCACGAGCCCCGCGACAGCCCTAGTCATGGCCCTTGTACGCTTTCTCGCCGGCCAGAATCTTTACGGCCAGGCGATTCTCTTTAATCGGAATCGGACACGTCGTGTACGGGTTGAACGCACACGGAGGGTTGTACGCCTCGTTGAAATCCAGCACCGTCGTTCCGTCGTCTTTCAAATCGGAATAGAGAAACCGCGCGGTCTCGTACGTTTCCTGGCCGCTCGAGGCATCGCGGAAGACGAAGTAGAACCGCTTCGGGCGCGTGGTGAACGGACGAAGGCGCACCGTCTCCCCGTTCAGCGTGAACTCCACGACGCCTTCCGAGGGGTATATGTCCGGGTCGCCGTAGGTATTGATGACGGGCACTCTGATCGGCGTCTCATCGGGGATGAACTTCGCGACCACGCGATAGTTGTCCTGGATCGGGAACCAGTCGAATCCGGCGAACTCGCGCGCCTGCTTGCCGTCCGGATCCCAGACCCGGAGCGAGAGGCGCGGCCCGCTCTGATGGACAGCGAATTTGACGTCGGCGACCGCCACTTCATCCGCCGGGTCCTTGTCCGGTTCCTTGAGGACGACGGTGCCGGTCAGAGGCTTGCCGTTCTGTGTCGGCGTGATGCCGGGCGCCGGTTCGAAGCGGACCCAGCCGTCGGCGACGACGACTTTCCCGACGGTTGATGGGAGGTCTGCCGGAAGGACGATCTCGTTCGCCTTGGCGCTGCCGAGGGAATGCGCGCCGGGCTCGAGGAAGTGGAGGCCTGCAATCGTGGCCCAGTCGCGGCGGTAGTCGGTCTCGTGCTTCGTCCGCCACGCGTTCACGCCGGCCAACCATTCCTCCCGTGACGGGGCGGCCTCCCCTGCAGGCTTCGAACAGCCCATCAGGAGGAAAACGGCTGCGACCAGGATCCGTCCGTTCATCGGACGAATCTTAGCGTGTACACTCAGCCCCGTCATGGCCAACTTCACTCTTCGAGTCAACGGGAGGACGCACACGGTTGACGTCGATCCCGCGACCCCGCTTTTATACGTCCTGCGCAACGACCTCGACCTGCACGGCCCCCGGTTCGGCTGCGGCCTCGGCCAGTGCGGGGCGTGCACCGTCCTCATCAAGGGCGAAGCCGTCCGCTCGTGCATCCGGCCGATGTCCGCCGTCGCCGGCGCCGACATCACGACGCTCGAAGGACTGGCGACGGGCGGCAAGCTGCACCCGCTGCAGCAGGCCTGGATCGACGAACAGGTGCCGCAGTGCGGTTTCTGCCAGAACGGCCAGATCCTGACCGCCAAGGCGCTCCTCGATCGCACCCCGAATCCAACCGACGCGCAGATTCGTCAGGGAATGTCGGGCACGCTGTGCCGCTGCATGACCTACTACCGCGTGCAGGCCGCCATCAAGCGCGCAGCGAAGGCGATGGCCTCGGCACGGCAGCAGGACCACGAGGTGATCGCATGACGACCACCAGACGCGACTTCATCAAGACGTCCGGCTATCTGGTCGTTGGCGTCGCCGCGATCGCCAACGCCGATCCTTTCGTCGGCCTCGTCGACGCACAGGCCGCGGGCCCGTATATCGATCCCGACTTCCGCCAGCTCGATTCGTGGATCGTCATCCGCGAAGACAACACGGCGACGTTCTTCGTCGGCAAGACCGATCTCGGCCAGGGCACCGGCACGGCGTTCCGCCAGATCATGGCCGACGAGCTCGACATGCCCTATGCGCGCACGAGCTGCGTCATGGGCAGCACGGACGTCACCGTCGATCAGGGCGGCTCGGGCGGATCCGATGCGCTCCAGACCGACGGGTGGCCGATGCGCCGTGTAGCCGCCGAAGCACGCCGCGTGCTGCTGGACCTCGCCTCCGCGCGACTCGGCGTTCCCGTGGCGCAGCTGGCCGTCGCCGACGGTGTTGTTACGGTCGCGAGCGACCCGTCACGGAGAGTCACCTACGGCGAGCTGATCGGCGGCCGCAAGTTCAACGTGACGCTGAAGGGGAACAACACCGATCAGACGACCGGCGCGGCGCAGCTCAAGACGGTGCAGCAGCTCAAGATCGTCGGACAGTCGCCGCAGCGCTACGACATCCCGCCGAAGGTCGATGGCTCGCTGAAGTGGGCGGTCGACGCCAAGGTGCCCGGGATGCTGCACGCGCGGAACGTCAGACCGCCGGTCGCCGGTGCCACGCTCGTCAGCATCGACGAATCGTCCGTCAAGGGCGTGCCGGGATTCGTCAAGGTGGTCAGCAAGGGCAACTACGTCGCCGTAGTCTGTGAGCGCGAGGAGCAAGCAATCCAGGCGGCGCGTCAGCTGAAGGTCAACTGGCGGAACCCGGCAACGGCGCCGTTTCCATCCTCGGAAGATCTGTTCCGCTACATGCGGCAGGCGACGCCGACGGCCGCCGGGAACCCCACCGTGGTTGGCAATCCGGACGCGGCGTTCGGGAGCGCCGCGCGCGTCGTGGAAGCCGACTACGAAGTGCCGTTTCAAGGCCACGTTTCCATCGGCCCGGCCCACGCCATGGCTGATCCGTCCAACGATCAGTTGACGATCTATTCCAACGACATGAAGTCGTACGGCCTGCGCAACGGTGTCGCGCAGTTCGTGCAGATGCCGCGCGAGCGCGTGCGCGTGCTGTGGATGGAAGGGCCGCAGGCCTACGGCCGGACGGCTGCAGACGATGCAGGGTTCGAGGCGGCGTACCTGGCGAAGGAGCTCGGACGTCCCGTTCGCGTGCAGTGGACGCGGCAGGAGGAGACGGCCTGGGACACGAAAGGACCAGCGTTCACCGTGAAGATGCGCGGCGGGCTCGATGCCCAGGGCAATCTCGTCGCGCTCGATTTCGAGGCGCGAGCCGCAGATCACAATCACCTCGGCTACAACGAACCCGATACGGTACTGATCTCCCAGCTGATGGGGACGCGGCGCGCAACGCCGGCGCGCGGCGGCGCGGCGACACCGTCCGAGATGTACGCCATCCCGAACCGGCGCACCACGGCGCACGTCGTTGGACTGCCGCTCGTGTGGGAGACGCCGCTCCGCACCGGCAACCTGCGCGACCCCAACGGACCGCAGGTCACCTTCGCGTCCGAGTCGTTCATCGACGAGCTCGCGGCGGCGGCGAAAGCCGATCCGGTGGATTTCCGCCTCAAGCTGCTCACCGCCAGCACCACCGACGACAGCGGCTTCAAACGGGCACGATCGATCGCCTGCATCCGGGCCGCGGCTGAAAAGTACGGCTGGACGCTACGTCCCTCTCCGTCCGCGCGAGGCACGGGTGAGGTCCTCACCGGCCGCGGCATCGCGTACACCTTCCGGAGCCAGACCGTGGTGGCGCAGATCGCGGAGGTCGAGGTCAACCGCCGGACCGGCCGCGTCTGGGTGAAGCGCCTCGTCTGCGCGCACGATTGCGGCCTGGTAATCAACCCGGAAGGCCTGAAGCGGACGGTCGAAGGCGGGATGATGTACGCACTCAGCCGCGCGCTGCACGAGGAGGTCACCTTCGACACCGAGAAGGTGACGAGCGTGGACTGGGGGAGCTACCCGACGCTGACGCACGCCGACACGCCGGAGTCGATCGAGGTCGTGATCGTCAACGGCGATCCGAACCAGAACCGGCCCGACCTGCCGCATTACGGCGCGGGCGAGACCGTGTGCAAGCCGCTCTTCGCCGCGGTCGCAAACGCGATCTACGACGCAACTGGAGTGCGGCTGCGGCGCCTTCCATTCCGCAATGCGCGAGTGCTGGCGGCGCTGAAAGCGGCGGGCGTCTCATCGACGTGATCGGAAGCGAATGATCGTGGCGCGGACCCTGTCGGGTCCGCGTGGCGAGCCTGAAAGGCTCGCCCCACGAAAGGACAACCAGTGCCCGAACCGGTGATCTCCGTCGACAGTCTCGTCAAGAACTATCGCGCGGGGATGCGGCGCAGCATCGTCCAGGCGGTCAGGGGTCTCTCCTTGACCGTACCGCGCGGCAGCGTCGTCGCCTTCGTCGGTCCCAACGGTGCCGGCAAGACGACGACGATCCATACCCTGCTCGGATTCCTCAAACCAACCGCCGGACAAGTGCGGGTGTTCGGTGAAGCACCAGGACCGGCAGTCGCGCGACGGATCGGCTACCAGCCGGAAATTTTCTACACCTACGGGTTCTACTCCGCGCGCGAGGCGCTCCGGTACTACGGCCAGCTCGCGGGGATGTCCTCGGCGTCGCTGGATGCGGCGATCCCCGGCCTGCTCGATCGCATGGGGCTGACCGACGCCGGCAAGCGTCCGATCTCGAGCTACTCGAAAGGCATGACGCAGCGCCTCGGCCTGGCACAGGCGCTCATTCACGATCCGGAGCTGTTGATTCTCGACGAGCCGACCAGCGGTCTCGATCCGGAAGGGCGCCGCCTGGTGCTCGACATCATCGTCGAGGAAAAGGCGCGCGGCCGGACGGTGTTCCTCAGCAGCCATATCCTGTCGGACGTCGAGCGGACCTGCGATGAAGTCGTGATGGTGCGGCAGGGGCAGGTCGTCCTCGCGGATCGGATCGCGTCATTCGGCGCGGCCGGTCAGCAGTGGGACATCGAGGTGCTGGGCTGGACGCCCTCGCACCGGAGCCTGTTGCGCGGCGAAGTCACGGTGCTGCAGGAGACCGACGGCGCCGCCCTCCTGCGCTGCGACGCCGCGGACAAGCAGACGCTGCTGAAGCTGCTGCTTGCCGTGCCGCTCGAGATCGGCACCGTGCAGCCGATGCGCGCCGCCACGCTCGAGGAAACCTACCTGAAGCACGCGGGAGTCGGGTCGTGAGGCACGTCGTCCTGGTCGCGAAGAACGCGTTCCGCGCGGTGATGAGCCAGCGCGCGCTGTACATGTGGGGATTTGCGGTCGTCATCATGTTCCTGCGCTCGGGGCCCGCGCTCTTCGCGCAGCCTGAACGTGGGCCGGAGTTCGTCGCGTTTCTCCGCGCCAACGCCGTGTCCGGCTCGCTCGACCTCTGGAGCTACCTGTGCATGGGCGGCGCGATCTATCTCGGCGCCTCGTCTATCGCATCGGAACTGCGCTCGAAGACCATCATCACGGTGTTGTCGCACCCCGTACGGCGCTGGCAGATGCTGATCGGCAAATGGATCGGCGTTTCCGCGTTCTGCGCGGTGACGCTCGGAATCGGGATCGCGCTCGGATACGGGCTGGCGCGATACCTGGAAGTGAACATCGAAGAGGGCGTGCTGGCGATCTCGGCGACACGGACGATTGCGGGCATCGTGCTGTGTGCCGGCCTCGCGACCGCCATGAGCACGATGGGATCAGCACCGATTGCCGTCGCCGTGACCATGTTCTTCGCCATCGTGCCCCAGCTCATTCCGCCGATGCGCGAATACCCGAATCCGATCTATCAGCGGATTGGGGCGGTGCTGGACGCCGTGGTGGCGCCGGGCTATCAGAGCCACTACAACGGCGTGGTCTGGGCGGCTCCACCGATCCCGCCGCAGTTCCGCGACCGCATTCCGGCTGCAATCCGGCAGCGACCCACCGTCGATTACGGCGAGCAGCGCAGGGAGACCGCGAAGATCGCGGCCTATGCCGGCGCGTACTTCCTGCTCGGCTGCGTGGCGTTCACGCGCCGCGACCTGAAGTTCGGTTGACATCTGCTTCTTCGTCGTCGCCGGCGCCGTTCGCCTGGGAGGACTGGTATGCGGCGGTGGGCGGCCGGCCGGGCCGCCCGGACGAAATCAATGAATATCTGCGACTGATTTACGAAGAGCAGGAGCCGCGCTTCACCGGAGCGGTGGCGGGCGAGCGCCGCGATTTCGGTTCACCCGAAGAAGCGGCGCATCACCTGAAAGAGAAGAGCCTCGAGTTCGGCGCCGACATCGTCGGCATCTGCGAGATCGAGCCGAGCGACGTCTATCAAGGCCGCACCTGCGAGCATCGCTACGCGATTGCCGTCGGGCAGCGCATGCGCTGGCGGGAGTTTCAGGTGGTGCCGTCGCGCGAGTCCGCGATCGAGTGCCTGCGCGTCTATTACACGCTGGGCGAGACGGTCATCCAGCTTGCCGCGTACCTTCGCTCACTTGGCTGGCCATGCACGATCGAGCACCCGATTGGGGACAGTGACCTGCTGCACATTCCCATCGGCCTCAAGGCCGGGTTCGGCGAGCTCGGACGCCACGGGTCGATCATTCATCCGAAGCTCGGACCGCTCTTCCGCATGGGCAGCGTCGCTACGTCACTGCCGCTGGCGATCGATCGCCCGATCGACGCCGGCATCGCGAAGTTCTGCGACATCTGCCGCGCGTGCCGGAAGTACTGCCCGCCTCAGGCAATCCCTGACGAACGCAGCGCCGAGGCCGGTGCGGATCATCTCGGCTACGACCGCTACGTCGTGGACACCGGCCGCTGCTTCCCGTATTTCTCGAAGCACTACTACTGCTCGATCTGCCTGCCGGTGTGCGTCTACAACCACAAGGAGTGGGCACGCGACTTCGAAGGGTTCGAGACGAAGCTGTTCCCGACAGTGCTGATGCCGGAAGCGCCTGCTCCAGTCGATCTCGCGCCCCCTCAACCGGTGCATTGGTACCCGCGTTTGAAGCGCTGAGCGCTGGCGTTCAGCCAGGCTGAGGACAGGCATCCGCAGCGTCCGCCGTCACCTCGAATTGCAGCGAGAAACTCTGCGTAGCCGTTGTGGTTGCGGACGTGACGTACACGGCGAAGCAGGAGGCAACGTGGGCTACCGGTCCCGCCAGACTACGAAGCGAACCCATTCGCACGCCACCGGCGCTGTCGGGATCGCGAACAAAGATGAAGATCAGACCCTCGCCACTCGTGCGTCCTGGAGGGGAGAACGTACCGCTCAGCGTGTGGGTGCCTGGAGATAATCGTGGGGTAGAAACACCCGAAGCCGTGAAAGTCTGATTCCCCATCGTTGCTTGAAACGTCACCGTGTCGCTTGTTGGCTGCACCGCCATAATGAATCCCGTTGAGGGAATCGACGGTGATGACGGGGAATCGCCGCACGCGGTGAACAGAGCGGCGAGGGAGAGAGCGACAACCAGCGTCGCAGGGATCTTTCCTGCACTCGGAATGGTCAACCCGGTCTCCCAACAGATGAGGGCCACTGAGAAAAACGAAGGGAAAGACTTCGTAATCTTCGTGGCGGCCATTCACGGCGCTGACGGACTGAGGCCTGCCTCTTCGCCGAGCTTCTCGACCAGAAATGCCGCGATCCGCCGATGCGCCTCCGGATTCGGATGTCCATCCCAGGGCACGATGAACGCCGAATGATCCTCACCGCGAAACAGCTCCAGCAGATCGAATACCGGAATGTTCAGTTCGCGGCCCCATCTCGCGACCGCGTCGTGGATCTTCCGAAGCCCGTACCCATCGTCGAACGGCTGCGTGAAGTCCGGCATCATCAGGACCGTGAAAGAACTGCCCGCGGCAGCGGCCAGGTCGCGCATTTCGCGAATCGCCTCGCGCGAGTCTCTCCACTTCACGGAATCTTCCTCGAAGCCGTCCAGGTAAACGCTGCTGAAGTTGTCTTTCGCGGAAGGGAGCAGCCGGCGCCTGAATAACCGTCGGTTCAGCTGTTCGGCCAGCTCGGTCAGGAACCACGAGCGTGAGTGCCGGTAGACCTCGTCGGGGGACCTCGGCATCGACGTTGTCGGTTCTGCGTCGTTGACGACGTATGCCAGGACGACGACGTCCGGCTGGTAGATCGGCATCAACTTCTCGAGCAGCGCCCGCTCCTGACGGCTGTTGTAGTCCGGCACGCCGCCATTGATGACTTCGATGTCGGCACGGCCCCGTTCGGCGAACATGCGTTCCGCCACCTGCGGAAACGACTCCTCCTCCGCAATGGCATATCCCCATGTATACGAGTCGCCGACGACGAGCACGCGCGTCGTGCCGGACGCCTTGGCCGGCCGGTCGCGATCGCGCAGGCCATGCGCATTGGTGCGATAGGGAAACGTCCGCTTCATGTCCACGCTTCCGACACCCTCGCCGGAGACATGGGGCTTGAAGGCGAAGACCTGCGCTCCCCGCACCACCACCAGTTTCACCGCCCACTCCGGCAGGTCGCGGTCGAACGTGCGCGACGTATGCCAGCGGAAGAGCGCCTCGGCGATTCCCACGGCGATAACGGTCGAGACCACCAGGAGCAGAAGGTTGCCCAGATGCTGGCGGCGGACTCTCACTCCCAACCAAACGGTCCTTCTGCGGGCTGCGCCTCGAAGATGGCCTCGGCGGCGTGCACCTGGCCGCCGTAGACCTTGAACGCCTCGAACGTAACCAGCCCCAATCCCTTCTGCGCGTTGGGTCCCGGCAGCGAGCCGCGGCCGAACGCGAGGTGGAACAGCACGACGCCCATCTCCTCGTCCACCGCCACCAGTCTCCGCTTCATGCCGGCAAGCGTCGGGATGCGCTGCGTCCGCATGTTCTCGCACGACGGCGGCTGGAACGTGCAGCCGGGGCCGGCCATGCGCACGCCGTTCTCGAAGCGATACGCATTCGGCGCGAACGGCACGTCGGATTTCTCGAAGCTGCCCATCCGCAGTCCCTCGGGGTAGCGCGTGGCTATCGCCACCATCTGATCGCGTGACATGCGCTCCGACGCCTGCGGCCTGTACAGCATCATCGCTGTGGGTTCCTTCAGGTTATCGGGCGCCCACAGCGCGCCCTCTTCGCGATTGCGGACGACCATCGTCTCGACCTCGGTGAGCCGCCGATCGACGACCTTCAGCCGCGCGGCAAAGAGCACGGGCGCGCCGTTTTCCTCGACCACGGTGTGGACGGCGGCCACGCCCTGCTGCACGTCGATGAAGTCCACGCGATACGGGCGCAGCTTCGTCACCGTCTTCCACGCGCCCTCGCCAAGCTTCATCTGGACGGTGTCCTCGGTGAATTTCACGGTTGCCGCCACCGGAAGAGCCGCGGGATCGTGGGCGACCATCGCGTTGAGGTAGCGCGTCATCATGCCGGTGAGACACGCGCGGTCGCACCTCGCGCCCTGCGCTGAGACGCCAAACGGCATCACAGCGGCGGCCACAGCGACGCCGGCGGCAACGCAAAAAGCTTTGAAATAGCGCATGAGAACGAAGCCTACCGTGTTTCGGCAACAATTTCAGCCGGGTCCGCCTGAAGGCGGACACTACGTCGGCAGGTTGCGGCGCGCCGCGATCGGGGAGACAATTTCGGGCTATGAAGAAACTTGCAGTCATGTTCGCGTGCGCTGCTGTCCTGGCCGCGGCCGCTCCTGCTCTCGCGCATCACAGCGCCGCCGCCTTCGACGGCCAGAAGAAGATCTCGGTCACCGGCAAGGTGGTCGAGTACCGCTACATGAACCCGCACATCTACCTCACACTCGAGGTCACGAAAGAGGACGGGACGAAGCAGCGGATGGAGGTCGAGGCGGGTGCGGCGTCGGTGCTCAACGCCCTCGGCTTCACCCAGGACAAACACAAGGTCGGCGACATCGTGACGATCTCCGGCAGCCCGAGCCGCCGCGAGCCGGAGAAGCTGATGCTCGGCCGCGACATGACGAAGCAGAAGGACAACTCCTACGTGCCGCTGAACATCAGTTCGCGCAGCATCTACGAAGTGAAGACCGACGCCGTCGCGACCAGCATTGCCGGGACGTGGTTCTCGCCAATGAGCTCGTTTGGCGCATACATGGGCACAGCGGGCAAATGGCCGCGGACCGAGGAGGCTAGAGCGATCGGGAAAAAGATGTCCGACTCGCGCGCGACGACGCAGAAGGACTGTATCCCCATCGGCCTGCCGTCGACGATGTTCTATCCGGTTGCCACCACCATCAACGTCCAGAAGGACAAGGTGGTGATGAAGATCGACTGGATGGATACGGAGCGGACGATCTATCTCGACGGGCGCAAGCATCCGCCCGCGACGCAGCAGTTCCTGCACGGACATTCGGTCGGGCGGTGGGAAGGCAAGGTGCTCGTCGTCGAGACGACGAACTTCACGAAGCACGATATGGGTCTCTCAACCAGCGTGCCGAGCAGCGAACAGAAGAAACTCACCGAGCGGTTCGAAGTGGCTGCCGATGGCAAGTCGCTGACCTACTCCGGCACCGTCGAGGATCCGGTCTACCTGACACAGCCGGCGCAGTGGTCGGGCAGGCTCGAGTACCGCCCGGGGATGCCGCAGTCGAACCAGAAGTGCAACGTGGAAGTGGCGCGGCGATTCCTCAACGATTAGCTGAAACGCTGACAGGCCGACCTGAAGGTCGGCCTGTCAACGTTTACGTCGGCCTTTTTGCGATGCGCAGAATCGTCGACCAGTTACGACCGGTTGACGCCACGCCAAGTTCCTTCTCGGTCCATAGGCCCGGAAACCCGAAAAACCCATTCGGCTTGCGCCGGCTGACGATCAGCGCGTCCTGCTCGTACATGCCGGGCACCTCGATCACTTCCTTCGGGATTGCGATCGGAAACACGGGCAGCCGTTTTGGCTTGCCGAGCAGAAACAGCACGTACAGCTTGACGGTCCGATCGTCGACCAGCGGGCCGAAGGGCGCCGCGCCAATCATCCGCTCGAGGTATGGCAGCGTGCGAAACGCGATCCCGGGATCGGTGCCGAGCAGCGGCCGGACCTTCTTCACGATTCGCTCGCGCAGCGGGCCGAGCGCGCCTGGCGCCTCGAAGACGACGTTGCCGCTGGCGATCACAGTGCGGGCGTTCGTTGCCCCGGCGGCGGTGAACGCCTTCTGCAGGTCGGTCATCTTCACGAGCCCGCGCCCGCCGACGTTCACCGCTCGAAGAAACGCGACGTGCGTCACGACGATTCAGGGTCCACCTGAAGGCGGACACGACGAGCTCTCGGATGCGACTTCCGATACACATCCAGCAACTGCGCGGCATTGACGTGCGTATACCGCTGCGTCGTCGAGAGCTGCACGTGGCCGAGGAGTTCCTGGATGGCGCGCAGGTCGGCCCCGCGCTCGAGCAGGTGCGTGGCGAACGAGTGCCGCAGTGCGTGCGGGCTGATCCCGAACCGCGTGCTGCACAGGCTGACGTACCGCGCCACCAGCCGCTGCACGCTGCGCCCGGTCAGGCGTGACCCACGGAAATTCACGAACAATGGATCGTCGGCCTTCGCGTGCTTCGCGCTCTTCGCGCGCTTCGCGGCGACCAGCGACGGGCGGTCCTTCAGCCATCTCAGGATCGCCTGCTTCGTCGTCTCATTGAACGGGACGATCCGTTCCTTCGCGCCCTTGCCCATCACGCGGACCATGCGGGCGCTCAGGTTCACGTCCTCGACGTCGAGCCCGACCAGCTCGCTCAGACGAAGGCCGGACGCGTAGAACAGCTCGAGGATCGCGCGATCGCGGCAGCCAAGCGGATCGCCGGCGTCGGGGGTCGAGAGCAGCGTGGACATCTCGTCCACCGACAGGTGCGCCGGGACTTTCTGCTCGCGCTTCGGCGACGCCGCCAGCGCCACCGGGTCGCCTTCGATCCAGCCCTCGCGGCGCATGTAGCGCGTGAACGTCCGCAGCGCCGACAGCTTGCGCGAGACCGACGATCGCGCCTGGCCTTGCCGGTACAGATCGGCCATGAACGCACGGACCGTGGACAGGTCGACCTGCTCGGGCCGCAGCTCCGCCCGGAGTGTGCGATGGTGGTCCGCGGCGAAGGAGAGGAACTGCGAGAGGTCGCTGTCGTACGCCGCCACGGTGTGCGGCGAGGCGTTGCGATTCAGGCGCAGGAACTCAAGGAAGGATCGGAGCTGCTCTTTCACCGAGCCAGTCCTCGAGGGCGGCAAGCGCGCGTTCTGAAGTCACCGTCTTGCGATCGGCGCGTTTTGAATTGCCGCGGTGGGTCCGCCTGACGGCGGACACGACGTCGGCGGCGGGAGCGGGCATGATGCCGAACGTGATGTTCGTCGGCTGATAGTTGCGCGGGTCGGCGTGCGAGACGTAGTAGCCGAGCGCACCGATGGCTGTGGTGCGCGGCGGCGCGGACGGCTCCTCGCCCAGCACCTGCGCGGCGGCGTTGCGTCCGGCAATCACGCC
>JAICQE010000134.1 GCA_025938035.1 Vicinamibacteria bacterium
AAGCCGAGTTCCCGGATCCCCTTGAGGAGATCCGGGTGGACGTGAAAATTCGTGAACGGCAACGGGCGCGATCTTACCAGCGCGATTCGCGACGCTGGTGGCCTCCGCCAAACCCGCCGTCGTTGCCGCGCGGCGCCATCGGCCGGGCTTCGTTGACGGTCAGGTTGCGTCCGCCGTACTGGTGGCGGTCGAGCTCGGTAATCGCGCGCCGTGCGCCGTCCGCATCGCTCATTTCCACGAACCCGAATCCGCGCGCCTGACCGGTGGCGCGGTCGCGAACGATCGTCACGGTGCTGACCGCGCCGGCGCTCTCGAACAACGTCTGCAGGTCAGACTCGCTGGTTTCGTACGGCAGGTTTCCGACATACAACTTCGTACTCATGAACTACTCCTGCATCCCGAAGGATGGGGTGAATCTGATGGCAGGCTCGAGCGAAATGCCCGGTGACGAAACGCAGGAGAGGCGAGAAACTCGAATCTGATGCGGAAGGCCTGAAGCGCAGCTCTCAGAAGGCTCACTCAGTGTAGCACGCGCAGACGGCCGGTTGTGTTAACCACGACAGTGTGATGTCGGCCTTAGACTCCACTCAGTATGGAGCGGCCGCACTCTCGGTCCGCTCAGCGACTCCGTCCCGAAGGTTGTCTGGGCGTCCGGGGCGCTCCGATTTGTTGAAGAGAAGAGAAGGACGTGGGACTCATTCGAGTCGGACTCTTTGAGGGCTTCAAAGGCGAAGACACGCTTTGATCGATGTCGATTACGACGGGCTGCACGGCCTAATCGCGTGGCTCCGCCAGGTAACGTCATCCGCACACGAGGTCGGCCTGAGCGTGTGCCCTGACGTCAATGTTCAGATGGGACTTGAGGTCAACGTGCTGTGCGTGGCTCACGACGCGGGGCTTCTGAAGATCTCCGAACGCAACTTCGTTTGGCAGCGCTCAGAGGAGGGGTGGATGGAGATCATCGATAAACTCGAAGCCATGCGAGTTGGTGCCTGTCATCAGTACCTCGATGGCCCACGAGACGATGTCCAGGTCGTGGCAAGCATCGGAGAGTACGGCAACCGCTGGTGGAGCCGGGCGGCGACTGGTTGAAGCCGAAACCGCCGGATGGCGCAGGGCAGGCATCGATGTCGTCGTCTCGCTCCTAGCGTCCGAAGAAGAGGCCCGGTTTGATCTCGAAGGTGAAGCGGCCGCTGCTTCCGCAAGCGGCGTCCGTGGCGCGATAGCGCTTCAATTCGTTGCGGCATGGCTATGTATGCCGCCAACCGTTGACAAGGGTACCCGGCGCTTCTGGCGGCGCTATGCGGCCACAGTGGGTCTCTGCATCGGCGGCGGCCTCGTCACCGCCGGCGTTCTCCTGTTGATGATTCAGGCGCTTCTGGACGCTGGCAAAATCTAGAGGCGTTGGTCTCGAGCTCGCTTCCCGTGTTAACCAAGACAGTTTGCCGTCGTCCAATCAAGAAGGATGAAATACCTCGTGGTTCTCGCCCTGCTCGCGCAGGCCCCGCCGGGCGCGATGCCCTACACCGCCATTCGACAGCCGGCATTCGTGCGTGCGGCGGATGCGACGTTTCTCGAGGACGATGACGTCCTGCTCGGGGTCGCGAGCGGCAAGGTCGCCAAGGCGTTTCCGGCCGGCGACCTCGCGCAGCACGGTGCGGTGTCGGACACGATGCCGGATGGTCCGATTTCGGTGACCTGGTGCGGCGTCTGTAATACAGGGATCGTCTTTCGCGCTGAGGTCAAGGGCCGAACGCTGCACTTCCAGTACGACCGCATGGTCGGCGCGAACGAGGTGCAGAAGGATTCCGAGACCGGCAGCAGCTGGCAGCAGGCGACCGGGAGAGCGATCGACGGTCCGCTCAAAGGGACTCGTCTCGCGCTCTATCCGTCGGTTCGCACCACCTGGGCAGCGTGGCGCAAGCGATTTCCGCACACCGTCGTGCTGAAGCCGCTGCCCGGGTATGCGGAGCGCATGCCCGTCCTGAGCAGGCGCATCAAGGACGTCACGCGTGCCGGTCCCGCAGGGGCGCCAAATGGCGCGCTCGCCCTCGACCAGCGGCTGCCGGCGCGCGAGACGGTGGCCGGGCTCGAAGTCAATGGCGAGACGGTCGCGTATCCGTTTTCAGCGCTGCGCAAGACGCGCGTCGTCAGCGACCGTGTCGGCGGTGTGCCCGTTCTCATCGTTCATCAGCCCTCGTCGGACACGACGACGGCGTTCGAGGCTCGCGCCAGAGGCAGGGTGCTGACATTTCAGGCGGCGAATGACGACGCCAGCTCCGTGATCGATCTCGAAACCCGCTCGACATGGGACGCCTATGGGCTGTGTATTGAAGGGCCGCTGAAAGGCACGCAACTGAAACAGCTGATGCTCGTACCGCAGTTCTGGTTCGCCTGGTCGCAGTTCCGCCCGGCGACGAGGGTCTTCACCTCACGTTGATCTCTTCACCCGAGGTCCGCCCGCAGCGCGACAACCGGGTCAGCCCGCGTGGCGCGGACGTCCGGCACTGCGGCCGCTATCGCTGCGGTGAGCATCAGCAACAGCGCCGCTGATCCGAATGCCCACAAATCCCATCCGGTTTGCCTCCTGTGGAGCGAATCACTCGTGCGCTGACGCGAGATGCCGGTGCAGGAACGTCACGATGCGCGGCCACAGGTCAGCCGACGCCGCGGCGTTCGCGCGCGCGGTGCCACCGAAGTCGAACGACATTGGAACGACAGGGTGACGTCCGGCCGTGCTCGTGGCGGGCAGATTCGGCGGCAGGCAGGCGAAGTGCCCGGCTGACGGGTAGCGGCGATGCTCGAATGGGTATGAAAACGCCGTCGCCTGCAGCCGCTTCTCGGCAATCTCCGCGAGCCGCGTGGACGGCCACAGCCGATCGTCTTCGCCGGACATCATGAAGATCGCGCCGCGCGTGCGCTCCACGCGTATGGCGACGTCCTCGATGCCGGCGCCGGCGGATTCCAATGCACGCAGCATCGCGGGTGTTCCTGCGAAGGGCGTGCCGGCAGCAAACGCCGTCCCCGCTTCCTGGAACGTGAGCGGGTCGCCCGGCGGCGGGAAGACCCGAAACGGCACGCCGCCAAGCGTCCATGCGGATCTGCCCATTGCCGAAAAGTCGGCGCCGATACCACCGCCGGTCACACCGCTGGGCACGAGCGCAACGACAGCCGCGACCTCGTCGAAGGACGCACCGAGAAGAAGCGCTGCCTCCCCCCCGCGCGACATCCCGAGCACGCCCACGCGGGCGGCACCGACTTCAGGTCTGGCGCGCATCCACTCGATGGCGTCGGCGAAGTACTCGAGCGGAATCTCGATCATCTCTCTTGGGAGATCCTCGTACCCGAAGTAGGGGAGCGAGAGTGCGGCAAAGCCGTGCGCGGCGAGCAGGGCCGCAACGAACGCCCAGCGATTCCCCCCGTCGGAGCCGCCGAGCACGATCACGCCGGGCGAGCTCGCCGCGTCGTTTCGGGTAAACAGTGTCCCGCGCAGTCGTCCGTCGCGAAGCGGTGTTCGAACGACATTCGCGGCGACCAGCCGGCGGGTGAAGTCCACTGCCGCGTCGCGGCCGTCGGCGGTCGCGGTCAGCGTGTAGGGGAGCGGTACCAGTTGCGACAGGACGTCGATCATGCTCACGACGTCGGATCCAGCGTCGAAACGGGCCGACCAGAATAGACCTGCAGGGTCGATTCCTGCGTAATCCCCGGCCGCTGGTGCATGGATCGCAACATTCACCCGTCCTTCGGCCGAGGCGACGAATTCCGCGCGCGCTTCGGCCCGCAACGTGTGATTGCGCAGGCGCAGGTGCACTCGTGAGCCTGGTTGGAGGTTCGCCACCTCGATGACGACTGGCTGATCGAGCAGCGCATCGAGCGGCGTCACCGAGATTCGTGTCATTCCGTGAAGGCGAGCGACTGGATCAATCGAGAAGAGACATTAGCCGACGAACTTATATCCGAGCCCGCGGATCGTCACGATGTAGCGGGGCTGCTGCGGGTCGTCCTCGATTTTCTGACGCAGCCATCCGACATGCACGTCTACGGTTCCGGCCGATGAGGTGGAATCGCAACCCCACACCTCGTTGAGCAATTCGTCGCGGGTGAGTGGTGTTCCACGATTTCGAACGAAGTAGCGCAGCAGCATGAACTCGCGCACCGACAGGTCCAGTGTCTCGGCTGCTTTCGTCGCTTTCGCGCGACGGAAATCCAGAATCACATCGCCGAATCGATAGCTCTCGCCACCGGGCGCGGTAGACGCTCGAGATTCATTGATTGCCCGGCTCAGGAGCGGCTCGATTCGCGCGAGCAGTTCGGCAATCTCCACAATCTTGTGCGAGGGATCCGATCGTCGCAAACTAGAGCTCCTCCGCATTCTTAACGACAAGTTGTGTACCACTAGCAACAGTGCGGCGATTGGGTGTTCCTCTTCGACTTTGCGACTGCCGCAGTGGAGCCGAAGTCCGAAACTGGAACGGCGACGTTCGGGAACGCACAGCTGTCATCGTGGTCGGCAGCGACGCGTCAGGCCGGCATCACAAAAAGCCTTCAAACGGTCCGGTCAACGCGTGGCGTGCCAGTTCCGGTCTGGGCGGCGGATGTTTGTGCCGGCGGGGTCTGCGCCTCAACAGCGAACGGCAACAGGGCTGCCGCGAACCCGAGGAAGGTTCGACGATCCGGCATGATCAGGTTCTCCTATCGAGTGAGGTGAATTCCGCACAACGCGAGACCGACGGTCACGACGACCGTCGTCCCGGCGAGCATCCCCGCGTACGACACGCGGCGCACCGATGCCTCGGCGAAATACGCCAGCGCCGCGAACCTGGCATACACGCCCACATGAAACAAGAACGCCGCGACGCCGAGCAGCAGGAACGGCAGCTGCGCGGTCGCCCGTGAGCTTGCGAGCAAATTGAACTGATTAACCGCCGCGGCCGTCGTCGTCGTGGCGCGCGGGAGGAAGCCCGATAGAACGTGCACCAGCAGGAACACGGCGAGATACCAGCCGGACACCGCCGTCAGATTCCTGGCGAACGCACCACGTTGAACCTTGGCCAGACCCATCGCCGCGCCCGTTGCGACCTGAATCGCGACCGCCCCCACGATCAGGGTGTAGGTCGCCGGCTGTTCGGACGCTAGGCGCATCACGTTCCGCATCGCAGTGTACGCCGGCACACTGACGAACGCCAATGCCTGATTGACGACGTGCGCGAGCACGTAGGCTGTGACGATCACCGCGGAGACGCGATGCACGTACAGGAATCGCACGCTCCGCTCGCGTCTGTTCGGCCAGGGGACGAACGCGAGGAGCGCGCCGAGAGCGACAGCGCCGTACCATGACGGCCCGCCGGCGATCGGCAGCGGGCCGATGACACGGGAGAGAAGAGGATAGAGCGAGGGACTGATGGTTGCCATCAAGGCGCCAGCAACCAGCAGACGCGTCACTGCGCGGTCACGGCGCTCGACGGCGACCCGATTCAGGACCAGCACCGCGAGAAGCGGTCCTCCGCACGCCCACAACAGCGACGGAACGACGAGGAGCATGGCTGCCGCGTGCTCCTGCGCCAGCCGGGCGCTGTTGAACAACGCGTCGAACGAGAAGGGATAGACGAGCGCCGCCAGCCACACGGCTGCAAGGGCGCCCACCTCGCCACGGTGCGCCGATTCGCTTCCGCGACGGTGGGTCGAGCGTTCCCGCACGCGATCGCGAATGACCTGCCTCAGCGCCGGCAGCTCGTCGGGGACGTCGACGAACGTGGGAGGCGTCACGGCGCTCAAGGTTCGCGACAGCGCCGCGTACGCGCTCGCACACTGCGCGCACGTCCGGAGATGCCGTTCGGCAGCCACCAGGCGTGACCCGTCCTCGCCGTAGTAATGCAGGACGAGATCGTCGTCCGTGAGATGACTCACCGGGCCCTCCAGTGAGGCTCCAGCGCGAGGCGGATCTTCCGGACGGCTCTGAAGATGTGCTGCTTCGTCGCGTTGTCGCCGATGCCGACGATCTGCGCGATTTCGCGGATCGAGCAGCCCTCGAAATGCCGAAGCGCGAACGTCACGCGCTCGAGCGGGCTCATCGCAGCCATGACCGCTTCAATCTGACGACGGCTGTCGGCGCCTGCGGCGAGCCGTTCGGGATCCGCCGAAGTGGAGACGGCCGTGTCGATGACGTCGGACAGAGGCCGGGGATTGCTCACGTCGGGCCGCCGGCGAAGGCCGCGCAGATGATCCAGCGCGCAATTGACGAGGATTCGATTGAGCCAGGTGCGCAGGTCGGCACGTCCGTCGAATCGTTCGAGGCCGAGGTACGCATTGAGCAGGCTCTCCTGAACGACATCCTTCGCATCCTGTTCGTTGCCGGTCATCCGCAGGGCGAGGTTGTACAAGTACCGGTAGTGACGCTCGACGAGCGACAAGAACAGGTCCAGATCGCCGTCGGTCATCTCACGGGCTCGTATTGATTAGACGCCGGGCTGGAGAGGCGGTTAACACGCGGCTCGGGACACGCGCTTGACATCAACTACTACACAGTAGTATTTGTAGCCACCGAATAGTAGATGACCAAGAAGCTCCCGAAACTCGCCCGGCTCGAACTGCAGATCCTGGAAGTCCTGTGGGCCCGCGGCCACGCCTCGGTTCGCGAGATCCAGGAGGGCTTTCCGGAACCGCGTCCGGCGTACACCACCGTGCAGACCACGGTCTATCGATTGGAAGCGAAGGGCGCGCTGCGCCGCACGCGCAAGATCGGCAACGCGCATATCTTCCAGCCGATTGTCGAACGGGACGTCGCCCGCCATCGCCTGCTCGACACGATCCTCAGCTTCTTCGGCGGCCGGGCCCAGCCGATGATGCACCAGCTCGCGGAAGCAGGGAAGCTGACGCTCGACGACATCAAGGATCTGGAGAAGGCCATTCGCAAGCGCTCACAGCAGCAGGACGCGGCGAGGACGCGCAAGAAATGACAGATCTCTTCCTCAACCATCTGTGGCAATCGACGCTGTTTGCCGGTGTCATCGCCATCCTGACGCTCGCGTTCCGCCACAATCGCGCACGGTTGTGCTACGGCCTCTGGTTCGCCGCCTCGGTCAAGTTCCTGGTGCCGTTTGCGGCACTGGCGGCAGTGGGCAGCCTCGTCCAGTGGCAGCAGGCGCCGGCGGCGTTCAGGGCTGTCGTGGCGTCGCCGGCGGCCCGCGACGTCAACGCGCCCTTTGTGGAGCTGCCGGTGGATCTGACGACCATCGCCGCGGCACCGGCGCAATTCCGGTGGGTCGCACCGTTGCTGTTCGGTATCTGGTTCTGCGGATTCGCGGCGATCACATTCAGACGCCTGAAGCAATGGCTCGAGATCCGTGCCGCCGTGAGAGCGAGCATACCGTGCGAAACCGCAGCGCCCCGCCATCGCCAAGGCTCCGGCGGGCAAGCCGTGCCCGCCGGCATCGAGATCCGCACCGCGCCGACTGTGCTCGAACCAGGCGTCGTTGGCGTCCGGCGGCCGGTGATCCTGCTGCCGGCGGGAATCGACGAGTACCTGACGGCGGAGCAGTTCGCGGCGGTTATCGCGCACGAGGTCTGCCACGTGCGGCGTCGCGACAGCCTGACCGCGGCGATCCACATGGCGGTCGAGGCACTGTTCTGGTTCCACCCGCTGGTGTGGTGGATCGGCGCGCGCCTCATGGCCACACGCGAGCAGGCATGCGATGAGCATGTGATAGAGACAGCAGCGCCGATCGCCTACGCCGAGGGCATCGTCAGCGTCTGCCGGCGCTACGTGGAGGCGCCGCTGATGAGCGTGGCCGGTGTCGGAGGAGCCGACGTCAAGGCGCGCATCGACGCGATTCTCGCCAACCGGATCGGCCTGCACCTGACGCTGTCGAAGCGCCTCGTGCTGGGAATCGCAGCCGTGTTGTCGCTGGCCGTCCCGCTCGTCACTGGTGCAATCGAGAGCGCGGCATTTGCTGCCGGTCAGCTGCCGGGTGCGGCGGCGGGCGGTCCGCCGATCGATCCGGAAACGCGCTTCGAAGTGGTGTCGATCAAGCCCTTCGACGCATCGAGCGGCCCGGCGCGCAGCAATACGACACCTGGCCGCTACGACTTCTCGGGGCTCCCGCTGCGGCTGCTGGTGGGGCAGGGGTTGCGCGCCCCGCTGGATCGCATCATCGGCTGGCCGGACTGGATCGACACCGAGCGCTACACGGTTACCGCGAAGATGCCAGACCCGCCGCCGCCGGCGACGGCGATCTTCGTCATGATCGAGAATCTGCTCAAAGATCGCTTCCAGCTCGTGACGCACCGCGAAACGCGCGAGCTGCCGGTCTACAACCTGGTGCTGGCGCGCAGCGACGGCCGCTTCGGCCCGGCGTTCAAGGAGACGTCGGCGGAGTGCCAGGCGGCGCTGCGGGAAAGCCTCGAGGCGTCACGACGCGGTGCTCCTACGCCAACGCCAGAGGCGCGGCAGGCGATGGCGGGGTGCGTAGGGGTGAAGCTCGGTGGTGTGACCATGGTCGGCATGAACGGCACAACGATTGGCGCGCTCGCCAATTTCCTCACGCAGTCGGTGAGCCGGCCGGTGATCGACAGGACCGGTCTGACGTCCTTCTACGACCTCACGCTGAAATGGACGCCCGATGGTCCAGGCCCGCTACCGTTCGGCTTGCCCGCCGGCTCGCTGCCGCAGTCGCAGACCCCGCCACCGGCCGCGGATCCCGACGCGCCGAACATCTTCACCGCGGTGCAGGAGCAGCTCGGGCTGAAGCTGGAAGCCGGCCGCGGTCCGGTGGAGGTCGTCGTCATCGACCGTCTCGAGAAGCCGACGCTCGATTAGCGCGCCAGCCGCCGACCACGGCGCCGGTCGAAACAGTAGCCAACCCGAAGGGGCGTGCCTGCGTCTATCGAGACACGTATGCGAATGCACGCGCTCCTGGTCACGCTCGTCATGATCCCCGGGGTCATCGCAGCGCAGCAGTTCACACCGGCATCGCCAGGACCGCCGGTGGATCCGAACACACGGTTCGAGGTGGTGTCGGTTAAACCTGTCCCCGACGCTATCGACCGGCCCGGCAGGTTCCTTCCGATCCTTCCGCGTTTCGAGTTCACTCAGCTGCCGATCGGATGGCTCGTTCGGCAGGCGTTGCAGAAGCCGGACTATCAGATGATCGGGGCGCCAGACTGGATCGACACGGATCCCTACACGATCATGGCGAAGGCGCCGGACGGCACGACGCAGGCAGCGTTGACGACACTGATACTGAACCTCCTGAAGGATCGGTTCCAGTTGGCGACGCATCTCGAGACCCGCGAGCTCCCGATCTTCCATCTCGTCATGGCCCGTACGGACGGGCGGCCTGGGCCGGACCTCAAGGCGACGCCAGCCGATTGCCAGAAGACCGTCGCAGAGAGAAACGCCGCGATGCAGGCGGCTGCCGCCGGGCGCGGGGCGCCGCCGCCGATGCCGCCGCTTCCCGATCTCAAGGCGCCGCCGCCATGCGGCTTTGCCCGTCTCCTGACCGGCAATGTGGCGGTGAGCGGTCGCACCATCGCGCAGTTCGTTCAGACGCTGTCGGACTGGGTGGGCCGCCCCGTGATCGACAAGACGGGATTGACCAGCCTCTTCGACTTCACGCTCAAGTTCGCACCCGAGGGCATCCGCGCCGGAGGCCCGATGGGACCGACGTTGACGCGGCTGATGGCGCAAGCGCCGGCGGCACCCGCCGATCCTGACGCGCCGAGCCTCTCCGTGGCGCTGCAGGAGCAGCTCGGGCTCCGGCTCGAGAGCGCCCGTGGTCCGGTGGAAGTTGTCGTGATCGATAGGCTCGAAAAGCCGACGCCCGACTAAGCGTCGAGCCAGGACTAGGCTTCTCGCAGCACCACGTTCGGATCCATTCGGGCGGCCCACCAGGCCGGAAGGAGGCTGGCCAGCAGCATTGCCGCTGCGAGCAACACGGCCGATCCGCCCAGCGCGGCGACATCGACTCCGGCGACACCGAAGACCTGCGTCTGGATGAGGAGTCCAGCCGCGATAGCCACAAGCCCTCCGACAGCCGAACCGATCGCGGCGACGGCCAGGGCTTGCCGCACGACCATCACGACCACGAGGCTGGCCCGCGCACCCATCGCCATCCGGACCGCGATCTCCCGGCCGCGCATCGCGACGCTGTATGAGGTCACTCCGTAAAGGCCGATGCTGGCGAGCAGAAGCGCCACGATGCCGAGAAGTGCCGCCGCCCTCGCCAGCGTGCGTTCGAGCACCATGTCGCCACGAATCGTCTGGTCCAGCGTGGCTAGTTCCAGGACCGGCACCTGAGGGTCGAGCTGGGCGACCAGATCACGTATCGCAGGCGCCAGCGCGGCCGATGGACCGTCGGGACGAATGTGGAGCGTGCGCGCGGTGCCGTGCTGGATCGGCGAGGGAAACGGCGAGGGGAAGAAAATTGCGGGGACTTCGTCGCCGGAACGTGCGACTGGAGACTTCACGATACCCACAATCCGGACGTCGGCCTCCGCTGCGCCGCGGAACGGTGTTGAGACGTGCAGGCTCCGGCCCAGTGCCGCCTCGCCAAAGAGCTGGGACGCCAGTCGTTCGGTGACGATCGCCACTGCAGGGATGTCGCGCCGGTCGGCCGCGACGAATTCGCGGCCGTGAATGAGATCGACCCCCACGGCCTTGAAATAGTCACCGCCGGCAGAGCCACTGACTGCCATTCTTCTCATCGGCCCATTGCCGGGATCCACGCGGATCGCGTTGGCGGGGTCGAAGGCCCAGCTCCGCGCGAGATTGCGGCTCGAGAGCCCCGCGGCCTCGACTCCGGGAAGCCGTGACGCACGGTCAAGAAGCGCCGCGTAGAAGGCGTCGATCTCCGCGGATGAAAAGCGGAGCGGCGCCAGGTCGAACGACGCCAGCAGCAGTCGGTCCGGATCCGTACCGGGTGGCTCCGCCAGAGATTCCAGCGCGGACGTCAACTGAAAGCCGGTAGCCAGCAGACCGAGCGAGAGCGCGACCTGACCGGCAACGAGCGCGCGGCGGCCGCGGGACTGGCCGCGCGTTCCGCCGCTTCCCGCGGGAGAGGTGCCGAGCGCAGCGGACGGACGTTGATCGGTTGCTCGAAAGGCCGGGACGAGTCCAAATCCCAGCGCCGTCAGGAACGCGGTGACGAGTGTGCCCGCCACGACCGTGGCGTCCAGCGGCATGGGAATCACGAACGCCGCGAGCAACTGCAGACCCGACCACGCCATCGGCAGCGCGAGAAGAGCGGCGCCCATGGCCAGAACCAGACTCTCGATGACCAGCTGCCGGACGAGCCGGAGGCGGGATGCGCCGAGCGCCAGGCGCAGTGCCACTTCCTGACCGCGCCGTGAGGCACGCACCAGGAGCAGGTTCGCGGCATTGACGCAGGCGATAAGGAGAACGACAAAAGGAACCGACAGAACGATCGCGGCGATCTGTGCTGCGTCGGGTTCGTCGAGTCTCGACAGCGCGGACACCTCGACGGCGACGCGCTCTACCGGGACGTCCGCGAACGCGGCTGCTCGCGGGGCAATGACGCCGAGCTCGGCCTCGACGCGTTCGACGCGCACACCGTCCCGCATCCGGCCGACGTATCGAATGAGGCGTTCACCGGGCCGCTGGTCGAGAAATACAAGCCCGTCCCCGGACGAAAACGGATCGCCAACAACATCCGCGAGCGCGATCGGCAGCCAGACTTCGACGCCTTCCTCGACCGGGTTCTGACTCGTGCCCGCGAATCCCCGCGGCGCGACGCCGATGATCTGGAACGTGCGTCGTCCCACCTGGATAGGCCGGCCGACGACGGACGGGTCGCGCCCGAACTCTCCCGTCCACAGGGCGTGACCGATGATCGCGACCGCAGAGTCAGCGCGACCGTCCTCAGACGCGAACGTGCGTCCGGCCTCCGGCTGGACTCCGAGCACGTCGAAGTAGTTCGGCGACACGAAGGCGGCCTGGAGGGAGTGAGGCCGAGTCAGGGTCACCGCCACGCGGGATTCGGTGTAGCTGGCCAGATCGTCAAGACTGGCCATCCCGTCGCGGAGCGCGCGGAAGACCTCCGGGTAGTCCGCCAGTGCAGTTCGCACAGTTCTCGGTGCGAGGGGCGTGTTTTCCAGAACTCCGAGCGTCACGAGGCGGGACTGATCCCTGACGCCTGGAAATGGACGAAGCAGCGCGCCGTTGATAAATGCGAACGCCACGATCGCCGCCGCCAGGCCCAGGCTGAGGCTCGCGATCACGGAGAACGAGAACGTCCGAGCGTGACCGAGACTGCGCACGGCGTAACGGATGTCGCGGAAGATGCTTTCCAGGCCGGCTCCGGTCCGGTCGTCGCGGACGCGCTCCTTGACGTGTTCGGCGCCCCCCAGTTCGATGAGTGCCGCGCGCCGTGCATCCTGCGGCGTCAGGCCCGATCGCATCTTCGACTCAGTGTCAAGTTCAACGAACGCGCGGAGTTCCTCGCTGAGCTCTGCGTCTGCCGCGCCGCCGTCCCACACCCGGCGCAGCGCCGCCCGCAAGCGAGACCACGTGCGTCTCATGCTTCCTACTCCTGTCGCAGCAGCGCCATCGGGTCCAGCCGTGCGGCCCGCCGGGCCGGCAGGATGCTGGCCACGAGCATGGCCGCCGCAAGCAGCGCCGCCGCTCCGGCCAGCGCCGCGACGTCGACTCCGGGGACGCCGAACAACTGCGCCTGAATGACGACCCCGGCCGCGATCGCCATGAGGCCTCCGAGAACCGCGCCGATTGTCGCGACGGTCAGGGCCTGCCGCAGCACCATGGCGACGACGCGGTCGGCCTGCGCGCCAAGCGCCATCCGGACCGCGATCTCCCGGCGTCGCATCTCGACGCCATAGGAGGTCACTCCGTAGAGGCCGATGCTGGCGAGCAGGAGCGCCACGATGCCCAGGACGGCCGCCGCCCTCGCCAGCCCGCGGATGATCTGAGTGATGTCGGGAATCCGCTGGTCCAGAGTGGCCATTTCCAGGATGGGGACTCGAGGATCGATCTGCGCCACGATGTCGCGGATCGCCGGTGCGAGGAGGCCGGCCGGACCGCCGGCGCGGACAGAGAGCGTCCGCGCGGTGCCATGCTGGAGGGGCGAGGGGAAGAAGATGGCCGCGACCTCGCCGGA
>JAICQE010000049.1 GCA_025938035.1 Vicinamibacteria bacterium
AGCAGCACTCCATCACACCCAAGGAGAACGACTTCCATCTCGACGCGTTTCGATCGATCGCGCGCGAGCATCCGATCGACCGGCTCCGATGGTCGATCATTCACTTGCAGAGCATCGACGAGCCCAGACTCAAAGCGCTCCAGCAACTGGGCTGCGGCGCCAGCGCCCAGTCATGGACGTACTTCGGCAACGGCGGCGGGCCACCGTTCCGCCGGCTCGTCGACTCCGGGATCCACGCCGGGGTCGGCACGGATTCGACCAACGTCTCGGCCCTCGATCCGTGGGTCTCGTTGTTCTACATGACGACCGGACGAAACGTCGCCGGGGTGTTGACGAATGCCGGCCAGCAGGTGTCGCGCGTCGAAGCGCTGCGCTTGTATACGGAAGGTGCGGCGTGGTTCTCCTTCGACGACCACCACGTCGGCTCGTTCGTCACCGGCAAGTACGCGGACCTTGCGGTTCTCAGCCACGACTATCTGAGCGTGCCCGAGACAACGATTCGACGCATCGAATCTGTGTTGACGCTCCTCGGCGGGAAGGTCGTGCATGCCGCGCCGCCGTTCACCGCAGGCGCATAATGGCATGGGAAGGAACGCCATGACGGTACGCATCACCACCGCCCTCGCGGCGGCGGCCATCGCCACGGCATTGCCGACATCGGGCCGAGCGCAGTTCGGCCCGGCGCAGTCCGGCGGCGGCAACGGTCCGGAGGCCCAGGTCGTCGCCAAGTACGACAAGGACGGCGATGGCCGGCTCAATCGTGCGGAGCGCGCGGCGGTGCGCGCGGCGATGGCCGGCGTGGTCACGGCGGGGCCCAGAGGCCGGCGCGGAGGCGCCACGGCGTCGCCCGGCCCGAGGCTGACCACTGCCGACGTCCGCCCCCCGTATCCGCGCAGCAACTTCTACGACCTCGCGACGCTGCGGACCATCTTCCTGCAGTTCGAGGACGCGGACTGGGAGGAGGAGCTCGGGTTCTTCTTCAACTCCGACGTGGACGTGCCGGCGACGATGATCGTGGACGGCCGGACGTACCGCGACGTCGGGGTCCACTTCCGCGGCGCCTCGTCGTTCCGCAACACGCCTGCCGGATTCAAACGGTCGCTCAATATCGCGTTGGATTTCGCCGACGACGATCAGGACGTGGGCGGCTACCGGACGCTCAACCTGCTCAACGTGAACAATGACGCGACCTTCCTGCGCGGCATCCTCTATACGGAGATCGCGCGCCACTACGTCCCGACGCCCAGGATGAACCACGTCCGCGTCGCGATCAACGGCGAGAGCTGGGGTGTCTACCTCAACGCGCAGCAGTTCAACGCCGACTTCATCCGGGAATGGTTCAAACCCACAGGCGGCGCGCGGTGGAAGGCGCCGGGCAGCCCGCGCGGGCGCGCGGGCCTCGAGTATCTCGGCGAGGATGTTGCCGCGTACAAACGGATTTACGAGATCAAGACCAAAGACGACGCCGAGTCGTGGGCGGCGCTGATGCGGCTATGCCGGGTGCTCAACACCACGCCGGCCGACCAGCTCGAAGCGGCGCTCGCGCCGATCCTCGACGTCGACGCGACCCTCAAGTTCATGGCGGTGGAGATCGCCATGGCGAACCCGGACGGCTACTGGACCCGCGCCAGCGACTACAACATCTATCGCGATACTGCCGGACGGTTCCACTTCATTCCCCATGACGTCAACGAGGCGCTCGGCGGCGAGGGTGGGGGCCGCCGCGCCACGCTCGACCCGATGGCCGCCGCCGGCGATCCGACCAAGCCGCTGTACTCGAAGCTGCTGGCCGTGCCGGCGCTGCGCCAGAAATACCTGTCGTACGTGCGCGAGATCGCCGAGAAGTGGCTGGACTGGAACACGCTGCTGCCGATCGCGAAGGCGTCGCACGCGCTGATCGCTGCGGACGTGGCGGCCGACACGCGAAAGCTGTCCGACAACGCCGGCTTCGCCGCGGGCATCGCCGATGCGGGCAATCCGCTGAAGGCGTTCATCGACGCGCGCCGCGCGTACTTGCTGCAGGTGACGGCCCGCTGAACTCAGATGGGGCCGCCTTTCACCGGACGCTGAATCTGTCGCAACACCTCGAAGGCGTCGAACGCGAAGAGCACTCAGCCTTCCTAGTCGGGCGTAGGCATCTGGACTGAATCGATGGAAAGCACTTCCATGGACTGCGACCGTGCTTCGAGCTTGAGCCCGAGCTGCTCGCTGAGGGCCGTGAAGAGCGTGGTTTCCGCCGCATCCAACTCGGGCCGCTGACTATTGGCAAACCTGAGCTTCCACTCGAAGGTTCCCGGCAAGCCGCCGCCGGCGACGATCGGCCTGTCGAGGAACCGCTGAATGCTGTTGATCAGCTGATCAATGGTTCCCGCCGACTTCAACTCGACGATACCCCGGAGGCCCATCGCCTCGACGCCCGGCCAGCAGAGCAACTGACCCTGTGCGTCGCGCGGGTTGTCGGCATCCTGAGGGGTGCGTCGAACGGACTTGTAAGTCAAGCAGTCGTGCTGCGACGGACGGAGATTCGGGCCCAGGACGCCAATCCGTATTGGTTTCAGTTCGTAGACCGGCAGCGGCCGGTGAGCCGGAGTGATCCGCAGCTGGAAACGATCCGTAAGCAGCTTTCGTAGCATCGCCCGAAGCTGCGCGGCGCTCGCCGGCGCCATCGCCTTGGCAAGGATGTCGAAACGAGCTGAGAGGATTTTGTTGTCCCCTCCGATCAGGCGAAACTGATCGACGAATGGCCGGCTGGATGATGGTCCAAGATCGTAGGCCTGCAGGATGATTTCCCGCAGCGGCAGATTCGTGACCTGCACGGAGTCGTGACTGAACCGCCACGAAAAGGGCGTCAGGGGAGGACTGGTGTTGAACTTGACCGAGGCAACTTCGAATGGCTCCGCGGCTTCCGGAAGGATGAGCTGTGCGGACGGCGTTGCCGCCTGAACGGACAGGAGCAGCGCCGCCGCCACCAGAACACGTCGCAGCATCATCACAAGCCGATGACGTCTAGGTGCAGTAGTAACACTGGGTGCCGCCCACGTCGCAGCACATAACGCATAGATTCTTGTCGGGTCCATATTGGCAGCCCTCTCCCAATGGGTACGCAGTGCCGCCCCCGTCGCCGCAGGCGTTGATTAAGTAGCTGCAGTCGAGCGGATCTGCTTGCGCCGACCTGTCGCCGAGCGCGGCAGCGCCGAGGCAAAACGCCGCGGCGACCAGCTTCTTGAGTGTCTTCATCGTACCTCCTACGTGAATGAACGATCGCTCATCCACTCTCGATCAGCAGGCGGAAACGTATCAAAACCGGCGGCGCAATACTGAGGGATTCGAGACACGGAATGCCGTACGATGGCCTCTCGCCATCGTCGATCGTGTCGACGCGGCCGCTTGGTCTACGGCCGATTGAACCGATGTACCCGGCCGAACGCGTTGAACTCGGCGACGAATAGATCGCCCTTGTCGTTCAGCGCCACGCCGTGCGGCGCGAGCACGAGTCCTGTCTTCCACTGTGCCGGCGGAATCTTGTTCGTGCCGACACCCTGCTCGGTGTTGGTCCCGACGCGCGCGGCGACGGCGCCTGATTTGTCGAGGAGCGTGACGCGACCGGTCAGCTCGCCGATCACCGCATGGTCGCCGCTGATCGCCACCGCCGCCGGCAGCAGCAGATCCTTCGCAACCACACCAAGGAACTCGCCGGCCAGCGACATGTGCACCACCCGATTGTTCGCGCGATCGACGGCGATGATGCGTGCCGGCTCGAAGCGCGTATCGATCGCCAGCTTGTGCAGCGTGTTGAAGCTGTACGGCGCCGCCTTGCCGCCGAACGACGAGAGGTACCTGCCGCTGCGATCGAAGCGGTGGATGAAATCGCTCGCGTACCCGTCGGCGACGTAGATGTCGCCGTTCGGCGCCACGTCCAGCCCGGTCAGCAGCAGCGCGAGTTGACCGCTGCGCGCGTTCTTGATTTTGAATTGATCCGGAATCTGCGCCGAGCCGATCGTCATGACGATGCCGCCGTCCAGGCGCATCTTGACCACCGTCTGTCCGCGCATCGTCGCGCCGTAGATGAACTCGCCGTCGGCCTGCTTCCGGATGACGAAGCCGTGGAAATCGCTCGGCGCGTTGGGCACGTTGCGCAGGAACCTTCCGTCGGCGGCATAGACCTGCAGCCCGGCCGCCGGATCCTGGACGCTCACATACACCTCGCCCGCGGAGCTGACCGCCACGTCGCCGTGCATGTTGCCCAGGTTCGCCCGCCCCTCAGGCAGTTTCAGCCAGTCGGCGACGGCAGTGAAATCGGTCGCGGCCGCTGCGGGCGTCAGGACGACCGCAGTGACGAAGAGCAGTCCGGCGATCTTCTTCATGGCCGGGATTCTAACGGAACTGCGCACGACGCGGGCTGTTTGGTGTATGTATTGACCCACGAAAAATACGCTCTGGTTCATCCGGGAGTGACGTAGTGTCCGCCTTCGGGCGGACCCAGGAGCAGACATGTGCGATAAAGACCATTTTGCAGAAAGCGTCAAAGAGTACGAGGCCAGAGGGCTGATCACGCGCCGGCAGTTCGGCGTGCTGGTTGCCGCCGGCGTGTCGTTGGTCCTGCCGGAAGTCGCGAATGCGCAGGACGTCACCGAACGGGACGTCGACATCAAGACTCCTGACGGCTCGGCGGACAGCTACTTCGTGCATCCGGCGAAGGGTTCGGCAGCCGCGGTGCTGCTGTGGCCGGACATCTTCGGCCTGCGGCCCGCGATGCGGAACATGGCGAAGCGCCTCGCGCAGCAAGGGTACGCCGTCCTGGTGCCGAATCCCTTCTATCGGGTAGGCAAGACGAACGCCACCGGCGCGTCGAACATCAAGGAGATGTTCGCGTTCAGGAAGGGCATGAGTCAGGCCACGGACATGACGGACGCCAGAGCGTTCATCGCGTGGCTCGATGCGCAGCCGCAGGTGAACAAGAACCGCAAGATCGGCACGCAGGGCTATTGCATGGGCGGTCCGATGACGTTCCATACGGCGTCCGCCGTTCCCGATCGCGTCGGGGCAGTCGCCTCGTTCCATGGCGGCAATCTCGTCGGCAAAGAAGGCGACCCCAACAGTCCGCACCTGCTGGCGGCGAAGACGAAGGCGTCATTCCTTATCGCCATTGCAGAGAACGACGACAAGGGTCGGCCGATGGACAAGGACGTAATGAAGGCGACGTTCTCCGCGGCGAAAATCCCCGCGGAGATCGAGGTGTATCCCGCGGCGCACGGCTGGTGCCCGCCCGATTCGCAGGTCTACAACGAGAAAGAGGCGGAGCGGGCGTGGACGCGCCTGCTGGCGCTGTATAAGACCGCGCTCGCCTGAGACTGTTAAACCACGAAGGGCGCGAAGAGCGCGAAGCTCGCGAAGAATACACTGGTACTCTTCGCGTTCTTTGCGACCTTCGCGTCCTTTGCGGTTTAAGGGGTGGCGACCGCCACGTCGAGCAGAAACGGTCCCGGCGACTGCAACGCTTCACGCAGCGCCGGGGCGAGATCCGGCGCGCGTTCGACGCGCGCGCCGGTGCATCCCATCGCGTTCGCCAGCCCCACGAAATCCAACCCTGGAAGCTTCGTCCCGATCAACTGCTTGATGTTGAAGTGGGCGGTGAACTCGCTCAATGCCGCATAGCCGCCGTTGTTGACGATGACGATTGTCATCGGCAGCTTGAGATCCGCGGCCGACCACAACGCCTGAATCGAATACATCGCCGAGCCGTCGCCGAAGATCCCGATGATGCGCTGATTCGCCGACTTGGCCAGCGCGATACCCACCGCCGCCGGCATGCTGTGCCCGAGCCCCCCGCTCGCGCACGTGAAGAAACTGTTGGGCCGCTCAATCGGCAGATACGCCTGCATCGTCCGCCGGCTCGACGGTGATTCCTCGACGATGACGCTGTCGGCTGGACGCTCGTCCGCAAGCGTCTGCATCAGGAAGGCCATCGTCAGGCCGGCGTCGGCGTTCACGCGCGGTGGAGCGCTGCGGCCCTTCGGCGCGGCCCGGCGCGGCGGCGACGAGCGCTCGAGGATTGCCGAGATGCCGAAGCGAACGTTGCAGACGAGCGCGGTACCGAGCGGCGTCCATGCGGCGACGTCCGGAACATCGATGATCTGTACGAGCGACGCACCCGCTGGAATGTGCGGACCGAATCCTTCGATGTGATACGTGAAGACGGGCGCGCCGAGCGCGACGATCAGATCGTGACCGTCGAGAAGCGTCACGATCTGCTCGCGCATCGGCGGGAGGAATCCGGCAAACAGTGGATGCCGCTCGGGGAAACTGCACCGCGACGACATCGGGCTGACCCACACAGGCGCCTGATGCCGCTCCGCGAGGGCCACCACGTCATCCCACGCGCCGTTCCGGTCGACACCGAAGCCGACGACAAAGACCGGGCGCTCGCTGCGATCGAGCGCTGCCGCGATCTCGGCCGCGAGTGCCGGATCCGGATGGAGTGCGCGGCTGACGGTGCGTGGTGCGATGGCGTCCGTCGGCCGATCCCAATCGTCCACCGGGATCGACACAAAGGTCGGGCCGCACGGCTCCTGCATCGCGAGGTAGTAGGCGCGTGCGATGGCGAGCGGTACGTCCTCGCCGCGCGCCGGCTCGACCGCCCACTTCACGTAGGGTTCGGGCAGCTTTGCGGCATCGGTGGCGAAGAGGAACGGCTCGTACGGCAGGATCGACCGCGCCTGCTGACCGGCGGTGATGACCATCGGCGTGCGATTGCGATACGCCGTGAAGATGTTCCCCATCGCGTGACCCACGCCGGCCGCCGAGTGCAGGTTGACGAGCGCCGCGTTCGCGGTGGCCTGCGCATAGCCGTCGGCCATGCCGACGACAACCGATTCCTGCAGGCCGAGAACGTAGCGGAAGTCGGCGGGGAAGTCGCGGAAGAGCGGCAGCTCGGTCGATCCCGGGTTGCCGAAGATCGTCGTCAACCCGAGCTCGCGCATCAGACAGTGCGTCGCTTCACGGACAGTAGGCATAATGCAGTTCGTCTCTCCGCGTTTCTATGAGGCGCTCGTGGCTTTTTCGAGCAGACGATCGGCAAGCGTCGCGATGTAATCGCGCCGCGTCAACGGTGCGAGCCACTCCGCCGGAATCGCCCGCGCACCGTAAAAGGCGCCGGCCAACTGGCCGTAGACGGCGCCAACCGTGTCGGCGTCGCCGGCAAGATTGACGGCAAGCAGCGCGCCGTCGCGGAACGAGCGCGAGCGGAAAAACGACCAGAGAGCCGCTTCGAGCGTGTGCACGACATAGCCGCTCGACGAGATCTGAGGCCGCTCTTTCTCCTTGAACGAGCCGGCAGCAACCACAGCGATGGCGGGGGAAAGCGACGCGACTCCCTGGAAGGACGGGAGGCACACATCAGGGCCGAGCAATTGGTCGCGCGAGTCGCCGGACAACGCCGCCACGAGCAGCGCGGCGAAGTAACGGCACCCGTCCACAGCCTCTGCCGCTGCGTGCGTTGTCCGCGAACTGTCCGCCGCTCGCGCAACCACCTCAGCCAGGTCGGGGCGATATCTGAGCGCGACTGGGGCGAGTCGCATCAGCGATCCGTTTCCCGCCGTTGCCGGACTGCCGCTTCCGGCATACGCAATACCCTGACGCTCAAAGCGGTCAAGGGCGTCGCGAGTCGTCCGGCCGATATCGAAACATTCGCCGGTGCTGCTGTTGTACCCATGGCGCAGCCAGCGGAGGTATCGCCGCATCTGATCCGCGGGATCGAACACGTCGCACTCGATGAGGCTCTCCGCCAGGCACACCGCCATCGAGGTGTCATCCGTCCACTGGCCCGGCGTCAGGTAGAACGGCCCGCCGCCCGTCATGCCGGTCACCGGCAGCCGCGTGTCGCGCGCCGCGAACTCCAGCGTCGTGCCGAGGGCGTCACCGACAGCAAGTCCGAGCAGTGCGCCGCGATACCTGTCGGCCAGGTCGCTCGACGTCGGCATGAGCGGTCGATGATAGTCTTGAACCGCCCCCCTCGACCACGCCCGGGGCGGTGCAGTCGATGAACGCTCGTTCAGATTCGACAGTCGGCAGCCGCCTCTTCGCGCACGCAGGCCTGGCGGCAGCCGGAGTGCTCATCTTCCAGATGGCTGTCATGACGTCCGGACGGATTGTCGCGGGCGACGGCCTCGGATGGGACGGTCGCGGCTACGCGAGACTGATGGCGGAGGGGTTGGACCACGCCTCGGAGATCACGCGCACACGGCCGCTGCTGCCGGTGTTGACTCGCGTCCCGCACGCGCTCGGGCTCGACGTCATTCCAAGCTTCCAGGTGATGAACGTGCTGTATGCGTTCACGCTGTATCTGTTCAGTGTCCTGATCCTCGACGCGTACGGCGCTCGCATGCGCGTCAAAGCGCTGGTCGTGGCCAACCTGGCGCTGTGTGTTGCGACGTCGAAGATGTTCGCCTACTACCCGGTGCAGATCGACCTCGGCGTGCTGGCGCTGGTGACGGCGGGCGTCTACTTCGTGATGACCGATCGCCACGCGCTCGCCGGCGTCGCGGGCATGCTGGCCATGGCCTCGCGCGAGTTCGGGATCGTCGTCGTGCTGTGCGGCCTGCATCGCTCGTTCCGCCGCGGCCGTCTGTGGCCTGACTCGGCATGGTATCTGCCCGGCGTGGCCGTCGGCCTCTGGGTGCGCTGGTACACCTACTCCGAAGGCGTGCTCTCTGCGAACGACGCGCTCGGCAACATCGCGCTCTGGCGCCACCCGGCGTTCCTCGGGGCGTTTGCCTACTTCACGGTCACCGTCTTCGGTGGCATCAGCGCACTCCTGGTTCTTCAACCCCGTTGGTGCGGGCGCCGGCTGCGGGAGCAACCGGAACTGGCGAGCTACCTGCTGCTGATCGTGGCTCTCACGGCGCTTGGCAATCTGGATGTCTGGCGCTATCTCGTCTTTGCGCTTCCCGTTACTCTGATCCTTTTCGCACAGTACTCCGAGCGAGTGCCTCTTCCCGAAACCCTGATCGCGGCGGCAGTCACCTTCGTGACGGTCATCACCCAGCGGCCGTTCCAGCGCATGGACCAGGACCTGTACTTCCAGGACTGGTTCCCGCTCTATGGGATCATCTCCGACACCCCGCCCCCATGGCAGTTCCTGGCGCTGTGGGGCGTGCGGCTGACCACGCTGTCGCTGCTCCTTATCGCCTTGCTGTTGATCCGGCCTTTGCGCCCGCGCCTGCACGAGCAGGCATCGTCGTCGTGACGAGCACGTCCGCGATCCGGACGATCACCGCACGCGACGTTGTCCTTCTGACGGTCCTGCTGCTGGTCGTCCTGATTCCCGTCCGCTACGAGACCGAGCGTGCCGCGGCGCCTGGAGCGTTCGCCCGCATCGCGATGAACTGGGAAATCGTGAATCGGGCGGCATGGACCGAGGGGACGCTGCCGCTGTGGAACCCGTATCAATTCGGAGGCCGCCCGCACCTCGCGAATGCCGAGACGCTCTCGCTGTACCCACCGCACATGCTGCTGCGGTTCCTGCCGCTGACCCTCTTTTTTCCGCTCAGCCTTGCGCTGCACACGTGGTTGGCTGGAGCCGGGACGTATTTTGCCGCGCGCGCCCTTGGCGCCCGCCGATCCGTGTCGGCGCTGGCCAGCGGTGCGGTTGTCGGCGGCCGCCTCTTCGTCCCGTTCGAAGTGCGTGACTCGCCGCTCGACGTCTATGGGTTGGCGTGGCTTCCACTGATTGCCGTGTTTTCGCTCCGTTCGGCGGAGTTGACCAGGTGGCTGCCGCATCCCGGTCTGGTCGTGGTGGTCGCGCTCAGCGTGCTTGCGTCCGCGTTGAAGCCGACTTACGTGCTGGCGACTGTCGCCGGCTCCTATCTGTTCGCGGCGATCTGGCAGCCGAATCGCGCCGAGCATCGGCGGCATCTGCTCGTTCAGCCGATCGTGCTTGCCGCTCTGGCGGTCGGCCTCACGGCAGCGCAGATCGTGCCGACGGCTCGGTTCCGGATGACGACAGGTGGCGATCTGTCCGCCGACGTGCCGTCGCCGACCCCCGTGGGAACCGGGCGAACCCCGCCTCATCCCGCACTTGCGGCAGCGCTGCGTTCACTCGCAGGGGGTGGACGGGTCCTCTCGACCTGCGATCGCGCGATAGACGGCGGCGATTTCGTCGCGTTGGGCATTCCCGGCGTGGGTGGATCCGGAGGGGTCTTCCGCGCTGATTACGCCCGGTTCTCGCACCTGGTACGCGGGCCCACGGAGCGGCCGCGGCCGACCTTCGAAGGCATACCGGAAGCGGCGAGCGGGCCGATCCGCATGGATCTGCTGGCGCTGCTGGGCGTCGAGTATCTCGTCGCGTGCGATCCGCCGAACGGCCAGCGATGGTCGTCGATCAGCGCACACAACGGCATCGGTATCTATCGCAGTCTCGTTCCGGCGCCGCGTGCGTTCTGGACCTGCGCGCCGCAGCCGGTCGGACGGAACGAGCTGGAGTACCGCCTTCGGCACAGCAGCTACGACGCGAACCTCGCGCTGCAGCCGCATCTCATCATCAACGTCCGATGGCCGTTCGGAATCGCCGACGCCGACAGGGCGCGCGCGGAATCAGAGCTGCGGCTGGCGCCGCACCGCGACATCGCCGATCGCACGTGGGAATACAACCTGGTCGACCGCTCTCCAGCGAACGTGGCGGCGATCGTCGACCATCCCCTCGTCGAAGACACGCAAGGGATCGACCGCCCCAACCGGATGCTCAGACACTCGCCGGCAGCCATGCCCGCATTCGTCGAGCCGAAGTCCGAGCAGCTGCTCGGCGCCGGCGGATGCGGCCCGCCGGTCCCCGTCACCGTGCACGACCAGGATCGGTTCGACGGCGGCATGATCGTGGAGGTCACTGCCCCTCAAGACGGCATCGTTTTTTTCAGTGAAACGTATTATCGCGACAGGCGTGGATGGGTTGACGGCCGGCGGATCGGGCGCCTGAAGGTCAACCTGGCGTTTACTGGCGTGCCGGTGTCCGCCGGGCAGCATCGCATCGAGCTGCGCGTCGACATGCGGTCCTTCTGGTTGGGCGCGGGAGTGTCCGTGCTGACGCTCGTCATCTGGCTGATCGCAGAACGCCGAAGCCGGACTGCGCTACAGTCTGCTGGATGGCGATAGCCCGTTCTGCGTGCGTGCTGGGTGTCCTGGTGATCGTTGCGGTGGTCAACGTGTCGGCGCAGTGGCCGCTGTTTATTCCACCGGATGTGCCACGCGGAGCCGATGGCCGGCCGAACCTCGACGCGCCGGCGCCGCGACTGCCGAACGGCAAACCGGACTTTTCGGGCGTGTGGGAGAGCCGGATTCCACCCAGCGGAAGACTCGGCGGTCCCTTTCTTCCCTCGCTGAAAAACGACGGTCCCCCCGTCGCGACCTTCGTCGACATCGGACGCAACATCAAGGAAGGCCTGCCGCTGACGCCGGCTGCCGCAGCGCTGAAGAAGTCCCGCATGTCGCGCAACAGTATGGACAACCCCGATGCGCATTGTCTGCCGATGGGCTTCATGCAGCTGCATACGCATTCGCAGCCGCGGAAGATCGTTCATACGAAGGACGTCGTGGTGATTGCGTACGAGGCGAACTACGGCCTCCGCTGGCTCTTCACGGACGGCCGGACGCTGCCGGCCAACGACCCGAATCCGTTCTGGTACGGCTACTCGGTCGGCCGCTGGAACGGCGACGAGCTCGTCGTCGAGACGACCGGCCTTCGAGACGACGGCTGGCTGGATGTGAATGGCACGCCGTTCGGCAGCACCTCGAAGATCACCGAGCGCTTCCGCCGCGTGAACTACGGCCGGATCGAAATCGACGTCACCGTTGACGATCCGACGTTCTACACGAAGCCGGTAACGGTCCGCGTGAACTGGCGGTTGTATCCGGACGGCGAGCTGATCGAGTTCATCTGCAACGAGAACGAGCAGTCGTCGCAGCATCTTGTCGCGCCGAAATAGTCGTTCGAGGCGTTCGAGGCGTTCGAATTCATCGAGACACCTCTCTGAGCCGGCCGCCAAGCCAGGCGGACGGGACGGTCAAGACCATGCCCGTAACCCACAACCATGTAGGCGTCGCGGTATTTCTCAGCGTGAGGAATGCAGCGAGTGTGAGACCGGTCTGGATCGTGCCGACGATTACCGCGTGCGCGACGCGTGCACCCGGGGCGAGCCAGGCTGCCACATAGCCGCCAGCGATCATGCTGATGGCGTTCCCAAACGCCCACATCCCTTGTGTGGTGGTGCTGCGGTTGATCCATTCCGGCTCGGCGCCGACGATCGCCGTGCCGACTGAATCGATTCCGAACAGGCCGAGCGTGAAAACTCCGATGCCGGCCAGGACCGCCAGCGCGCCCCGGAGCAGCGCCATTCAGCGGTCTCCCAGTGGCCAATAGACTTCGGTTCGCCAGTTTGCGGGATCCGGGTGGTCTGCGGGATCGGTGATGTACGACTCCCACGGTGCGCCCCCCGGTCGCAGGCCGTTCTTTTCCATCCACCGCTCCATCTCCGCATACGTCTCGCTGAGCGTGTCGTACGAGCCGCCGTGCATCGCGACCGCCGCCGGCCCGCCCGGAAGCGTTGCCGCTTCGACGTCGTCCATGCCGGCCGCCGCCGCGGCCAGCACGCACCCGGACTCAATCGTGAACAGGCCAGGACCAGTGGACAGGTAGCGCGTGAACGGGCGCCCGGCCAGCGGCACGCCGCTCCGCATGGCATACGGAAACGCCTTGCCGAAGCATTCGGCCATCGTCTTTGCCAGCTCGTGGCGAGCGCAGCGCGCGCGGACGATCAGGACGTGTGCGGGGGTCAGCTCCCGCCGCTCAATCGACAACATGGACATCGATACTCTCCGAGGTTGCTCGACGTGAAGGTGATAGAGGCCTACGCACGGCCCGGTGGTGTCCGCGAGTGCTACATGACGGACGTTGGTTGCGGGTGACGCACCATGTGATGCATCACGCCTGTACGCCGATGGGGTGACGCCAAACTGCCGCCGGAACGCACGGGTGAACACTTCATGGCTGGCGAAGCCTGCATCGGCGGCGATGCGGACGATCGGCTCCGACCGCGTTGCCAATCTCGCCGCCGCCCGTTCGAGCCTCAGACGCAGGATGTACTGCTTCGGCGTCTCGCCGACGATCTTGCGAAAGGCGCGGTGAAAGTGAAATGGCGACCATCCGGCTCTGGCCGCCAGCGCGTCGAGCGGGACGTCGGTACTCGCGTCGCGCACCGAGCGAAGGAGCTGCAGGATCTCCTGATGGGACGGCATCCGGAGGGATATTACCTGCGGGCCCGGCACCGACTTGATGTTTCTTGCGGTTCTGCGACGCGGGCCGGCTATCTGGCTTATCCTTCCGGCGCGGAGGTCATCATGCGCCCGACGTCACTCCTGTCCCTGGCGCTTCTCGCCTCGCTCGGCTCGCCCGTGCTGGCGCAGGAATGGGTCGAGTTCATCAGCCGCGACGACGGGTTCCGGGTCAATTTTCCCGGCGTGCCTGCGATGACAACCACCACCTTCACGTCGGAGTACGGCGCCACTCTTCCGGCGCACGTCTACAGCGTCACGCGCGGCGGCCGGAGGTTTTCAATGACCGTGGTCGATTATCGGCCGATTGAGAAGCTGCTGACCGAACGCTCGAAGCAGTGTCCGCCGTTTGCCGACGAGCGGTGTACCGGTCTCGGTGCCGGCGCGACGGTGGGATACGGCTACTGGAGGACCGACATCCGCGGTGCGCTGGTGTGGGCATCGTGGCAAATCATGCAGCGCGACGCCAAGGTCACGCACTACATGTGGAACTTCATCGACCTCATCGAAGGCCACCAGCTGCAGCTCACCAACAATGCGGACAGGTCGCGCACGTTCGTGGCGATCTACATGCACGACAACCGGCTGTACATTTCCGAAGGTACCGTGCCCGAGGGCGATCCGCCGCCCGGGCTCTTCCAGCAGTCGCTCGGGTTTGTCGACAGGGACGGCAACACCGTCCGCTATTCCGACTATTACGACAACGATTACCCGCCGCCGCCTCCTGCGCGCGGGCGGGGAGCCGGCCCCGCGGCCGTTCCCGCGAAATGAGGGAGGCAGGTGAACGTTCGTGATGGCGTGTGGCTCCAGGTCGCGTCGTTCAAAGGAAATATGAAGCGGCTGCAGGTTCGACTCATCGCGGGTATCGCGGCGCTGTGCGCGTGGTGGCTCACGGCGGCCGCGAGCGCGCATCACTCGCACGGCAATTACGGGGACAACTTCATCGACCTGCAGGGCACGGTGAAGGAAGTGCATCTGCTGAACCCGCATTCGTGGGTGTACCTGGACGTGCGCGGGCCCAACGGTCAGCCGCAGACGTGGGCGCTCGAGGCAACCAATCGTATCGGACTCGAGCGGGTCGGCGTCACGGCCGAGAGCCTGAAACCGGGCGAGGCCATCAAGGCCCGATGCCATCCGCTGCGCGACGGTTCACGCGGGTGTCTCTTGGGATTCGTCAAGACGAAGGACGGAATCGTCAGGGACTGGGATGGTACGAAGCTGCCGGTGCCGGCCGATTTCTGATCTGATCCAGCGTAGTGTCCGCCTTCAGGCGGACCTGCGGTACGTGAGTTGACGCGGCCCGGGTCCTGTCGCCGGGTTTCCCCAACCCGTCCTCGGCGCAAGTGCACGGGCCACGAGAGTGCGCCTGCGGGGCGGGTCGGGGATGCCCCTCCCGGCGCCACCCGCTGGCAAGAACTTCCGTCAACTCAAGGGAGCTAGTTTCCTGAAGGCATGTCCGCAGATTCGATCACCAGCACTTCTGTCGGCTCACGACGACGCAACAGCCGCAGGCCAAGCTGCTCTTGGACGGCGGTGAAGATCGACACGCCGAGATCATTTGCGCCGTCTGGCGGCCGCGTACTTCGCTGGTCGTACTCGAGGTTGATGTTGTAGAAGCCTTTCAGGCCGGTGCGATCGACGATCTTCCGATCCACCAGAAGCTGCAGCATCCCCAGCGTCGCGTCGAAGGACCACGTACCGAAAGTGCGCCTCAGATTGCGGCGCTCATGCGTGGCCGCCATGCATGGCTGCGGAGCCCTGGGTTGCGGAGCGCTGTCGATTTGGAGCGGTGGCACCACCTGCGGCTTCAGTCGCCCCGATTCGTATTCGGCGACACACGCCGCCGACGCGGGCTTCAATCCTGGACCGAGGCGCCCGTCTGCGCGCATCACGACCAGCACGTAAACGTCGGCCGGCTGCTGCGTGACGCGCACGTTCAGATTGAAACGATCCCTGAGGAGCTGGCGCAGCATCAGCCGGTACTGTTCGGACGTCGGAGCGGGCATTGGCGCCTTCGCCTCGATATCAAACCTACGCTCGTTAATCCAACGCGGTCCACCGACGATGAGTCCAGGAGACCGGTACTCGGGGTAGGCGGTGCGAATGAAGGTCATCAGCGTGGTATCGATCGCCGACCATCGGCCGCCCGGCTTCGAACTTCCTGGGTCAGTAAAGGCGCTACTCACTGTCGGCTTGACCGACGCGATCTCAAAGGCAATCGGCTGATTCGGTTGTGGTGACGCCTGCGCGTGAATGAGTGCTAATCCGAGGAGGGCGGCGGCCACCACGGATTTCCACGACATCGCCAGTCCTGCGCCTCCTGGCATCTGCATTCCTGATCCCTGATCCCTGATCCCTGATCCTTAGGCCCGCCCTGAGCCCTTCGGCCTGAATCCTGAGGCCTTCGAGCCTACGGCTTCACCACCTTCACCATGTAATAGATGATCCCACTCGCCGGAACATCCTTGAACCAGTGCGGGATGCCGGCGGGAATCGAAATGAAGTCGCCCTTCTTCAGCTGATGCGTCTCGCCGTCCTGAATGTCGGTTCCGAGCATCTGATTCGGCCGCGTCTCCTTGCCGCCGACCATCGTTCCGCCCGTGACGAACGTGGCGGATCCGTCGACGATGTAGAAGATGTCGGTCTCTTTGGCGTGGATTTCCACTTGGCCGGGTTTGTTGCGTCGGGCAAGTGACGCGGTGAAGTCAGGACCACTGGCAAGCGCCCCGCCTTTCGCCGCGAGCGCCGCGAACTTCTCGGCGGCGAGATACGTGACCTGCGGCGTCGGCTGCTGTGCAGAGGTGACGGCGAGACACGCCGCAAGCATCATGATGACGGTGAATGTGTGTTTCATCTACTTAGCACTCAGATTCTCACAGATGTATCCGGTGGCTACCGAAGTCCGCCTGAAGGCGGACACTACGAACAACGTCGCAGTCAATTTTCCGAAGGCATCTCGATGGCGTCGATGACCAGCACGTCCACCGGTTCCCGGCTGCGCTGCAGTCTGAGACCGAGCTGCTCCTGCACCGCCGTGAAAACCGATGGTTTACTCGGGTCGGCGTTCGCGGCCGAGAATGTCCCTCTGAAGTCGAATTCGAGCTCCGCCTCGTAATCGCCACGGAGGCCGGTTCGATCGACGACCTTCGACTCGGTCCATTGCTGAAGCGCCGCGGCCAGCTCGCTCATCGAGCGGCCGCCGACGATGCGCATCATGCCGCTTTTCATCGAAACCTGGACGTTGCACGGTTTCGATTCCGGCCCAAGCGCTGTGATCGGTCCCGCACGCCGGGCGCGCTCGAGCTCGCGGGCGGCTTCGAGTTCCTTCGTGCACTCCGCTGACGCCGGCCGCAGCCGCGGTCCCAGGCGGCCGTCGCTGCGTGCCACGACCAGCGAATACACGTCCACCGGCCGCGTCTCGACGTGTGTTGTCAGCTTGAAGCGATCCATCAGCAGCTGACGAATCATCTGCGGATACTGATCAGGGGTGACTGGCCTGTCGGTCCTCGCGTCGATATCGAAGCGGCGCTCGGCGACCCAGGCTGGGCCACCGACGATCAGACCGGGAAGGACGTACTCGGGAAATGCGCGGGCGACAATCGTCAGGACAGTGACGTTGCGCGGCGACCACTGCCCGCCGGGCACAGCGGCGCCAGCGGTGGTGACGGGAGGATTGGCGGGCGTCGGTCTGATCGACGCGACGTCGAATGCAAGAGGAGGCGCGGGAGCCTGCGCGTGGGCGAACGCCGTCGCGAGCATCATCGCCAGGCCGACCGGTGTGCGTTTCACCTATTTACCCTTCAGATCTTCGCAGACGTAGATCGTGGCGAGGTATTCGGCGGGCAGGCCGGATATGGGAATGGCTTGATTCGCCGGCGCGTCGCACTGCAGAAACGACACGATTTCCGCCGAACGCCGGAATATCCGGGCAAGGTTCGAGGTGGCGAGCACCTGGATCAAGTCGCTGACCGCGGCCGGGGACGAGAGGTCGGCCCGTATGGCTGTGACGGACGGACGATCCTGCCGGTCCGCTCCGTCGACGAGCAGTACGTTCTGGCCGTCCGCGAGTGAAACCTCGATGTTGTTGACGGTTGCGATCAGACGGGTCCGGTTCAACGTCAAATCGATTCGAATCGAACCGAACTGGTTGGAGTGGCGGTACGAACCCTGTGAGCCTCCGCCGCTGCTCGACTGAGGACCCGCGGCGTACCAGCGCTCGGTGCCGCGCCACAACACCACGAGCCCCAGTTCGCCCGGTTGCCAGCTCACGAATTGCCCGACTACGGAAGCGGAAATCGGACGATCTGTTCCGCTGAAGTAGGAACCGCCGGCCTTTGCAAGCAGAGCGGCGATCCTTTCTTTGCTGGGCGGCGGCGATGATGGCTGCTGCGCAGACGTCACCGCGACGGACGCCGCCAGCATGATGACAGCAGAGAGTATGCGTTTCATTTCGCCGTCACCGCGATAACGACCAATTTCCACGTCGTCACGGCCCTCGTGAAGGTCCGCCTGAAGGCGGACACTACGGCAACTCTTACTTGTTGACGCAGTTCTTTTCCAGCGGGTGGCGTCGGGAGGGGCATCCCCACTTCCGCCCGCAGGCGCACGGCCGTGACCCGTGCACTTGCGCCGAGGACGGAGGGGGAAACCCGGCGACAGGACCCGGGCCGCGTCAACTCACGTGCAATTGGTCCGCCTAAAGGCGGACACTACGACGGTCAATCCGGCTGACGCCGGACTCTACTGCCTGGCCGCGAGGGCCTTGCGAATGATCGCGGCCGCCGCCGGAAACTCCTTCTTCGCGTTGCAGCAGAAGACCCCTTCAGCCACATCCAGCGGCGTCCAGCCGAGCGTCGTCTTGGTCCGCACGTCGGCGCCCTGATCGACCAGGTACTGCACGATCGACGGCTGGTTCGACATGATCGCGCCGATGAGCGGCGTGGTCCCGTTCCAGCGCGGATCGCCGACGCCGAGCTCGAGCAGCTTGTCGATGTTGTGCGGGTAGTAGAGCAGCGTATAGGCGACTTCGCCTTCCATCGGGTAGTCGCCGAAGTTCGTGCGCGCGTTGACGTCGTTGCCGAGCGAGAGGGCGAACTTCACGGCCTCGAGCCGCTCGGCTTCCGGGACGCCGGTGTACGGGCCGGGCGTTTCGCCTTCCCATGTATCGAGTCCGGCGGCCACCATCAGCGGCGTGACGCCGACGATCGACGGGATTTTCGGATCGGCTTTGAACTCGACGAGCAGCCGCATCAGCTCGATGTCGCCGTTCTTCGCGGCGACGTAGAACGGCGTGGCACCCCGATAAGTGATGAGATGCCGCCCCAGGCGGATGTTCGGCGGATTGCGCGCCGTGCCGCCTTCCTTGCCGAAGCGCGGCTCGTTCCATTCGACGCGGGTGTTCGGGTTCGCGCCGTGCTCGAGCAGCTTGCGCGCGAGCTGGATCGCCGTCACTTTCCCAACCTGCTGCGGCGTGCCGACCGGCGTGTTGCCGACGCCGGCGGCGCCGTCGGCGCCCGGCTTGCGCAGCCACGCGACGGTGTGCAGTGGTGACGCGCGCGGATCGGGCAGGTTCGGATTGGCCCCATGATCGAGGAGGACCGACGCCATCTCGTAGTAGGCGTTGACCGCCGCCATGCTCAGCGCGCTCGAGCCGTCCGGCGCCACGTCGTCGACGTTCGCGCCGCGCTTCAGCAGCGCGACCGCGGTCTCGATGTGCGCGTTGCGCACCGCAAACAGCAGCGGCGTGAGGCCGCCGTTCGATTTCAGCGTGAGGTCGGCGCCGGCTTCGAGCAGCACGTCGACCGCCGCGGTGTTGCCTTCAGCCGCCGCCCACATCAGCGCGGTCTGACCTTTGTACGGCTCTTTGGTGTCAACCTTCGCGCCCCGCGTCAGCAGCAGGCGCACGGCGTCCGGCCTGCCCGACAGCGCCGCCGTCATCAGCATCGTCTGCCCTTCCTGGGCGGTGCCATTCGGATCGGCGCCGGCCTTCAGCAGCCGTTCCATCATCGCGGCATTGCCGTTCATGGCGGCGAGGTACAACGGCGTGATGTTGTAGCGGGTCGATGTTTTGGCGTTGGCGCCGGCTCCGAGCAGCAGTTCGACGAGCTGGACGTCGTTCCGCTGGGCTGCCCAGTGGAGGGCCGTGAAGCCGTCGGCCTCAGTCGCGTTGATGCTGACCTTCTGTTTCAGGAGCGCGCGGACCGCCTGGACATCCTGTTTTTTGACGGCGTCGATTAAAGGTGTTCCGGCCGCCGATAGGGATGCGCTGGTCACGAAGCCGAAGATCACGAAGTGCAGCCAGGCGCGAAACCGCATATTTCCTCCGGAATCGTGGGACGCGCCACGCCACCCCATCGCGCAGGCGCGATGGGGACCCCGGGGTCAGGCGCGTCTGCCAACGGCGTTAATATAACCCCGTATTTGAATGTCCTACAGAGGTTTACTCGGCTGCGCACTGCTCGGATTCGCCATCGCGGTCGCCACGGCGAGGCCAGGAGCCCAGGCGCCCGCAGCGCCGGCACCGTCCGCGGCGGCGGCATCTGCCGCGGTCCTCAAGCAGTACTGCGCGACCTGCCATAACGAGCGGCTGAAGAGCGGCGGCTTCGTCATCGATCCGGCGGTCGTCACGAACGTCGCCGCCGGGGCGGATCGGTGGGAGAAGGTCGTTCGCAAGCTGCGGACGCAGTCGATGCCGCCTCCGGGCGCTCCGCGTCCGGACGCCGCCGGCTACGACCGTGTCGCCACGTTCCTCGAAACAGAGTTGGACCGGGCCGAAGCGGCCCGGCCGCACCTTGGCAAGCTGCCGCTCGCACATCGTCTGAGCCGCACGGAGTACCGGAACGCCGTGCGCGATCTGCTCGCGCTCGAATCGCTGCCGCGCGAGGTGAGCGTGGACTACCTGCTGCCGCCGGACAACATCAGCAGCGGTTTCGACAACATCGCCGACCTGCTGTTCGTCTCGCCGAGCAACATGGAGCGGTATCTCGACGCGGCGCGGAAGATCAGCCGCCTCGCGGTGGGCGATCCGGCGATGCCCGTTATGGTGAACATCCATCGCCTCGATCCCGAGCATCCGCAGGACGAGCGCGTGGAGGAACTGCCATTCGGCACGCGCGGCGGAATCGCCGTGCGCAGCGAGTTCCCCGTGGACGGCACCTACATCGTCAGAGTGGATGTCGGCAATGCGCAGGGTCACGAGCTCGAGATCCTCGTTGACGGCGAACGCGCCGCGCTGCGACAGCTTGGTGGAGCGGGACGCGGTGCGCCAGGCGTTGCCGCTCCGCCAGGCCAGCCCGATCCGGCAGATCCCGACCCGACGCCTCCGTCCGTTGATCGGCCGGCTGTAGCCGGCCGAGGAGCCGGGCCGGTAGACGGCGCAGGTTCACGGGGTTCAGGAGGTGCAGGAGGTGCAGGAGGTGCAGGAGGTGCAGGGGGTGCAGGAGGTGCAGGGGGTGCAGGGGGTGCAGGGGGTGCAGGGGGTGCACAGGGTGGTCGTGCCGGTGGGAGAGGTCGAGGCGCTGCCGCAGGTCCGCTGGAGTTCCCGCTCTCGCTGAAGGCCGGCCCGAAGCTGATTGGCGTTGCGTTCGTGCAGCGGACCGAGGCGCGCGACGAGGCGACGCTGCGGCCTCGCATGCGCAGCCGCGGCACGCAGCCGGCGATCAACAGCGTGACGATCAGCGGTCCCTATAACGTCACCGGGCCCGGCGATTCGCCGAGCCGTCGGCGGATCTTCGTCTGCCGTCCTGCCTCGGCGGTCGAGGAACTCCCGTGCGCGCGCCGGATTCTCTCGACGCTCGTGCGACGCGCGTATCGCCGTCCGGCAACCGAAGCGGATATCAAGGATCTGCTGCCCTTCTACGAACAGGGCCGTCGTGGGGCGGGTGCCGCCGGAGCGGGCAATTCCAGCGGCGGCGGACCCGCCGCTGCAGGGAGTTTCGATCTCGGCATCCAGAAAGCTCTCGAACGTCTACTCGTCAGCTCGCAGTTCCTGTTTCGCATCGAGCGCGAACCTGCAAGTGTTGCCGCTGGCACGGCATATCGCGTCAGCGATCTCGAGCTCGCGTCGCGGTTGTCGTTCTTCATCTGGAGCAGCATCCCGGACGACGAGCTGCTCGATGCGGCCGCGGCGGGACGGCTGAAGGACCCGAAGGTGCTCGAGCAGCAGGTGCGCCGCATGATGGCGGACCCGCGCTCGGAATCGCTCGTCACGAACTTCGCCGCCCAATGGCTGTACCTGCGGGACATCGGCGCGAAGCTGCCGGACGAGATCCTGTTTGCCGACTTCGACGAGACGCTGCGCACGGCCATGCAGCGGGAGACGGAACTGTTCATCAGCAGCGTCTTCCGCGAGAACCGAAGCGTCCTCGACCTGCTGCGGGCGAACTACACCTTCCTGAACGAACGGCTGGCACGCCACTATGGGATCCCGAACATCAGGGGCAGCCACTTCCGCCGCGTCACGTTTTCCGAGGGCAGCGTCCGCGGCGGCCTGCTGGGGCAGGGAAGCGTTCTGACGATCACCTCATACTCGACGCGGACGTCGCCGGTGCTGCGCGGCAAGTGGGTGCTCGAGAATCTGCTCTCGGCAGCGCCGCCGCCCCCGCCAGCCGACGTGCCATCGCTGAAAACCGAAACCTCGCCCGGCAAGCCATTGACGCTTCGCGAGGCGATGATTCAGCACCGCGCTGCTCCGGCGTGCGCCGGCTGCCACGCGCGTATGGACCCGATCGGCTTTGCCATGGAGAATTTCGACGCCGTCGGGCGGTGGCGCGAGCGCGACGGCGACCAGCCCATCGACGCAACCGGCGTGTTCCCGGAGGGGACGAAATTCGAGGGAATTCCCGGGCTGAAGAAGGAACTGCTGCGTCAGCCCGAGCAATTCGTCGGCACCGTCGCGGAGCGGTTACTGATGTACGCGATCGGGCGCAACCTGCAATACTATGACGCGCCCACCGTGCGCGCGGTGCTGCGCGAATCGGCGCCGGCGAATCATACGCTGGCGTCGCTGGTGCTCGGGATCGTGAAGAGCCGTCCGTTCCAGATGCGCGAAGCCGGGAGCGACAGCCAATGAAGACGACACACCGAGACACCGAGGCACTGAGCAACACTATTTCGACCTCGGTGAACTCGGTGCCTCGGTGTGTTGTGACGGTGAGAGGCCAGTGATGTTTGTTGCGAAAAGAGCACTCCCGCGGCGAACGTTCCTCCGTGCCATGGGCACGACGATCGCGCTGCCGTTTCTCGACGCGATGGTCCCGGCCCTGTCCGCTCGCGCGCTCAAGCCGACGCCGCGCTACGGCTTCGTCTACATCGCCAACGGCGTCATCCAGAACCTGTGGACGCCTGCCACCACCGGCGCCAACTTCGATCTGACGCCGACGCTGCAGCCGTTCGCCAGCCTTCGCGACAAGGTCTCGGTGCTCAGCGGGCTCTCGCACCTGCAGGCCGACACCTTCGGCGACGGCACCGGCGATCATCCGCGCGCATCGGCGGTCTGGCTGACGGGCGTGCACGCCTACGACCGCACCCAGCCGGGCGTCGAGGTCAAGCTGGCGACCACCGTCGATCAGCTCCTCGTGCGGGAGATTGGCAAGACGTCACGCATCCCGTCGGTCGAGATGTCGGTGGACTTCCCGACGCAGGGCTCCTGCGATTCAGGCGACTGCTTCTACGTCAACACCGTCTCGTGGCGCAACGAGACGACGCCGAACAACACGGAATCGCATCCGCGCATTCTCTTCGAACGGCTCTTTGGCGACGGCGGCAGCGCCGAGGCGCGCCAGGCGCGCAGCCGTTCCGAGGGAAGCATCCTGGATTCGGTGCGCGAAGAGGCGAGCCGCGTCGCCAACAGCCTGGGCCGCGGCGACAGGAATAAGCTGCGCGAGTACCTCGATTCGGTGCGCGAGATCGAGCAGCGGATCCAGAACGCGGAGTCGCAGCCGGTGGACATCGAGCTGCCCGAACGGCCGACGGACATTCCCTCGACGTTCGACGCGCATACGAAGCTGATGTTCGACCTGCAGGCGCTGGCCTTCCAGGCCGACATCACGCGCGTGTTCAGCATGATCATGTCGCGCGAGCTGAGCACGATGACGTTCCCGAGCATCGGCGTGCCCGAACAGCACCACGGCGTCTCGCACCATCGCAACGACCCGAACCTGATCGCCAAGAAGGCACGCATCGATCTCTATCAGTCGCAGCTCTTCGCCTACTTCCTCGAGAAGCTGCAGGCGATGCCGGAAGGCGACGGTTCCGTCCTCGATCAGTCGCTGCTGCTCTACGGCGGCGGCATGGGCGACGGCAACATGCACCGCCACTCCGATCTGCCGACGCTGATGGCGGGTGGGCTCGGCGGCAGGTTCAAGATGGGCCGCCATCATCAGTACAAGCTCGACACGCCGATGGCCAACCTGCTGCTGACGATCATGGACAGCGGCGGCGTGCGGCTCGAGAAGTTCGGCGATAGCAACGGGCGGATTCTCGAGCCGCTCGCGGTCTAGTCGTTCGAACCGTTCGAGTCGTTCGGATCGTTCGGATCGTTCGGATCGTTCGA
>JAICQE010000011.1 GCA_025938035.1 Vicinamibacteria bacterium
CTGACGTTTCGATCGTGGGGCGGGCCACGCCACCCCATCGCGCGCGCGCGAGGGGGGCCCCGGCGTCAGGCCCGCCTGGCGCACCCGGCTGGGTGCGCCCCACATGCGGACGACTGACCCGCAGATACAAGGCAATCGGTGTCGCGCCGACGACCTGTGTGGGTCCACTCGACAGCCGCGCCCACGCCACGTCCCCGGTGAGGCACAGCATGTCGAGCATGGCCGGGTCGTAACGCTCGACACGCGCCGGCAGCACGTCCCGCTCCCACGCTCGCGCCGGCAGCTCGACGCCGTCCAGCTGAGCGACGACCGCGCGCAGCCCTTCGGGTCCAATGAGCTGGGATCCCGGCTCCACGTGCTGCCAGGCAAACAGGAACCGCATGAACTCTGCCGGTGAAACGGGCGCGATCTCCGCGCGGAGGCGGTTGAGGGTGTAGCGGTGGATCCGCGCCAGGAGCCGCCGTTCGCACCATTCAATTGTGATCGTGGGGCGGGCCACGCCACCCCATCGCGCGAGCGCGATGGGGGCCCCGGGGTCAGGCCCGCCTGGCGGACCCGACAGGGTCCGCCCCACGGCCGCCGTGAAAGTTCCTCGCAGGACCACGCCCTCGCCCTCGAGCGTCAGCAGCGCCTCGTCCGCATCGCTCTCCGGAATCCCCAACGACGACGCAAGTGTTGCCGCCGTCACCGGTCCGGTAACAGCCAGTCGTCCGCGCAGGAGCTCGACGATCGCCTCCGCGCGCGTCCAGGTGCGGGCTGCGCGCGAGGGCGGAGCCGAAATGGGCGGTTCGAGTACGGCGTCTGGATGAACGGCCAGCAACTCGGGCAGCCGTTCCGCGGCGACCAGAAAAGTCCGCCTAGAGGCGGACACTACGACGGAGGCAGCGCGTCCGGCCTGTGACAAGGTCGCGAAGGCTTCGCTTTGAACAGTGCTCTCGTCTGCGATCAGAAACCCGGTCGTCAGTAGAGCGTCATGCAGTTCGTCGGCGTCTCGCCACTCCGGTCTGGCTTCGTCGACGACGCGGGCGATGGCATCGGCGTCGAGTGTCGCCATGGTGTCGTCGCCGCCGCCCGCGCGGCGCGATTGGACGGCGTGCGCCCGCCTCTCTTCCAGCGGTGCATCGTCCAGGAACGCGTAGGGACGGGCATTGATGATTTCGTGTGCGAAGACCGACGGCTCCGGCGTATCGCGTGAGATCAGGCGAAGCTCGCCGCGATGGATGCGGCCGAGCAGAGCCGTCAGTCCGGCGATGTCCATCGCCTCTTCCAAGCAGTCGCGCACCGTCTGCGCGACCAGCGGATGATCCGGAATTTCGCGGTCGCCGGGAATGTTCTCGAGGCAGGCCGCGGCATCCGGAAAGACCGCCGCCATGAGATCGTCCGCCTGCATGCGTTGCAGCTGCGGCGCGACCTTCGAACCACCGCGGCTGCGCGGCACCGCCAGCGAGATGGTGGTGTTCCATCGCCAGCGCGTGGCGAACACCGGCGCGTCGAGAAACGCCTGGATCAGAATCTCCTGCACCGACGCCGGATGCAGGTAGCGGAACACGTCGGCCAGCGGGAACGAATGCTGTGGACCGAGCGACAACATCAGCGCGTCTTCGGTCGCTGCTGCCTGCAGCTCGAAATTGAACTGCCGGCAGAACCGCTTCCGCAGCGCCAATGCCCAGGCGCGGTTGATGCGGCTGCCAAACGGCGCGTGCACGACGAGCTGCATCCCGCCGGACTCGTCGAAGAAACGCTCGACGACGAGTGTGTCCTGCGTGGGAATCACGCCCAGCGCATTGCGGCCTTCGCGCAGATAGTCAACGGCCTGTTCCGCCGCCCCTTCATCCAGGCCCGTTTCCCGTCCGAACCACTCGTCGGCCGCCTCTGTCGGGGTGCCGTCCGACTTCGACAACACGTTGTCCGTGTCGGCTCGCAAGTCGCTCACCGCGCGCGACAGCTCATCGCTCCGCGCCGGCGCCTCTCCCAGCCAGAACGGAATCGTCGGCGGCGCGCCGTGCGCGTCCTTCACACGCACCGTCCCCATCGACACGCGCGTGATCTGCCAGGACGTGTTCCCGAGCTGAAACACGTCGCCAGCATTGCTCTCGATGGCGAAATCCTCGTTCAACGTGCCGACGAACGTGTCCTCCGGCTCGAGGACAACGCGATAGTCGGCCACTTCGGGGATCGCGCCGCCGGACGTCAGCGCCAGCATCCGCGACCCGCGCCGCGCACGGACGACGCGATTCACCTCGTCGCGGTGCACCAGCGCCGCCCGGCGGCCGCGGCGCGTGGCGAAGCCGTCCGACAGCATCGCAACGACGGCGTCGAAGTCGGCCCGCGTCGTCGCACGGTACGGCCAGGCCCGCCGGACGAAGTCGAAGAGCTCGTCCTCCGCCGCTTCGCGGCATGCGAGCTCCGCCGTCAGCTGCTGCGCCAGGACGTCGAGCGGCGCGTCGTGTGTGACGATGCGATCGAGCTCGCCGCGGCGGACCGACCGCAGCAGCGCGGCGCACTCGATGAGGTCGTCACGCGAGGTCGCAAAGAGCCGCCCCTTGGGCGTGCCGACTACCGTGTGGCCGGCGCGCCCGACACGCTGCAGGAACGTCGCAATCCGGTGCGGCGAGCCGATCTGGCAGACCAGGTCCACATGGCCGATGTCGATGCCAAGTTCGAGCGAGGCGGTGGCGACCAGCGCTTTCAGCGCACCGGTCTTGAGGCGGTGCTCGGCGTCGAGGCGAGTCTCCTTCGACAGGCTGCCGTGATGCGCGGTCACGGCCTCTTGGCCGAGACGCTCGCTCAGGTGGCGTGCCACCCGCTCCGCCATCTTCCGCGTGTTGACGAACACCAGCGTGGTGCGGTGCTCGCCGATCAGCCCGGTGAGCCGGTCGTAGTACTCCTCCCAGACCTCGTGTTCCATCACCGCGCCCAGGGGCGAGCGCGGAATCTCGAGCGTCAGATCGAGCGTTCGTCGATGACCTTCGTCCACGATCGCGCAGCCGCCGCGGGCTTCGTCGTTGCCGACGAGAAAGCGCGCCACCTCCTCGACCGGCTTCTGCGTCGCCGACAGGCCGATTCGCACGAGCGGCCGCTCCGCGGCGTGCTGCAGACGTTCGAGCGACAGCGCCAGATGGGCGCCGCGGCGCGTGCCGATGACCGCGTGGATCTCGTCGACGATGACCGTGCGCACCGTGCGCAGAAGCTGACGGCTTCGCTCGGCCGTGAGCAGCAGATAGAGCGATTCCGGCGTGGTGACGAGGATGTGCGGCGGCCGCCGCAGGATGGCGGCCCGTTCGGATGACGTCGTATCGCCGGTGCGCACCGCGGCCGTGATGCGGGGCGCGTCGATGCCCAACGCTTCGGCGAGCTGCCGGATGCCCCTTCGTGGCTCGGCAAGGTTCTTGTGAATATCCGCGCTCAACGCCTTGAGCGGCGAGACATACACGACGCGAACTTCGTCGGGGAGCGGCGCGGCCGCTGCCTCGCGAACCAGATCGTCGATGGCGGTCAGGAATGCGGCGAGCGTCTTGCCGGAACCGGTTGGGGCGGCGATCAGCGTGTGCCGGCCGTCGCGAATGGCCTCCCATCCGCGCTGCTGCGCCGGCGTCGGCTCTCCAAGCGTCTCAGTGAACCAGCGTGAGACGAGAGGATGAAACGAGGAGAGAGGCATTCGCCGATCATAACAACTGGCCCGAAACCAGACGCCGCCGCAGCGTAAGATCGAGTTGTGATGATGAAACGCCTGATCGCTTGTGGTCTCGCCATGGCCGCGGCCGTGGCTCTCGCGGTGTCCGCCGGCGCTCAGGCCGGCAGCTTCGAGGTCGCTTCGATCAAACCGAGCAACCCGAATCCGACCGGTCCGCTCGGTGCGGCGCCGTTCGTCCTCCCGGCGCTTGGACGGCTCACGGCACAGAACATCACGCTTCGCATGCTCGTCATGGCGGCCTATCAGAAACAGCCGTTCGAAATCGTTGGCGGCCCGGAGTGGCAGAACTCGGACAAGTTCGATATCAACGCGAAGGCGGCGGAGACATCGCCGACGACCGACCAGCTGCTTGGGATGCTCCAGACCCTCCTTGCCGACCGGTTCAAGCTGAAGGTGCACACCGAAACGCGCGACGTCCCGATGTATGCGCTTGTTCTCGCGCGCGCCGATCGACGGCCCGGCCCGAAGATGAAGCAATCGACCGACAACTGCCCGGACTTGAAGGTGCAGCAGCAACAGCAGCTCGAGGCGATCGCCAAAGGCGGCCTCCAGAGCCTGGCCGCGTCGGCGATGAAGCCAGGGGAAACGCGTCCGTGCTCGGTCGGATCCTTTCCGGCCGGGCCCGGACTGATCGGCCTCAAGGCGAGCGGGCAAGCCATGTCGACCCTGGCGCTCGTGCTCACGCAGCTGATGGGCCGTCCCGTGATCGACCGGACGGAATTGAGCGGCTCGTACGACTTCGAGTTGACAATCGATCTGCAGACGTTGCTGCGGCTGCAAGCGGAGATGGGCCTGCCCGTGCCGCCGCTGCCCGCGGGTCTGCCGGAAGCGCCGTCGCTGACGACGCTGCTGCAGGAGGATCTCGGCCTGAAGCTCGACTCCCAGCGCGGACCGGGCCAGGTGCTCGTCGTCGACAGCGCGGACCGGCCGACGCCCGACTAGGCTCCTGGCTTAGAATCTAAGGTTGAACGCCCTGTCGAGAGTTCCTGAGGAGTGACTATGCACCGGATGATGCCGGCGATGCGCAGCATGCTGCTTGGCGCCGCCGCGGCCGCGATCTTCGTCACGACGACCTACGGCCAGATCAACGATTCGATTCGCGGCGCTGCCAGCGAAGCCAACCATTTCATCGAGACGCCGAAAGGCTGGGTTCACCCGAAGACGGCGTGGGGCGAGCCGGACATCCAGGCCAAGCTGAACATGATGCAGGCCGCCGGTGTCCCGCTCGAGCGCTGCGCCAACGCCGTCGGGCGCGGCAACTGCGACATGAGCAAGGGATGGCGTACCGAAGCCGAGCTCAAGCAGGCCGTCGACGCGGCCGCAGGCCGTGGTGATCGCGGCCGCCAGCTGATTGCCGAAGGAAACTTCGGCGCGGCCCTTCTTGCGGGTGTCACCGACCCGGCGACGCCGCAGCGGCAGATGCAGCTCATCATGGATCCGCCGAGCGGCGTGCTGCCGGCGTTGACACCGGAAGGCAAGAAACGGGCGCTGGCAATGCGCAGCGGCTGGTCGCTCCCCGGCGAATCGCCTAGCTATGACGGGCCGAACGACTTCGATAGCTGGGATCGCTGCACGACCCGCGGCATGCCCTCGTCGATGATGCCCTACCGCTACAACGGCGGCTTCACGATCTGGCAGGCTCCCGGCGTCGTCGTCTTCGATCTGGAGATGATTCACGATGCACGCGTCATCTTCACGGACGGACGCGCGCCGCTGAAGTCGGCGCACAAGCAGCTCATGGGCGACTCGCGTGGCCGCTGGGAAGGCAACACGCTCGTCGTCGAAACGACGAACTACCGCGGTGGCCACGCGCCGATGATCAATCTGGCCGTCGTCGGATCGCCGGCGGGCAATCGCTTCCCACACAGCGATCAGATGAAGACCACGGAGCGCATCACCCGTCTGAACAACGACATGTGGCTCTACGAGATCAAGACGGAGGATCCGGTCATCCTCACGGCGCCGTTCACCGTGCGTTATCCGATGAAGAACGATCCCAACTACGAGTGGTGGGAATACGCCTGCCACGAAGGCAACACGATCGTTCCGAACTATACGAACACGTCGCGGCACGAGCGGGCAAACCCACCGTCTGAACCCGTCGTCGCAGCCGTCGAACTCGTCCCGCCAGGGCCTCCGGGAGGACGCGGCGGGGCTGCCGGACCGCCACCGCCCCCGCAGCCGTTCAAGGCTTCTCCGGAGATCGCCAAGGCGCTGACCGGCCGATGGGTCGGCCGGCCGCAGATCAAGACGATCGACTACGACATCGAAATCGAATTCACCGCGAATCCTGATGGCACGATCGTCGGGAAACTGATCCGAACGACGCTCCCGCAGGAACGGCCGATCAACCTGGGGTTCCGGAATTTCAGGATGAATGCCGCGAGGCAGATGGCCTGGACATTCCCGAATACGCAGGAGTGGAGCTTCACCGGCACGCTGTCGGAAGACGGCACCGCCATCAACGGGGCCACCAACAGCGCGCAGGGCGGGATCGTTCTGATATTCAGGAAACGGTAGGCCTACGGGCCAAGGCCTACGGCCTAAGGGCTGGTCAAGTGGCGAGGCGTGAGGCCTAAGACGTTGTGGCTTCACGCCTCATTTCATGTACGGCGCCAGGTTGCTGGCAATGGTGCGGAACTCTTCGTCCGACAGCGGCAGCTTCCGGAACGCTGCCCACGCCTGCTGCGGCGGTGGGTTGCCGCCTGACGGCGCGTCCGAGCCGTAGACCACGCGCTGCACGCCGAGCTGACGGATCTTCGCGGCGAAGTACGCAAGTTCATCCGGCGTCATCTTCGGAACGGTGCCCATTCCCGTCACGTCGAACCATAGCTGCGTCGTCCGCGGGTCTCCCCTGCTGACGGCGTCCACGAGAACGTCGAGCGCGTCGTGCGCGGCCTGGTCCGCGGGGCCGCCACCACCGGCGAGATGCGCAATCTGAATGGGCACGTCAGGCGCCGCCGGCACCAGCTCATTCAGCAGGACGAGGGCCGCGTCCTTTCCGTAGGGCAGCTTCTGACCGAACGATGCGCGCATGTGGACGACAATCGCCATCTTGTAGCTGTTGGCCGCGCGAAAGACACGCCGCAGCCGGTCGACGTGTTGTGCATCGGTGTAGTCCACTCCTGAATTGCCGAAGTGCAGCTTGAGACCACGGCGCAGGTTCGGGTCCTTCGCGCACCGTGCCAATTCGTCGAGCGCATAGTCCTTCAGCGGATTGAGGCCGCAGAACCCGACCAGCCGATCCGGGTACTGTGCCACCTGCTGACTGGTCCAATCGTTGTCAGCTCTGACCTTTTCGTATGCGTTGTCGACCTTCCTCGTCGGCTGCTCGAAGATGTAGGCCGTCGAGAGAACCGCCGCGCGCCTGATGCCTGCGGCATCGAGCAGCGTAATCAGGTCGGCGGCTGTGATCGGCGCAACGGGCGCAGCCGGAGGCGCGGGCGAGATCAGCGGCGCGAGCGCGGGACTGAAAAGGTGCTGATGATGATCGGCGATCGGCGCCTGCCCGTATGCAGGCGTCGAGGCGCAGATCGTGGCGATCACGGCGGCCAGACCGGATCTCATGTCCTGCTATACGAGTGCGATAGCGTCGAGAGTTCAACCGCACGGCCGAGGAGCGATTAGAATCAACCGGCTAAGCGGAGTGAGCGACATGACGAACCGACGATTCCTCGCTGTGACATTGACTGCGGTGCTTCTCGCTGCAATGCCTGCCGCGGCGCAGTGGCGCAATCTGCCGAAAGATGGCGTCCCGCTCGGAGCCGACGGGAAACCAAACATGTCGGCGCCCACGCCAAGGACCGCCGCCGGCAAGCCCGACTTGTCCGGCATCTATCAGCCGAACTACCGCTACTTCCAGAACCTGGCGGCCGATATAGGCATCGACAACGTGCCGATGACTGCGGAGGCGCGAAAGATTCACGCCGCGCGGGCGACGGGACTGCTCGGTCTCGAGGAACCCGATGCGCACTGCCTGCCTCAGGGCGTGCCCAAGATCAACTCGGCACCGGTGCCGTTCAAGATCGTGCAGACCGAGAAGCTCGTCGTGCTGGTCTACGAAGCGTTCAATCTCTGGCGCCAGGTGTTCTTGGACGGACGCGACTGGGCCGACGATCTGAATCCGTCCTGGCTGGGATTCTCGAAGGGCCGCTGGGAGGGCGACGAGCTCGTCGTCGAGACGCGGGGTCTGAACGGCAAGCAGTGGCTCGACCACGGCGGTCTGCCGACGAGCGACAAGCTCACTGTGGTCGAGCGGTTCCGCCGGCCCCGCTTCGGCCAGCTGGAGATTCAGCTCACCATCACCGACCCGACGTACTACACGCGCCCGTGGACAGCGACGACGAACGCGCGGCTGCTGACGGATACGGAGCTTTTCGAGTTCATCTGTAACGAGAATGAAAAATCGCGGCCGCACATGATCAAACCGGAGAAGTGATCTGATCTCTGGACCAGCGGTTGCAACACGGAGCTGGCACAGAGGTGACACGTGATCAATAGACCGATTGTGATCGGAGCGTTGGCTGCTCTGCTGGTAGTTCCCCTGGGGGCGGCCCAGGCGCCCACGCAGGATCAGCCGAAGACTCAGCCGCAGACCGCAACGACGGTCAAGCCGACGACGACACTCACCGGCTGCCTGTATCGCGAGGATCAGGTGCCCGGGAGAAAACCGAATGTCGCCGAGCGGGCCGGAATCCTCGAAGACTACATCCTCACAGAGGCCACGATTTCCGACCCGCAACAGCAGCCGAAACCAGCGGCTGGTGGAGCGACGGGAACGGCGGGCACCGTCGCCGCCACGGGAACGATCTACAAGGTCGAAAACATTCCCGATGAGCGGTTGAAGAGCCTTGTCGGCAAGCGGGTCGAGGTCACCGGCCGCATCGACCCGGAAGGACGTCCTCAGCTCGGCGTCGGCGGCGGACCCAGACCGGACCGTGGACCGGGACCGGATGCGATCAGCCTTCCCGAAATCGAAGCGTCGGCAATTCGGGAAGTTGCCGGAAAGTGCCCGGCTACCGCGCCACCTGGAAGATGAGACTCACCTGACCGTTCTCGGCGGGCAGTTCACTGCCCGCTCGAGAACCGGGTCGAATCCCGTGCGGATATCCGCCGCCGTCGCGCGGACGACGATGTCCGGAGTCACCGCCTTGAAATCGCCGGGAGCGCCGCTCGCGCGGATCGACATCCCTGTCGCAATCTGCGCCACCAGCCCCGATCGCCGCAGCGGAAACCTGAAGGCGTTGCCGAATGAATTCGGCTGTCCTCCGGTTGATTCGCCGACGATTGTGGCGAGACCGAAGGCTTTGACCGCTTCCGCAAACTCGGCACCCGCCGAGTAGGTGTGCGGGCCGGTAAGCACGCAGACCGGACCGTCGAAGAACGGCTCGGCGCGCGCGTACGTGCGGACCGGCCGGTCGAGCGGCGGCGAAATCGAACCTTCAGCGCCGAGATAGTACTGACGTCCTTCAGCGATAAGCAGCGGCAGTCCCATCCATCGAAATGGAATCCGGATCATCGACTTGCCGGCATCCCGGATCTCCTTGCTGCGCTTGACTCGCCAGGACGCGAGCAGCCGGAACGGCTTCTCCGTCAGGTGACGGAACAACTCAACCGCAATCGCGTCGTCCCCACCCCCGTTTTCGCGAACATCGATGATGAACACACGCGGCTTATCCACCGCCAGCTGACGGAACATTGCGTCAACGGCCTTCTTGAAGCTCGAGCTCGTGCTGAGCAGATCGCCGCCTACCAGGCTGAAGAAGTCCATGTACCCAATGCCCGGCCGCATCATCCGGTAGTTGAAGAAGCCAGTCCTCACTTCCACCGGTTTCGCAGGCGCCGGCTGGGCAACTGCGCTCGCGGGAGGCGGGTTCGGCGTGGGCCGGGCCTCCCACAAGTAATTCACCGGTTCTCCCTGAATCGTCACCTCACGATTGGCGCCGCCCGGCGCGGCAACGGTGACACGGTAGGGAGCCGTGATGCCGTGAAGCGCCAACTGCAGCCGGAAGCTGCGAGCGACGTGTGCGAGACGCCCGGCCTCGGTGTCGTGGCTCGTTTCGCGCGCCCACGTGGCAAGCAACGTGTCGGCGTCGTGACCGTTCACGCGCAGCAGCCGGTCTCCCTGCTGGAGGCCCGGCACATAGTCCGGCCATCTCACGATCAGATGCTGCTGGTCATCCAGGCGCATCGCCGGCGAAAACATCCGGACAGACTGCGTCGCGGGCGGCGACGCCTTCGCGGCCTTCTGCCACTCCTGGCGAATGAGGTTCTCGCAGGACATGCCGCTGTGGCCGTCGTCCATCGCTGCCAGCAGCCTGCTCAGGCGCAGACACAACTCGATCCTGGTGATCGACTCTGGCATTGTGCCGGCCAGGCGCTTGCGCTCAGCATCGACTATGTCGCGCGACTGGAAGCGGTATGGGGCGGGATGGACGCGATCGATCAGGCGCGCGAGAGCGTCGAGATCCTCAATCGCTTCGGCGCGAGAGAACGCGGCGGTTGCCGACGCGCTGTGCTCCATCCCAAGGGTGGCAATCGGATCCTTGATGACGAGACTGCAGGCCGAAAGTGACAAGTAACAAGTGGCAAGTAACAAGTAAGTAGCAAGGTGCTGCTTGCCGGGCGCGACTTGGTACTTGCCAGTCACTTGTCGCTTCACTTGTCACTTATTACTTGACACCCGCAAGTTGACCGAGTTCCTTCAACAACGCCGCGGTGCTCTCGAAGACCTGAGGCGCCGCCGCCGGTCCTCCGCGCCCGCCGCCTCGGCCGCCGCGGCCGGCGCCGCCGCCAGCGGCCGGCTGGACCCCCATCGCCACGTCGAGCGGCGTCCGGCCGGATGAATCTTTCGCATCCAGCGGTGCGCCGTGCTCGGCCAGGTATCGGACAACGCGATCGCCGCGGCCGATCGCCAGGTGCAGTGGCGTCTGTCCGTTGGCGTTGGCCGTGCTGATGTGGGCGCCGTGCTCGAGCAGCACAGCGATCGCGTCGATCGTCGTCTCCTCGGAGGGCACGGGCCGGCCGCCGCGCGCCGCAATGTTCATCAGTACCGTCGTGCCGTTCCGCAGGGCGAGGTTGGGATTGGCGCCGCGCCGCAGCAGCTCCCTCATCAACTCGAGGTCGGTGACCTTCGCCGCCCGCATCAATGGCGTCGCTCCCTCGCCGAGCTGCGGGTCGCCGGTGCTGTGCTGCCGCATCAGCAGCGGCGCGCGCAGCGTCAGGTTCGGGTTCGCGCCCTTCGCCAGGAGCAGCGAGATCACGTCCTGCGCGCTCAGGCGGCCGGTGGCCTTCTGCAGCGGCCGGTTGATCATCGGCTCCTGATGCTTCATGTCCACCGCGGCATAGAGCGGCGTCATCCCCGCCGCGTCCGCGAGGTTGAGGTCGGCGCCGCCTTCGACGAGCACGGCGGCCACGTCGAAATGCGCGTTGATGATGGCGATATTCAGCGCTGTCGTACCGTCGGGATCAGTCGTGTTCAGCGGTGCGCGTGCATCAATCAGCGCTTTCGCACCCTGGCTGGCACCCTGGCGGGCGGCGAACATCAGCGCCGTCAGCCCGCCGCGCGGAAGTGCGGTCGTCACCATCGTGGCGAGATCGACTTTGACTTTCGGAAACTCCGGAATCGTGGAGCGGACGTCGAGCTGAGCTCCACGGCTGGCCAGGAGCCGCACCATCTCACCGTGGTTCTCTCCCGCCGCCCACATCACCGCGGTTTCACCCTGCCAGGGCTCGCGGGCGTTCGGGTCGGCACCGCGATCGAGCAGCAGCGTCGCGGCGTCCGTGCGGCCCGTCCGCGCCGCCGCCATCAGGACCGTTTCACCGTCGCCGACGCGGCCCTTGGCGTCCGCGCCGGCATCGAGCAGTGCGCTGATCACAGCCGCGGATCCGTTGACCGCCGCCAGCGCAAGCGGCGTGATGCCGTAGCGATCCGCGTCGTTCACCCGGGCGCCGGCCCCGAGCAGCAGTCGGACGATGGACGCATGGTCACCGCGCGCGGCCCAATACAAAGCAGTCGTGCCGTCGGGGTTTGTGGCGTTGACTGGACTCGTAGTGTCCGCCTTCAGGCGGACCTGCTGGATTAACTGCCGTACGGCCGCTTCGTCGCCACGTTTGGCCGCGGCGATGAGCGGTGAGTCGGTGGCTCCGCTGAGAGCTGCAGTCAGCGCAGCAATGCAGAATGCAGAATTCAGAACGCAGAATTTCCGGTTCACAGATCCAGCGTGCCTCGGCTGACGCCGAAGCGCTCCTGCTCCACTCCGTTGAGCTGCGCGAGCGTGAGGAGCATGTTCGCCATCGGCGTGCCGTCGGGAGCCACGAGGTGGCGATTGCCTTTGACCCGGCCGCCCGCCTTGCCGAGGAGCACGTGCGGCAGCGGTCCGCCGGTGTGTCCGTTGCCGTCGCTCATGCCGCTGCCATAGACGATCAACGAATGATCGAGCAGCGAACCGTCGCCCTCGCGCGTGGCCCTGAGACGCTCGATGAACCTCGCAAAGAGGCCGACGTGATGCGCGTTCAGCTTCGCGTGGGCGGCAATAGCCCCGGGCCGGTTGCCGTGATGCGAGATCGTGTGATGCGGTTCGGTCACGCCGATTTCGGGGTACGTCCGCTGGCTGACTTCGCGCGCCATCATGAACGTAAACACCCGCGTCAGGTCCGCCTGCCAGGCGAGCGCCAGCAGGTCGAACATCAGCCCGACGTGCTCCTCGTACGACTCCGGCACCCCGACGGGCGCTTCCGGCACCTCGGGGGTATTGTGCGCCCGCTCCTCCGCACGCTGGATGCGGCGCTCGATCTCCCGCACGTATCCCAGGTACTCACCGAGCCGCGCCTTGTCGGCCGCCCCAAGACCGCGTTCGAGCTGCCGCAGATCGCCGGCCACGAAGTCGAGCAGGCTGCGATCGGTCTCCCGTCGCGCCGCACGATCCGCCGCCGTCCGCCCGCTGCCAAACAAGCGGTCGAAGACGACGCGCGGATTGATTTCCATCGGCAGCGGCGTTGTCGGTGTCTGCCAGTTCAGCGTGTTGATGTAGGCGCAGCTGTAGCCTGGATCACACGCGCCGACCAGACCCGTGAAATCCTCGGTGGCCAGCTCGAGTGTCGGGAACGTCGTGTCCTGGCCGATCCGGCGGGCGATCACCTGATCGATCGACTCGCCGTTGCGGAAATCGGGACCATCGGTCCGCTTGGCCGCGACGCCGGTGAGCCAGGCCGACGCCGAACACGCGTGATTGTCCACGGCCGCCGCGCGGGTCAGGTTGCTGACGACGATCAGATCGCTGCGGAACGGTTCGAGCGGCTGGAGGATCGGCGTGAACTCGAACGCGGCCCCCGCGGCCGCCGGCGTCCACTGGTTCATGATGACGCCGTGCGGAATGTAGACGAAGCCAAGACGGCGCGGCGCAGCCGCCGCGGCGCGCTGCCTCGCCATCAACGGCGGCGTCATCGCCTCGAGCCAGGGCAAGGCCAGCGCCGCCCCGGCTCCGCGCAGGAACGTCCGCCGATGCATCCGTCGCCTCAGAACAAACGTCACGACTCTCCCGTGCTGCGCATTTGAAACGGCACGCTGCGCACGATCGCCAGCACCAGCGGCGCAAACCGGTAATTGTCCCGCTCGGCCGCCCGCAGAATCTGCCGAACCGCCGGCATGTCGTAGTGCTCCACACCCCGCCCGAGTGCGTAGGTCAGCAGCTTCTCGGTGAAGGTGCCCGCCAGCACGGCCGGACGCGCCATCAAAGCGTCGCGCAGAGCGACCGCTCCGTCAACGCGTGTTCCATCACCCAGTTGCCCGGACGCGTCGATGGGCACGCCGGCTTCCTGGGCGCGCCATTTCCCGACCGCGTCGAAGTTTTCGAGCGCCAGCCCGAGCGGATCCATCACGCGGTGGCAGCCGGCGCAGGCCGGGCTCGCGCGATGCCGCTCCATCCGCGCCCGCACCGTCTGTGGGGCGCGTGGATCGCTCTCCGGGAATGCCGGAACCTCGGCGGGCGGCGGCGGGGGCGGCGTGCCGAGCAGGTTCTCGAGGATCCACTTGCCGCGGACCACAGGGGACGTCCGGTCGGCGTGCGAGGTGACGAGCAGAATTCCACCCTTGCCGAGCAGCCCTTGCCTCGCGTTCTCCGCGACCGTGACGCGGCGAAAACGCGCGCCGTAGACGTGACTCATTCCGTAGTGCCGCGCCAGCCGCTCATTGACGAACGTGTGATCGGCCGTCATCAGGTCGAGCACACTGCGGTTCTCGTCCAGGATGCTGCCCACGAACAACTCGAGCTCTCTTTCGAACGACTGACGCAGGTTGTCGTCGAAGTCCGGGAACAGATTCTTGTCGGGAGTCGTACTCCGCAGGTTGCGGAAGTGCAGCCACTGGGCGGCGAAGTTGGCGACGAGCGCCCGCGATCGCGAATCCGCGAGCATCCGTCGAACCTGCTGCTCCAGCACCGCAGGCTGACGGAGCCGTCCGCTCGCGGCCACGTTCAGCAGCTCGTCGTCCGGAATGCTGCTCCAGAGGAAGAACGACAGCCGCGAGGCGAGCTCGCTGTCGCTGACGCGGTACGTCTGACCGTCGGCCACGGCTGGTGGATCCTGCTCGGCGCGGAAGACGAACTTCGGGCTGACGAGCACCGCCCGCAGTGCCAGCTCGATGCCTCGCTCGAATCCGGAATCGCTCCTGCCCTGTTCGTAGAACACCATCAACGGCGCAATATCGGCGGCCGTGACTTCGCGCCGGTACGCCCGCCGGGCTAGGGTTCGGACGATTCTCTCGGCGCAGGAGCGTTCCTCCGCGTCGTGGTCGCGTCCGCCTTCAGGCGGACCCGCCGACGGGCGACAGATGAACACCCGCCTTCGGCTGGACGTGTCCGACGCACCTGCCGCCGCAAACGGCCCCGTCACCGTCATGCTCTCGACGTGCGGCAACCCCAGATGATCCGTCGCGATCAGCGTCGTCCGCAGGAACGGCTGGAGCCGCGAGCCGCCGTACGCCGGTGGGCGGCGCAGGAACGCCGCACCAACCGCGCGCTGCCCCGCCTTCGCACGCACGCGAACCTGCAGCTTTCGGTCGTGCGCGGTGACGACGTCGGTGGCATTCAGCGACGACTGGACGTATTCCTCCGGGCCGCCAACCGGAGCGAGCAGCACGCGCGCGCCGTCGAGCGTGATCTCGAGCTGGTGCTCGTACTCCAGCCCTCGTACCGAGCCGAGGTTGGTCTGCAGCAGCCGGACCTTGATCACGTATTCGCCGTCGAGGGGGAAGGTGTGCGTGGCCATCAGGCCGCCGCGCGTCCCGGGCGAGAGGTCCTCGTTCTGCTCTACCTGCGACGCGTCACCACGGATCCGATACGTCTCCGATCCGGCCATGATGCGGGGGCTGCCGACCGCCAGCTCGCTGATGTACGCCGCGGCGGACAGGTAGCGTTCCAGCAGCGCCGGCGACACGCCAAGCAGGCTGGCGTTGTTATCGAAGCCATCCGCTGAATCGTCCGGCGGCAGCAATGTGGCCGTATCCACCTCGAGCGCAAGCAGGTCGCGGATCGCGTTCGCGTATTCGCTGCGGTTGAGCCGGTGAAGGGCGTGACGTCCGGGGTTCGGCCGTGCCGCAGCCGCCCGGTCCAATGCTGTCTCGAGATGCGAAGCAAGCCCTTCGGAGGTCACCGCATCCGGCCGCGGCATTCCTGGTGGCGGCATCGAGCCGGTGCGCAGCCGGCGCACCACCTTCTCCCACATCTCCGCCTGTTCGGGAATCCGCGTGAGGTCGGGCGCATCGAGTACGACACCGGTGGCGGTGGCCTCGGACTTTGCCTGTGAGCTGTGACAGTTCCCGCAGTACTGACGGATGGTTTGTTCGCTCGTGAAGCGAATAGGCTCGCTTTGAGTCTTTTCACGGTCGATCGTGGGGCGAGCCCCGCCGAAGCCTCGCGAAGGCGGGTTAGGCTCGCCTTGCGGATGCCAGCGACGCGCGGCGGCTTCCGGCATGCTCGCGACCGCCAGCGCCCAGACAGCGCAGACCGCGAGGGCTCCGCGAGCAGCAGTCGACACCACGTTCAGTCCATCAGCCGCTGCTGAAGGTAGGTGAACTCGAGCGCGGAACGCATCGCACGCTCGTTCAGATTGGCGGCTGCCGCGTGCCCGCCGTCGATGTTCTCGTAATACAGGAAGTCGTACCCGTATTCCTTCAGGCGTGCGCCCGCCTTCCGCGCGTGGGCGGGATGGACCCGGTCGTCCTTGGTTGAGGTCTCGATCAGGACCTTCGGGTACTTCTGGCCGGGCTTCAGGTTCTGATACGGCGAGTACGACATCAGCATGGCGCGTTCCGCCGGAATCTTCGGATCCCCGTATTCACCGATCCATGACGCGCCCGCGCCGATATGGTCGTATCCGATCATGTCGAACAGCGGCACCTGAATGACGATGGCGTTGTACAGCTCCGGCCGCTTCGTCAACGCGACGCCCATGAGCAGGCCGCCGTTCGAGCCGCCCATGATGCCGAGCCGCCGCGGACTGGTGATCTTCCGGCGAATCACGTCCTCGGAGACGGCAAAAAAGTCGTCGTAGACCCGCATGCGATTGAGCTTCAGCCCCGCGTTGTGCCACCGCGGTCCGAACTCGCCGCCGCCGCGGATGTTCGCCACCACGTACACGCCGCCCTTCTCCAGCCAGAGCTTGCCGACCGTCCCCGAGTAGGAGGGCGTCTGGCTTACCTGGAAACCGCCGTACGCGTAGAGCAGCGTTGGCGCGTTTCCATCCGGCTTCAGATCCTTCCGCCGCACCACGAAGTACGGGATTCGGGTGCCGTCCTTCGAAAGCGCCCAGAACTGCTCGACGAGATGCGGCGAGGCGTCGAAGCGTGCCGGCAGGCTGCGCACCTGCTGCGGCGCGCCACCGCCCGCGTCGCCGATCCATTGACTGGTCGGCGTCAGATAGCTGGTGACGCTCAATACGAGCCGGTTGTCGCTGTCGGCGGCCGAGGAAATGCCGATCGATGAATCGCGCGGCAGCGCCAGTCTCGTGGACGTCCACTTCCCTGCCGTTCGCGCGAAGCTCAGGACCTGCCCCTTCACGTTCTCGTACAGCGCGACGACCAGACGATCCCGTGTCGTGGCCACCTGCTCGATCGACTGGCTGGAGGTGGGGCGGAGCACGAGCGATCCGCGCAGCTTCGCCGGCGACGCCTTCACCGCGGCGAGGTCGAAGTCGATGAGGTCGCCCTCCTTGAAGCCCGCGGCCGTCCAATCCTGCTCGAGGCTCACGACGAGCCGGCCGGAGACATATCCTTGAATCGTCGACTTCGTCGGCAGATCGAGCTTCGCCACGCGGGCACTTTCGAAGTGTCCGCCGTCAGGCGGACCTGGGGTGACCAGGTGGTAGGCCGAATTGAAGAAATCGACCGACTGGACGATGACCACGCCGGCCACGCGGCCATCCGGCTCGCGCAGCACCGTGGCCGCGGACGCAACGTCTTTCACAGCCCCGCGGAAGATTTCTTTCGCCGCGGCAAGCGGCTGGCCGCGCTTCACGACCTTGACGACGTACGGATATCCCGACTCGGTGAGCTGACCCTGTTCCCATTCGTGCGACACGATCAGCGTGTCCCGGTCCACCCAGCTGTAGCTGCTCTTCGCCTCGGGAATGCGGAAACCGCGTTCGTCGAACATGCCGGTCTGCGTGTCGAACTCGCGCACCGTCGCGGCATCCTTGCCGCCGTCGGAGAGCTCGACGAGGCAGTAGCGATCCGCGGGCGGGAGACAGCTCGGCGCGTGCCAGACCCAGTTGGCTTTTTCGTTCTTCGCCAGCGCGTCCAGATCGAGGATCGTCCGCCACTGCGGCGTTCCCGACCGGTAGCTCTCGACCGTCGTGGTGCGCCAGATGCCGCGGACGTGCTGCGCGTCCTGCCAGAAATCGCGCAGCGTACCGTCGCCGGCAAACGACACCGCGGGAATGCGATCGCTCGCCGTCAGAATCTTCACGGCATCGTCGTAGATGCCTTTGAAGCGCGGGTCGTTCTGCAGCTGCGGCAGGGAGCGGGCGTTTTCAGCCTTGGCCCACTCCAGCGCCTTGGCGCCTTCGATCTCCTCCATCCAGACGTACGGGTCGTCATCGTTCGCCGCGAGCAGCGTGGATGCGCAGAGAATGCCGACGAGAACGCGCAGCTTCATGGCTCCGTCCCTCTCACTTGTTACTTCACTTCTGACTTGCCGGCGGCGCACAGGGGCCGGGGCCCGGCACAGCGAAGTTCGTCGTCACCGGCTCCCCTTTTATTTCCTGATACGCGACATTGATGTTGAGGAGCGCGCGACACTTCGGTGTATTGCCGTACTCGAGACCCGGGAGGCGCTCTTCCTTCATGAACACCGCGAGCTTCTTGTTCTTCTCGAGCTCGGCCAGCGCCTGTTCCGGCGTCTCGCCTCGCTTCAACGACCGCTGAGCGACCGTCAGCAGCTCGCGATTGAATTCCGTGTAGGCGCGGAATCCGGCCCAGGTGTTCACGTTGCCGTGACCCTCGATGACCAGGTCAACGTCCTTGATCCCTTTCAAGGCCTTCTCCAGCGTGTCGGGCAGCGCGATCACGCTGCCCTTCGTCTGCGGGTCGATCAGCGGCGCCATGTTCCACGCCATGAGGTCGCCGATGCACATCGCTCGCAGCGCGGGAAAGACGACAAACGCGTCGCCGTCGGTATGCCCGGCGCCGAACCAGTAGAGCTCGATCCGGTCGCGTCCGCTTCCGAGTCTCGCGACGTTGGTGAAGGTGGTGTCGGGCATCCAGGCCCGATTCGCTTTCGGGTTGGCAGTCACCCACTTTTTCGTGTTCTCGTGCGTCACGACCTGCACGTTGGGCCGCGCAGCCTTGAAGTAGTCGTTGCTCCCGTTGTGATCCGGGTGGACGTGCGTGTTGATCAGCGTGGTGACCGGCTTGTCGGTGACGGTCCGCACCTGCTTCATGATTGCGTCGCCGTTGTTCGCCAGCTTCGTGTCGACGAGGACGACGCCGTCGGCGGCGATGAACACCGTCGTGTTGCTGCCGGCGCCGGGAATCTTGTACAGGTTGTCCTTGATCTTCTCGATCGTGCCGGTCGGCGGAATGGGGTTTCCGCCGCCGCGGCCGCCGCCGCCACCGCGCTGCGCGGCCACACCGGCCACGGACAGACCCACCACCACGATCGCCGTCAGAACTGCCGAACGCTTCATCAACCCTCCCGGTGTATCGATCGTGGAGCGCGCCTTGTCAGGCGCGCTTCGCGGACCTAACAAGGTCCGCGCCACGAAACACTTCGCGTTACGGCTGGATGATAGCAGGGCGCCCGGCCATTCAGCGACGTCTCGACTACCGGCCGGCCGGACTCGGCGTGGGCGGTTCCACGAGCGCTCCAGACGAGGGACGCGAGCGCGACTGCATCGCCCGCTGCCAGCGACTCAGATGACGACTTGCCGGAGCGGACTGCGGCACCTGCAGCAGCTCGCCGCCCGCCTGTCGTGATTTCAGATACAAGAGAACCGTCATCGTGGCCGTGAGCGGCGCGACAAACACATCGAGCAGCTGATACATCGCCGAAGACCACGAGCCGTCGATCGCGAAACCCAGCTCCCGCGGCTGCCAGTTCTCATCCAGCCTGAACACGAAGTTCATGTCAACCGCGGACAACCACACCACCAGCGGCAAGGCAAAATGCAAAGCCGTAATGATGACCACGGTGCTCCACGCCCGCCCGGCCAGACGCCGCGCGCGGCGGAGAGCCTCGCGCGCGCCGCAGTCTTCCATGACCACGACCGGCGCGTACAACACGTACGCGACGGCGGCAATCACGCCCGGAACAATCAGCAGAAGCGACCACGCCGCGGTGATGGCCACAACCATTGCCGTCGCCAATGCGAGCGGCTTCCAGCGGCGTCGAACGGCAGCCCAGGCATCGCGAAGTGATGCGGGGCGCAGCGGCGCGACGAACGCCTGGAACACGATCGGCGCGACGATCGCCGGGATCGCCAGGTAGGTGCCGACGTTCAGCGCGATCATCGCGGCGATGATGCCTGCACCGGTCGCCCCGGATATGCCGCCCTGCGCGTCGATTATCGCGAGGCCAGCGAGAACGATCATCAGCGGCACATACGCGAGAAGGGACAGCCGCAGCAGGACGGGGAACCGCTCGCTGTACAGCGCCAGCGCCTGGCGCAGCAGCGTCCCACTTCCCTCAGCGGCAGCCCGGAGTGCGGATGCGAATCCACCCGCCCGCGACGGTCGATCGGCCGGATCCTTCGCCAACGCCGACGTGATGACGCGGGCGACACCGCGGGGGACGTGACGTGCGCGCGTCCGCAGGGGAGCGGGAGCCTCCGTGAGATGCTGCCGCATCACCCACGCCGCGTCACCCGTGAACGGCGGCTCTCCGGCGAGCAACCGGTACGCGATGACCCCGAGGCTGTAAATGTCGGACCGGCCGTCGACCTCGTCGCCGCGGCATTGTTCGGGGGACATGTAGGTCGGCGTTCCCGTGACGGAACCGAATTGCGTGAGGACGTCACTTGCAATCGTCGCCGCATCGGCCTGCGCGGCCGGCACGAAAACCGTCTCGCCCTCCTCCGGGTGCACCGCTTCCGGCGGCGGCCCACTGAGTGCGGCAGACGGATCGGCGAGGTGTCCGAGCTTGACGAGGCCGAAATCCAGAACTTTGACGGTATACCCGCCCCGGCGATTCGGTTCGAGCCAGATGTTTTCGGGCTTCAGATCGCGGTGCACGATTCCCTGCCGGTGCGCCTCGTCCAGCGCGGAGGCCACCTGATCCAGGATGTCGACGGTCCAACTGACCGGCAAACGAGGCTCTTCGGCCAGGATGTCCGACAGCGTGCAGCCATCCAGATACTCCATCACCAGGTACGCCACCTGCCCGTCGTCTATCACGGCAAAGCCGAAGTCCGTGACGTCAACGACGTTTGGGTGGCGCAGCCGCCCGGCGGCCTCCGCTTCGCGCCGGAAACGCTCGACGAACTCCGGCCGGCTGGTCAGGTGTGGCCGGATCACCTTGATGGCAACGGTCCGCGTGGTGTGGAGGTGCGTCGCGCGATAGACTGCACCCATCCCGCCCTGTCCGACGAGCGACTCGATTCGATACTTGGCGTCGAGCAGATCGCCGACGCGCACCGGGTTCTCTGCAGCCATCGTGCGGGTCCGAAATTGTACGAGGAATCGATGACAGGCGTTAATCAACTGAAACGGGCGTCGGCACGCGCACGTCTTGCCGCGATTGCCGTTTGTTGTCTCGTCCTGCCGGCTGCGGCTCAGCAAAAGCGCTCGATGACCGAGCGCGACCTGTTCGCATTCGTCTGGGTTGCCGACCCGCAGATTTCCGCGGACGGCTCGCAGGTCGCCTTCGTGCGTGTGACGGCGAACGAGAAGACGGACGCGTACGACACCGACATCTGGGTCGTTGCCGCGGATGGCCGCGACAGCGCGCGACAGCTGACGCGTGGCACGGCGGACAGTGCCCCCCGCTGGTCGCCCGACGGCCGCCAGCTCGCGTTCGTCCGGTCCGTACAGCGCGACGGCCGTCCGCAGCCGCCCCAGCTCTTCGTGCTCGCCCTTGACGGCGGCGAGCCGCGCCAGATCACCGACATTCCACGCGGTGCGGGCAACCCGGTGTGGGCACCTGACGGACGCACGATTGCGTTTACATCGACCGCGCGTGCAGAAGACCTTGCACAGAAACAGGACCGGCCGCGTGAGAGCGATGTGCGCGTGATCACCGACCCGGTCTACCGCGCCAACGCCGTCGGCGACTGGGGATACACCGACCCGCAACGGCCGCCGCACATCTGGACGGTCGTGATTTCCGATCCGGCCGGGCCCGCGGCCACGCCGCGGCCGATTACCTCCGGAACCTTCACCGAGGCCAATGTTCAGTGGTCGCCGGACGGGAAGCAGTTGTACTTCGTCTCCAATCGCGACAAGGAGTCGTCGTACCGGCCGGAGGACGCGGACCTGTATTCGGTCCCGGCGACCGGCGGCGAGGTGGTCCGCCGCGTCAGCATCGATGGGCCGATCGGCGACTACGCGGTCTCCGCCGACGGATCGCGCGTGGCGTTCATCGGTGCGTTGACGGGTACTCCGCCCCGGTCCTACAGCCAGCCCGATCTGTTCGTTGCCGCCCTCGCATCCGAGGTCCGCCCGAAGGCGGACACTCCAGGTACGGCGAGTAATCTGACCGCCGCGTACGACTTCGACGCCGATGGCGGCCTGGCGGGCGATCAGCGTCCTCCCCGCGGCGGCTCTCCGTCTGCGCCGGTTTGGAGCCGCGACGGCTCGAGCATCCTCATCAAGGCGGGTGAGCAGGGCGCGGCGAACATGAAGCGCGTGGACGTCGCGACGGGCAAAGTGGACGCAGTCACCACCGGGAATCAGGAAGTGATGGCGTACACCGCGGATGCGCGCGGCGAGAACGTCGCCCTCGTGCTCTCGACGCAGACCGTGGTCGGCGACCTGCATCTGCTGAACGCCGGGAGCCGTGCGACACGGCGGCTGACGTCGTTCAACGATCGGCTCTTCGGACAGCTGCAACTGAGCGAGCCGGAGGAGATCACCTACCCGAGCTTCGACGGCCGCACGATGCAGGGCTGGATCATGAAACCGCCCGGCTTCGAGGCGTCGCGGAAGTACCCGCTCGTCCTGCAGATTCACGGCGGACCGCACGCCGCGTACGGCAACACCTTCACGCACGAGTTCCAGTGGATGGCCGCGCAGGGTTATGTCGTGCTGTTCACCAACCCGCGCGGCAGCTCGAACTATGGTCAGGACTTCGGCAACATCATCCAGTTCAAGTATCCAGGCGACGACTACAAGGATCTGATGGCCGGCGTCGATGCGCTGTTGAAGCGTGGATATATCGACGAGGCGCGCATGGGCGTGACGGGCGGCAGCGGCGGCGGCCTGCTGACGAACTGGGTCGTCACGCAGACGAACCGCTTCAAGGCCGCCGTGTCGCAGCGGGACATCTCGGACTGGACCGGATTCTGGTACACCGCCGACTTCTGGACGCCGAACGTGTCGTGGTTCGTCAAGGCACCCTTCGAGGACCCACAGGAATATGCCGCTCGCTCGCCGATCACCTACGTCCGCAACATCCAGACGCCGATCATGTTCATCCTCGGCGACGAGGACTGGCGCACGCCGCCGTCAGCCGGCGGCGAGCAGCTGTTCCGGGCGCTCAAATACCTGAAGCGGCCGACGGTGATGATCCGGTTTCCGGACGAGACGCACGAGCTCTCGCGCTCCGGCAAACCCTGGCATCGCGTCGAGCGTCTCCAGCACATCGTCGGCTGGATGGACAAATACCTGCTCGGAAAGAACGCGGGAAAGTACGAATAGCCTCCAGGAGGACAGGTCATGGCGAGATCACACCGTGCGCGGCCGGGGTCTTTCAGCTGCCGACGCTCGTGCTGTTTCTCGCACGGCTGCGGGTGATCACGGCGCGCTTCCTGTGGACCCGCTTCCGGTACGCCGTCCTGTTGATTTTCGTTGCCGCGGCGCTGCTGACGCCCTCGCCGGACCCGTGGACGCAGACCGTGCTGGCCGTGCCGATGCTGGCGATGTACGTGATCAGCATCGCCGTGGCGTGGCTCGCGGCGCCGCGCAAGGCCGCGGGACCGGCCGTTCCGCATCTCCGCCTCGTCGCGGCCGCCGCCGTGCTCGATCAGGCATGGCGGCGCCGGAGCGCGTCCGCAGACTCTTAATCTGCGGGTTGAAGGTTCGATTCCTTCGCGGCTCCGCTCTCCCTCTCTCAGTTGACCAGTTTTTCTCTACACCGGGTCGCAGGAACCGAACCTCATCAGCGGTGTCTGACTTCGATTGAGGAGGTAAACATGTCCTTTGATGCCAGGTTTTTTCGCCCGATTGGCGCGCTAGGTATCCTCGCGTCCGATCCGATGATCGAAGCAGGCATCATGGCCGCCGGTCCCTTCTGGCAAGCGGGTGACTACTTCCGGCTGTCGATCAGTGCGGTCAGCGTGCTCGCGGCGGTTCTTCTCCTGGTCGCCGGCGTGCTCCTCTGCATGAAGCGGATTGCCGGTCGCGCGGTCGCGCGTCTGTCGGCGAGCGTGTCGATCCCCGTATGCGTTTTCAGCGCCGCTATCGGCCTAATGGGAGGGCACGCGCTGTTATACGGGGTCGGCTATCCGATTGTTATTGTTTTGCTCCTGAATCGAGCGACACCATCCAGCGGCGTTACTACGAACCTGGAAAATCCGGCGGTTCGCGCCGATGCGCCTCGCCCTGGAGGGCAACTGATACTCGGCGTCGCCTAAACGCTGCACCCAGACGAGATCGGTCGGCGAAGTAGATCTCTTCGTTCCGCCGACTCAGGAGAGGCGCGCGCGATCCTTACATTCATGCGTCGTTTCTGAGTGCGTCGATTTGGCTGAGCAACTGTGCGACCTGGTTCCAACTGGCGAAGGCTAGGGTCACCACTAATTAGATCAAGCACGTGAGAACGCGTCGGGCCGGCGTCACTCAACGTGACCCTGCGCCGCCAGCCTTCACGAGGATGGCCGCACCGAGCATGATCGCAACGTCGGCCACATTGAAGATTCCAGTCCGCAGGGAGCCGACCCCGACGTTCATGAAGTCGATCACCACACCATCGGTCCACGTATTGCGACCACGGCCGCCATCGCTTGGTCAGTCTGGCGTTGGGCGCTCCGCCGACTCGATCACTAACCTGTTCATCGGCGCCTGTCGCGGTTCGAGGCGCAAACCGAGTTGTTCCTGAATGGCGGTGAACAACGACCCGCCAACCGCCGGATCGGGTGCGTCAACCGGCGTGAATGTCAGATCGAGATCAAAGGCACCGGTCAGCCCTGTCGCATCCACCACGGGTCGCCCGACTGCGGGAGCAAGTAGGCGGACAAGCTCGGTGAGCCGGACGCCAGTTCCCCTGAACCGGCCTCGCAGGCGGCTCAGGCCGCATACCGGCGAATCCGGCGTCCGCCTCGCGCCGCTAGCCTTGAATGCCGCTGCCAATGCCGCACAGTCGGCGGTCGAAGGGCGCATCTGTGGACCCAGACCTCGGTCGGCTCGAGCGACAACAAGGGCGTAAGCCGGACCGTCACGCACCTCCCGGCGCGTCACGAGCTTGAACCGCTCGATGAGCAGGTTCCGCATCATCGCCAAGAGGAGCGGCCGCTGCGCGACCTCATCGGAGATCGGCGGGCCCTTGCCGATGATGTCCCATCTTTCCGAGTCGACCCACGACGGCAGCCGCTCACCAAACACGAGCTCATGGGGCTGCACGTCGAACACGACTCGAAGCAGGTCGGCAAGCCTCGTGTTCGTTACGAGGAACTGGCCGCTCGGTTGGACCTCCGAGTGGTCTTCGGCGTTTGTGTTACCGGAGGGGCGGATGGAGGCGACTTCAAACGTCGGGGCGCCTTGTTGGCCGGCAAGCGTGGCACTCAACAACACGACTGCGACCATGGCGCCGGTCACTCGTGCCACTTTTCGCCCTCCGCGCCGGATTGTAGCGCCCTTCATCATCTGGCGAGCTTTCAAGCCCAACTCTTAATTCTTTAATTGACAACGCCGCGCGTCCAGCGTTACAGTGCTTCTGGTAACTTTTAATTCTTTAAGATTACACATGGCTCGCACCAAGTCTCCCGCCCTCACCGACGCCGAAGCCCGCGTCATGGGCGTGCTCTGGGAACGTCACGCCGCCACCGTGGCGGATGTGGTCGGCGCCCTGAAGAAACGGCCGGTGACTTACAGCACCGTGCAGACGATCCTGCGGATCCTCGAGACGAAGGGCTACGTGGCCCACGACAAGGTTGCGCGCGCGTTCGTCTACCGGCCGCTTGTCGATCAGGCGCAGGCGCGCCGGCGCGCCCTGCGGCATCTCGCCCGCCGGCTTTTCGACGGCTCCCCCACCTTGCTCGTGTCGAACGTACTCGAGGACGAGACGATCGACGCGGCCGAGCTGAAGCGCCTCAAGGAACTGATCGACCACGCATAGGAGACGCCCGTGGACGCAGTGTTGAACTGGCTATGGCAGGGTGGCGTGGTGGCGATCGTGGCAGCGGGAACGCTGCACCTTCTCGATCGCGCCCGCGCCGCCGTTCGCTGTCTCGTCTGCTGGGCCGCACTGCTCGTGGTCGTTGTGCTGCCTCTGGTTTCCCTCGCCATGGCTGCCGCGTCACCAGTTGCTCCAGCGGCCTCCAACGCCGCAGCGATCCTTACGGTTCCCGCTGCGTGGTGGACCTCGAGCGCGCTGATCGCGGGGGCCTGGGCGGTCTGGGTGGCCATTTACGGCGTCCGTCTCGCCCGCGCGATCGTTGTCGTCCGCCGCGCCAGGGCACGGTGCCGGCCGTTTTCACCGGCGGTCGAATCCTCGCTTGGGTACTGGCGCCGCGCGCGTCACACCGGGCGGCCCGCGCGGCTGGCCGTTTCCGATCGCGTGAGCGCAGCGGCCGTGTTCGGCTGCGGCACCCCGGTCATCGCGGTGGCGCCAACGCTCATCGCGCGTCTTGACGCCGACGAGCTCGATCGCGTCGTCATCCACGAGTGGGCGCACGTGCAGAGGCGCGACGACCTGGCAAACATCGGACAGCTCCTCCTCCGCGCGGTGGCCGGATGGCATCCCGCCATCTGGTGGCTCGATCGCCGTCTGTCTATCGAACAGGAGCTGGCGTGCGATGAAACGGTCGTGGCCGTCGCGGGCGGGGCAAAGTCCTATGCGTCATGCCTCGTCAAGCTGGCCTCGCTTCGAGCTGCACAGTCCGACGTGCTGCTGGCCTCGGGCGCGCTTTCGTCGAGCGGGCTCACACGACGAGTCGCGCGCCTGCTTCTGTTCAAGGACTTCATTTCGTCTGCGTGGGGACGCCGGGCCGCGGCCCTCGTCGTTGTGCTGCTCGTCGTGCTGGCACTCGGTGTCGCACGGCTGCGCATCGTCGAGGCCGCGGTGTCGGCGACCGTCGTCCGCGTGCTGCAGCCGGTGGCCGGCGCAATACCTGCTGCGGTGCATCCTGATGCCATGCGCTCCGATTCGCCGGCGGCACAGCCGCGCCGGGCTGCGCCGGTGCCGGATCGCCTCGAGGCGTCACTTTTCCCGCTGAAGCCGGATTCCACGACACTTCCCGCTCCGGCAACCCCGCAACCGGATCCGCATCGCGCCTCCGAACTCATCGACGACACGAGCGCAAACGCGGCCGCCGGCTCACATGATGCCGTGGGCGAAATCGAATCCCCCGATCCCCCGCTTGTTACGGCACCCTCCCCCACCCTCGCGGCATCGCCGCCCGCCATCGACGCCGAATCGCGCTCCACCTGGGGCTCGGCGGCAGACGCCGGGGTCGCGATCGGCCGCAGGACGAAAAACACCGGCGTTGCCACCGCCGGTGCATTTACCCGGTTCGCGAAAAGAATAGCTGGCTCATTCTGAGGGCTTTATCGTGCGCGTACATCTGGTCAATCCCAGCGACGTCTCGTTTGGAACGGCCGTCATCACTCCGCGCTGGCAATATGTGCTCGCCGCCGCGACGCCGGAGCGACACGGTGTCCCCGCGATCGTCGACGAAACGCTCGAACAGCTCGATCTCGACAGCGTGGCTCCCGGTGACGTGGTCGGGATCGGTATCCACACTGCCAATGCGCTGCGCGGCTATCAGCTTGGACGGGCCGCCAGGGAGCGCGGTGCGCTTGTCGTCTTCGGTGGAATCCACGCCACGCTCTTCCCGGACGAAGTGCGCGAGCACGGCGCCGCGCACGCCGTCGTGACCGGGGACGGCGATCTCGTCTGGCCGAATGTGCTGCGCGACTGCGAGCAAAATGCGCCGCAGCCGCACTACGACGGCGGCCGCGTCGGAGGCGACGACTTCCTGTCCGCGAGATGGGACCTGCTGTCGGCCGATCGCTACATGTGGGCGTCGGTGCAGACCGTCCGCGGTTGTCCAAAGCACTGTTCGTTCTGCTCGGTCTGGCGCACCGACGGACAAACGCCCCGCCAGCGGCACGTGCATGCGGTCATCCGCGAGCTGGTGATGCTGCGGCGAAAGGGGTTCCGCTTCATCGTCCTGGCGGACGACAACTTCTACCCTGTGACGCTCGCCGATCTCGCGGCAGCCGACCGCCGTGCCGACAAGAGCCGGCACGCGGCGCTTTCGGCGCTTCGCCAGGAGCGGTTCGAGCTGATGGCGCAGATGGCGAAGCTGCCGGACGACATGGTGTTCTACACGCAGATCACGATGGAAGCTGCCGAGGATCCCGAATTTCTCGCGGCGATGCGCCGTGCCCGCATCCGCGGCGCGCTGGTCGGCGTGGAGTCGGTCACGCCGGAAGGGCTGAAGGCGGTCTTCAAGAACTTCAACGAGGCCGGCGAAGGGCTGGTGACGCGTCTGCAGGCGTTTCGCGCCGCGGGCGTCCACGTGCTCGGTTCGTTCATCTTCGGGTTGCCGACCGATACGCCGGAAACGTTTCCGGCTACGGCCGACCTGGCGCAGCGCGCGGGCGTATCGTTCGCCCAGTTCGTGATGCTCACGCCGCTGCCCGGAACGCTCGACTTTGCCAAGTGGGAAAAAGAAGCCACAAATGTACCAACCGTCGGCGGCGTGCCGTTGACCCGCTACTGGCTCATCCCGTCATCGCAGCGGCCGAAGGTGTACAACCCACATCCCCGAATGTCGGCGGACGAGATCCGCGTACGCACGCAGCACGTGTGGGATCGCTTCTACGGTTTCCGGGCCGCGTGGGCGCGTTCGGCGTGCGTGCGATCGCTGCGCGCCCGCATCGCCTTCGTCCTCATCTCGAAACTGTACCGGCAAATGTACGCAAATACAGGCATCGCGACCGACAGCGCCCGCGTCGAGCGCTCAGCCCGGCGAGCACGATGGCTCGCGCGGGCAGCCCGCAGGCTGTTCGTGGCTGCCCCGATGCCGCACCTGGAGGAGCCGGCGGGAGCGGGCGATCGCGGTGGCCGCCGGCTTGCAGTGTCGCTGGTGCCCTGAACGGAGGTTAACGTGCCGCTTCGAACGGTCGTCTGCATCCTGGCGTGGCTGGTACTTGTGACAGTGCCGGCCGCCACGGAACCGTCCGGTCGCTCACGTGAGTTCCTCGCCACCGCGTTCCACGTCGGCAAGGACGACCTCGCGCGGATCGCGGCCGGCCGCGTGTACTCGGGGACACTGCCGGTGCAGCATCCGCGAGAAGTCGCCACGCTGGGCATCGTTCGGATCCAGACGACTCCTCAGCGCTACATTGACGGCCTGGCCGACATCGCAGCTTTCAAGCGCGACGACAAGATTCTGCAGATCGGCACGTTCGGCGCTCCTCCGCGGGCGGGCGACATCGCCGATCTGACGCTCGACGAGGAGGACGTCGACAGCCTGCGTGAATGCCGTGTCGCGGATTGCGACGTACAGCTGTCAGCGCAAGCCATCGAACGTTTCCGTGCGGACGTGAACTGGCGGGCGCCGGACGCCTCGCGCCAGGCCGCAGATCTGATGCGGCGCGTTCTGCTGGAGTACGTAACCCAGTACCAGAAGGCCGGCTCAGTAGCCGCGATGGAGTACGCCGACTCGACCGGCCGTCTGTCGCTGGCCAACGAGTTCAAGGCGCTCGTCGCGGCCGACACCACGACCTGGCAACACGTGCCCGACCTGCGCCGTCATCTCCTCGACTTTCCGTCCGTGCGGGCCGGCTCCAGAGATCTCGTGTACTGGTCCAAGGAAAAGGTTCACCGGCGGCCCGTCATCAGCGTCACGCATCTCGCGATCGTCCCGGGTGAGCGCGAGTCACCCGTGAAATACGCGGTGGCGTCCCGGCAGATTTACGCGATGCACTACTTCGACGTGTCGCTTGGGCTGACGCTCCTCGTTCCCGATACATCTGCCGCGAAACCGGCCACCTACGTCGTGTATCTGAATCGATCCCGGATTGATCTCTTCGATGGCATGCTGGGCGGAATCGCCCGGAAGGTCGTGAAAGGAAAAGCGCGCTCGCTGGTGGCGGAGCAACTGGAACGAGTGCGGCGCACCCTCGAGACGGCCGGGTGACGGCTACCAGGAATTGATGCGCGAGACCTCGATCTTCCCGATCCTCGGGATGACGACGATGTCGATCGGAAAGCTGACCACGCCGGGAGCGATGCCAAAGCCGGCGCCGTGCATCATGGTGAGGCGCGTGGCCTCCGTGAACATCGCCGGCGCCGATCGAATCGATGCATCGGAACACGAGCCCCCAATCAGCGCCGACAGCCTTTGCACTTCGGGCTTCTGACGCTCGGCTGCCGGCACGCGCGCGTCGGTGCCTCTCATCAGCGACATCGCCACAACCTCTTGTCCATGGAAGCGCACTCCGCAATCCCGGAAGGTCAGACTCGAAAGATCACGAACCCGTACGGCCCACCTGTTGGTTGGCGCGTCGGTGGCGATGCCAATCCCGACGACGACGCTCGCGGCACGACCGTCCTGATCGAATCCGGACACCGCCACTCTCGCCACCACCGGGTTCGACGAGTAGTGGCTGACGATGTCAGCCGCGGGGATGCTCTTGAGGAATGCCGTCAGCCCGAGGCCCAGTTCGCCGGCGATGTACTCGGCTTGACCGCGCAGGGTGGCGGGGAGCTGCGTCCGGTCGATCTTCGCGCAGAAATCACGGAAATGGTCGTGCAGCGCGATCGTGGCCTTCGTTTCCGTGTCGGTCAGCTCGTAGACGCCCTGCATCGTGGCGACGGTGCGGAGGCCGGTGACGCAGTACTTCTGACGCAACGGTTCGGGTCCACGGCGGCTCATCATGGCTGTGTCGGATCCGACGACGATGCCGTCCGGCGTGATGAACACGCCGATGAGTGTGGCGAAAACCAGGGCAATGCTCATGACGGGACTGAAGACAGGGTAACGCAGGGCTATAATCCGCGCCATGGGCAGGTTGATCTGTCTCTTCTGTCTGGCTCTCGGTTCAATCGCCTCCGCGCAGTCGCCGGCCGCGAAACCATCCGACGAAGCCGGCGTACGCGACGTCGTCCGCCGCTACACCGAAGCGCGCGAGCTGAGCGATCCCAAGGCTATCGAAGCGCTGTTCACCGCGGACGCTGACCAGTACACGACAAGCGGCGAGTGGCGGCGCGGGATGTCGCAGCTCGTGAAGGGGATGCTCGACACGTCGGCGCGCAACCCGGGCACGAGGGCGATCACAATCGCCGCGATCCGATTCGTGACACCGGACGTCGCCATCGTCGACGGCGAGTACAGGACCGGAACCGACGCGCGCCTGATCTGGACCACTCTGACCGTGAAACGCGACGCGCGCGGCTGGAAGATCGCGGCTATCCGCAACATTGCGCCGACCAGTCCTCCGACGCGCTGACCGCGGCCGGGCGTAGTGTCCGCCTTCAGGCGGACCCGGGCCGCGTTGTAGTGTCGGCCTTCAGGCGGACCCCTGTTCCTGCTCAGGCACTCCAACTTGCATCCGCTGCTCTGACGGCAAAAAGCACTAGTCCTGCCGGCTGGAGCGGACGTGCGCCAGGAACGTCGCGATTTGGGCAGGCGGGCGGATACGACGCGGCGCGTCATGATGTGGATCTGCGGCGAAACGTCGGCAGTGGCAGAGGTGCCGCGGTATCTGGCAGCGCCCGACGTCGGCAGGCGAATCCTCAAACAGCTCGCCTTGCGCGGGCTCGTCCGGCGCGACGACGGTGGATGGGTCGCCCGGCGCTGCCTGCTCGCGCCCCCGGCACTCAAGAAGCTTCCGCTGGACGAGAGCTGAGCCGAACCACCCCGCCGCCCCAACCGTAGAATCAGGACGGAGAACTTCCTGAACGACGCCGATCGTCTGCACGCGCTCGATGCCGTGCGCGGGTTCGCGCTCATCGTCGGCATCTTTTTTCACGGAGCCGCCGGCTACATCGAAGGGTTCCCCGAGCTGTTATGGCCGATGCGCGAGCCATCGAGCACGACGCTCGGCGTGGTCTTCTTCGTCAGCCACATGTTCCGGATGTCGCTCTTCTTCCTGATCGCCGGCTTCTTCGGGCGGATGCTGATCGAGCGCCGAGGCACTGCCGGCTTCATACGCGATCGTGCAAAACGCATCCTGCTGCCGCTGGTCGTCGGCCTGCCGATCATCCTCATCCTTTTTGCGGTGCTTGCCGGCCTTGGGTTTCTCCTGAGCGGAATGAGCATGACGGAGCTGCTCAGGATGTCGGAGCGGCAGAACGTGCCGGCGCCGGACTCGACGTTCCCCTGGGTGCATCTCTGGTTTCTCTACTATCTGCTGCTCTTCTATGCGGGCGCGATCGTCATCCGCGGCATCGCCGGGTTCGCCGATCGCCGCGGGCGCGTGCTCGTCCCCTTTGATGCCCTGGTGCGCTTCTGCCTCGGCGGCGTCCGGGGCGCAGTGGTGATCGGCGTGCCGCTCGCCGCGTACTTCTACGCACTCGAGGGTTGGCCAAGCTGGACGGGGCTGCTGACGCCGATGACGCTTCCACCGCAGCCGCCGTCGGTGCTGGCGTATGGCGTCCCGTTCACCTTTGGCTGGTTAGCGCACCGCCAGATCGATCGTCTGCTCGCGCTCGAGCGCCGGTGGGTTCCGTTCATGGCGGCCGCGGTCGCGCTGACCATCGTGAGCCTCTGGCTGGGAGGCATTACACCGCGGTGGGAGCCGTATCTCGACGATCGCACGCTGATGTGGTACAGCGCCGCATACGTGATCGGCATCTGGTGCTGGATCTTCGGCCTGATCGGGTTGGCCGTTCGGTACCTTTCCGAGGCGAGTCCCCTGCGCCGCTACGTGGCCGACGCGTCGTATTTCCTGTATCTCCTCCACCTGCCGGTCCTGGCGTTCTTCGCCGCGTGGTGGAATCCGCTGCCGTGGCACTGGACGGTCAAGTATCCGCTGCAGATAGCGGCCACGCTCGCCGTGTTGTTTCTGACTTATCGGTACCTGGTGAGATCGACCTTCATCGGCGCAACGCTGAACGGGCGTCGCTATCCGCGGTCATCGCGGGTCAGGGCACCGGAGCCAGCTGAGGCCATATAGCGCCAATCGTGGGGCGAGCCTTGCAGGCTCGCCTCGCCAACCCGAAAGGTTCGCGCCACGGATGTGAAATCCGCTGTGCCGGGAAAGTTACGATCGAGACATGGGGCGCTGGGCGCACAGGCTTAAAGGTTTGGATGTAAGTGGTTACGCCCGCCCCCGTGTCTCGCTCGCCTGATGACAATGCAAAGGACCATGCCTGCGCAGCCGCATGAAATGCCGCGGCGTTTTGCGCGGCACCCGCGCAGAAACTCGGCTTGACCACGGAATCTCTACCCGAGGCGGCAAGTTTCCCGCTTCAGCTTGATGGCATCGCACGGTTCCTGCAAAAGATAGTGAACGGGTGATCGGCTGACAGGAGGGAAAATGCGCAAACAGGACCGTATCGCCAATCAGCAGCAAGATCGATCGCCGGACAGAGATCGAAACCAGTCGCAGCCCTCGTCATCGGATCGGCAACGGATGCGAGGCAGCGATAGCGAGCGGATGCGAGGCAGTGAATCGACGACACAGCGCCCGCAGCGGCAGTCAGGAAAGCTGCCGCTTCCGGATTGACGTTCATTCCTTGCGCTGAGGGCTGGTGGCACGATCGCCAGCGGCCCTCGGCGCCGCCAGATCGTTGAAGTCCGGCATGTAGGCCCGCGGTCCGTGGGGGCATCGCCCTTGCACGATTTGCGTCCTGATGTACTGAAGCCCTGGAAGGTCAGATATGTCCAAAACGCCGACGCCGGAGGAGCTCGAAGCTGCGTTTCAGGGCGTGGACTACCCTGCCCCGCGGGCCAAGCTCCTCACGATTGCGCACCTCAACGGCGCATCGCCAGCGGTGATCAACCGCATCCTCGAACTTCCCGAGACCGCCGACTTCCTTAACGAAGACGCTCTACGCCGGACCTTTGGTGTGTCGGTGCACGGGCAGCAGCCGCACGGCTGGGAATAGCGCATGATCCGCAAGCTCAGGTCGGGTCAGTACCGCCTGTACTCGCGAAAAATTGATCCGCGCACCGGAAGACGACGTAATCTCGGCACCTTCGGCAGCAGAGCTGCCGCCCAAAGGCACGAACGCGCGGTTCAGTTCTTCAAACGGCGCGGATAGCCTGACGCCCTCGGCAAAACATCTTCACTCACGAAGTGCGTGGACTTTGCCGACTGCCTGTTGTATCAGGCTTGTTGAAGAAGGACGCCAAATGAGAACTGCAACAAGAACATCCATCGGTATCGCGATCTTCGTAGTCGGCCTGCCGCTCATCGTGTCCGCCCAGTCCGATGAGGCCGATCGCATCAAGGAAGCTGGGGTGATCCTCGGCGAGATCATGGCCGCGCCGGACAAGGCCGTCCCTGCGTCGGTATTGGACAAAGCCGAAGCCATCGCCATCTTCCCCTCGACGATCAAGGGGGCCTTCATCGTCGGCGCGCAGCGTGGCAAGGGGATCATCAGCGTGCGCGATCGGGCGAAGGGCACGTGGTCCTCGCCGGCGTTTCTGACGCTGACCGGCGGCAGCGTGGGATTTCAGATTGGCGGGCAGGCGGTGGATATCGTCCTCGTGGTCCAGAACCGGCGCGGCGTCGAGAATCTGCTGCAGAACCAGTTCGAGATCGGCGGTGAGGCGTCAGCAACCGCGGGACCGGTGGGCCGGGATGCGGCAGCCTCCACCGACATTCAGCTTCGCGCCGAGATTCTGAGCTACTCACGATCGCGTGGGCTGTTCGCCGGCGTCAGCCTCAAAGGCGCTGCCGTGCGTCAGGACCAGGACGCCAACCAGAAGTTCTACGGAAGCCGGTTCCGCACGCGTGACGTGGTGCTCGACGGAAAGGCCTCCATGCCGCAGTCGCCGGACGCCGTGAACGACTGGCTGGCCGCGCTCGGGAAAGCGGCCAGGTAGCCAACGCCAACTTCTGGAACTTTCCCCCTTCATCCTGCAATCACCCTCCAGATGCAGGACAACGAGGACCCCGCGCGTCCGGCCGAGGCCGATCACGCGCTGGTCGAGCGAACGGCGGCCGGGGATCGCGAGGCCTTTGCGACGCTCTATCGCCGCCACCAGGCGGCCATTTATCGCTTCGCACGCCTCATGACCGGTTCGCCCGCCGCCGCCGAGGACATCGTCCAGGAAGTCTTCCTCGTCCTGATGAAAGACGCGGCGAGGTATGAAGCGCAGCGGGCGGCGCTGACGACATACCTGTTCGGCATGGCGAGACGCATCACGAGGCGCCGGCTGCTGCGTGAGCGCCGGTTCGTGGACATCGGCTCGAGCCGCGGTGCACGGTGGAGCGTCACAGCGGACGCGAGCGCAGCGCTCGAGCGCCGCGACGCGCTGCAGCAGCTCCGCTGCGCCATCCTGTCGCTGCCGTCACGCTACCGCGAGGTCGTCGTCCTCTGCGATCTGCAGGACGTTCCGTATGACACGGCAGCGGCATCCATCGGCTGCGCTGTTGGCACCATCCGATCGCGACTGCATCGTGCAAGACGGCTCCTTGCAACGAAACTGCGCCGCGCCGAGGGAGCCCACAGCGTCGCAGGAGCGGTCATGAGGTGTGCGGTATGACCAGTCAGCACGACGATCTGGCGGCGCTGCTCGACGCGCTGCGCGACGCGGAATCCGGCGATGCAGCCCCGGCGCACGTCGAGGCGGCGGTGATGCGGGCATGGGACGCATCACGCGCTCAGACGCCGCCGGCACGTCTGAGCGTGCTCTCGCAATTCGCGTCGGTCGCGGCTGGGGCCGTGATCGCCGCCGGCTTGACTGTCCTCGGCGGCCATCTTCGATCCACAACGGCAGTGAGGGCGTCGCTCGCCGCGGATACGTCTCCCACCGTCATCCTGGTCGGCGAGCCGATTCTCGACGGCGAGCACGTTCGCCTTGTCCGGATGCGGCTGCCCGCTGCCACGTTGCACGCTCTCGGTGTGCGATCGACCGCTTCCGCCACTGGCGATATCGACGTGGACGTCGTGATCGGCGAGGACGGCGTCGCGCGCGGGCTCAGTTTGAATCCCTAGCGTTGAGGAGAACCACCATGAAGTTCTATTGCGTGGCCATTGTTTTCATCGGTGCGATCGCCGTGTGCGCTCAAGCCGCCGACGCCCAGCAGGCCGGCTCGCGAGGCGGCGGGGGCGGTCGCGGAGCGATCCTCGTTTCACCGGGAGAGGGCGTCAAGATCACCGAGTCCGCGCCCATCGAGGTCACACCGGTGAAGAATGCGCCGTTCTCGGCTGAGGCGGTGACGGAGTTCACGCAGACGCTTGGCGACGGGAACCGCATCGAACGCCGATACGAGTCGTCGGTTGCGCGCGACAGCCGCGGCCGCACACGGCGTGAGGAAGAGATCGCGCTGATCGGCCCGCTCGCTTCGGCGAGCGCCGCCAAGCCCAGACTGGTGACCATCCTCGATCCCGATTCGGGGACCAGCTATACGCTGGACGACGAACGGCAAGTCGCGCATCGAAGCCTCCGCGCAGGCAGCAAAAAGCTCATCGAGCTCGACAGGCTCGAAAAGGAATTGAACAAGATCAGCGGCGCCCAGAACGCCAGCGCGCAGGATCTCGGCGTCAGGATCATCGAGGGGGTGCGCGCTCAGGGAACGCGAACAACGACGACCATTGCTGCGGGGGCCATCGGCAACCTGCAGCCGATCAACATCGTCTCCGAGCGCTGGTTCTCACCCGAGCTGCAGATGGCGGTTCTCGTCACACGACGCGATCCGCGCAACGGCGACACCACCTACCGCCTGACGAACATCCTGCGCGGCGAGCAGCCCGACGCGCTCTTCACGATTCCATCGTCCTATGAGGTCGTTGATGGCGACTTGAAGTTCAAGCTCGTTGAGGTGATGTCCGAAAAGAAAAAGATTTTTGCGAGATAAAGCGCTCGGAGTGATCGCGCCCTTGCCGGGACAGTAACGTCGCGACGCCGGCGCAGCGCACGGACGAGCTCCGAATGTTGTGACGCCATTGTCATCTGCACGTGCGAGACTAGCGGTTTGCGCACGCGACCACATGGATGGGCTGTGAACGCGTTCGCAGATCCGGAGGTGCTTGATGGCAGTTGCAACCTCGACCTTGCTCGGGCGACCAGTCTGGTACGAATTGATGACAACCGACATGAAGTCGGCCGAGGCGTTCTATCGAACCGTGATCGGCTGGCAGGCGGCGCCGTTCGAAGGCACTCCCTTCCCGTACACGGCGTTCAATCCCACCGGCGGCGTCTCCATCGCCGGGGTGATGACGAAACCGGCGGAGGTGAAGGCGCCGCCCTTCTGGGCGATGTATATCGCCGTGCCGGACCTCAACGAAGCGGTGTCGAAGATCACGGGGCTCGGCGGGAAGACGCACACCGAGGTGATCGAGATTCCCAACGTCGGCCGGATGCGGATGATGATGGACCCGCAGGGCGCCGCGTTCTACATCATCGAACCGTCCTCCGAGGAACGACGGCCGGAGGCGCCGGCGGCAATCGGTGAAGCGTCGTGGCACGAGTTGATGACCACGGACATGCCGGCGGCGATGACGTTCTATCAGCAGGTCTTCGGCTGGCAGCCCAGCGACGCGATGGACATGGGCGAGATGGGCACCTACCAGATGTTCAATCGCCCGCACGGAATGATCGGCGGGATGATGAACAAGCCGCCACAGATGGCGAACGTGCCGCCGAACTGGCAGATCTATTTCCGGGTCCCCGACGTGCACGCCGCGGTCGAGCGGATCACGGCGAACGGCGGCAAGATCCTCAACGGCCCGATGGAGGTGCCGGGCGGCGACTGGGTGGTGAACGCGGCCGACCCACAGGGTGCCGCGTTCGGCCTGCACCAGAAGAAATCCTAAGACGGAAGAAGAGCGAGGACGTCGGCGTGACTCATTCGCGCCGCCCACGCACGCGGCGTGGCCCAGGGTTCCGCATCGTGTTCGCGCGCGTCGGCGCCTCGCTCCAGAAAGAGCTTCACCAGTTCGGGCCGGCCCCACCGGCACGCCCAGCCGAGCGGCGTGCTCTTCAGCAGATCGTCGCGGCGATCGAGCCGTGCACCGGCATCCAGCAGAATCGTTGCGAGCGCGAGGCGCTCGCCAGCGCTCGACGTTTCGTACGGCCACCCGGCGCAGACGTCGTGGAGAATCGAGCGGCCATACGGGGCCGGCGGGTTCGCTCCGGCGCGCTCGACCATCAACGCAAAGCACGTCAGATAGCGCTCGCGGTCGCTTTCGGCGTGCGCGCCGAGCGGCCGCATCAGATTCCCATGCCACCGCGGGTCGTCTCGTGGCCAATCGAGATGTTCCAGTGCCAGCCGCACGATCTCCACATGGCCGCCGTCGGCGCCGCTGACGAGCAGGCGTGCCGCAACGGTTTCACCCTCAGGAACACTCCGTGGCCGCAGACGCCCGGCTGCTTCGTCGGCCAGCATCTGCTTCGCCTGATCGATTAGCCCGACGTGTCCGACGAGACCAGCGTCGGCGAATCCGCCGTAGCGTTCGAGCAGCGCGATCATGTCGCGGTTGTTGTGCTGGTACGCCTCGAACATCGGCCAGCTCGCCGCATAGATCGAAGGGTTCGGATCAGCGCCGCGCTGCAGCAGGGTCTCCGCCATCGCGAGGTCGTCGTTCTGTACCGCCGCGCGCAGCGGCTCTCCCCACGAGTAGACGACCTCTTCGATATCCTTGACACGGCGGCGCTCGTCCGGATCGAACCCGAGATCGAGCAGCAGCCGGAGCACGTCGGGCCGTCGTCGAATCACCGCCCTCGACACCAGCCCATACCCGTCTGGCGGTTCGGTTAAGGTCCCTGCCGCATGGCTTGCCCGCAACCACGCCACCTCGCCGCGTGCCACGGCCGCGGCCGCCGTCATCTTCGCGCCGTGCGAGATGAGAAGCGCCTCCATCTCCGCGGCCTTCTCTGGCGTGAAGTCCTGGCAATTCATGCCAACGAGCTCCAGCGGCGTCCAAGAGTACGGCTCGTGGGCGTTGACGTCGGCGCCATGCGCGACAAGCCACTTCGCGACGTCGAGGCACAGCATGAGCGATGCCTGGTGCAGCATCGTCCAGCCGTCGCCACGCCGCCAGTGAACCAGCCGTGGCTCCTCTTCCAGGCAGGCCATCACCGCGGCCTCGCCGCCTGTCATGAACGCTGTTGACAGCCTGGCGATGATCGGCGATGAGCGATCGATCGGCGGTGTTGAATCAGCGGGCCGCTGCATCCCGGTGTCTGCACTCCGCCGGCCGAGCGCCCCCTTGATGATCGCGACGATGTCGTCGTAGCCGCGTTCGGTGGCGATGGTCAGCGCTCTGGTCGCATCGCGATGCGGCCAGATGCCTTTGAACGGATCGGCGCCGCGATCCATCAACAGGCGGACCATCTGCGGATTCCGATCGAGCACCGCGTAATGCAGCGCCCGATGCTCGTTGTGTTCCGCCATGTCCATGTGCACGAGCTCAGGTCGCGCGTCGAGCATCGCTCGGACGGCAGCGAGGTCGCCCGCCCGCACGGCCTCGGCCAGCCGTGTCACGGTCACGCCATCGACGTACGCCTTGAGCTTGGGCCAGCTTTCGAATCCGTACGCGCGCGCAATCACCAGCTGCGCGTCGTGCAACTCGAAAACGGCCGGGTCGGCACTGCGATAGTGAGCGTGCACTTCGGCCGAGACGTCCGGTTTGCCGCCGCGGAACGCCGCGAGCAGCTCCTTCGCCTGGCGTTTCAGTTGATCGAGATCGGGCCGCTCGCGAAGCGTGCGGGTAGGCAGGGACTGCGGAGACATGATGAGCTCCTTTCCTGGCCGCGCGTACGCGCGGACCGCTCATGCCCGGTGTCCGCTGACGCGGGCGGAAAAGAGTTCATCGGACTTGTGAACCGACGCTCTAACAGGTGGACGCAGTCCTTTCCGCGGACACGGCGGCGCCCTGACGCGCCGTGCCCACTATAGAGGTCGCCGCGCCCGTGTTCAACTAGGAACGGTTCGCGGCGACACTGGCGCGCTGGCTACCCACTTTGGGCACCAGCGGCGGCGTCCATCACCTTCGCGTTGTAGTAAGAGGCGGCGGCGACCTTCAGTACCAGGACGGGGCGCCGAGGGCCGCTCTCGCCCACACCCCTCTCTGCACTTCCCGGACGAGGCCCGATGCGATCAACCGTTGCAGGATTCGTTGCGCGCCGTCGCTGGGCACGCCCAGCCATTCCTGGAGAGTGGTGACGGTCAGCGTGACGCTCGGATTCTGGACGATGCCGTCGATCACGCGCTGCACGATCGCGGCGCGGCTCCTGATGTTCCGCCTTTCCTGCCCCATTGGGTTTGCCTCCCGCCAATTCTTGAAGGCAATGTCAATGCCGCGATCGACGCCGTGTAACGTCCACGGCCGGAGACAGCGCAGCAGTACGCCCGTTCCCGGAAACCGGCTACTATCCGCGCAGGCCTCTGTGAAGAAGCTGCTCTCATTGATGCTGCTGGCCCTCATCACCCAGCACGTTCAGACGCAGAATGGCGTCGCCGGCTATTGGCGCGCGGTCAGCGTGGTGCCCGATGGGACGCCCGACGGTGCGGTTCTTCAGTTCACGATGGACCTCATGGTGGAGGGCACTTCCATCACCGGAACCGTGGCCGGGGTTCCGATCACAATCAGCGGCGGACGCGTCGAGGGAACCCTCGTCACCCTGACCGGCGTCAACAGCGACAACAAGCAGCCCATCTCTCTCACCGGCGAACTGTCGGGCTCCGAGATCGTCTTCAGGGCCGTCGGCCTCGCCCCCGAGCCGGTCCGGCTGGTTGCGCGGCGGGTCACTCGCCTCGAGACGGTTACCGGCAGCGTGTCGGACGCCGCACTGATTCTGCAATTGCTCAAGCAGACGAACGTCCCCGGCGTGAGCATTGCCGTGATCAAGGACTTCAAGGTGGCCCGTGTGTTCGCCTATGGCGTTGCCGATTCCGAAACGCGCGCGCCGGTCACGACCCGGACGATGTTCCAGGCCGGTTCAATCAGTAAGACCGTTGCCGCCATGGCGTCGCTGAAGGCCGTTCAGGAGAAGCGGTTCAGGCTCGATCAGGGGTCTTTCCCGAACAGGCCGCCGCCGGACTCTGGACAACGCCAACAGACCTGGCGACGTTCGCGATCGAGGTCCAGCTTGCCCTACGCGGTCGTCCGTCGCGCGTGCTCTCACCCTCTCTGGCGCGGGAGATGATTACGCCGGTAGGCGTTGGAAACTACGGCGTCGGCTTTGCCATCCTGAAGCAGGGCGAGGGCTGGTATTTCATGCACAACGGGAGCACGTTTGGCTTCCGAGCCTCCCTGTTCGCACACAGTACCAAGGGATACGGCGCCGCCATCATGACGAACGGCGCGGGCGGGGACGCGTTAGTCCCGCAAGTCCTGCGGCTGATCCAGCAGGAATACAAGTGGGACGCGGTCGATCTGCCTGTGCCACGACGTTACGGTCCGGAATAGAAGCATGGGATTCGATGTCGAAGCGGCCACGCGGGTCTATCTCGACGCTTTACAGGGTGCGGCCCGCGCCCGGTCGGATGCCTATTTCGAAGGCGGGTACTGGCTGATCCTCTTTGGCGCGTTAGTCAGCGCGCTCGTCTACTGGCTGATGCTGCATACCGGCTGGTCCGCTGCATGGAGCGAGCGTGCCAGGCGGATCACGTCTCGCCGCTGGCTCCAGCCGGCGCTCTATTCCGTGCCTTTTGCGGTCGCCGGTACGCTGCTCACCCTTCCGTGGACCATCTATACCGGCTTCGTTCGCGAAAAACAATTCGCCCTGATGAACCTGACCTTCATTCAGTGGCTGGCCGAGCAGGCAATCAGTCTGGTCGTGACGATCATCGCCATCGCCATCGTGTTCGTGATCATTTTCGCCGTGATTCGGAAGGCGCCGCGGACCTGGTGGCTCTGGGGCACGGGCGCGACAGCGGCGTTACTGGTGTTGGCGATCATGATTGCTCCCGTCTTCATTGCGCCACTGTTCAACGAGTACACGCCAATGTCTCCGGGACCGCTGCGCGATGACATTCTGACCATGGCGCGCGACGAAGGAATTCCCGCGGACGACGTCTATGTGTTCGACCAGTCGCGCCAGACCGATCGCATCTCGGCCAATGTGTCGGGCATCGGCCCCACCGTCCGCATCTCGCTCAACGACAATCTGCTCAATCGGGCCATGCCGTCGGGCGTGAAGGCGGTCATGGGTCATGAGATGGGCCACTACGTGCTCGGGCACCTCCCACGTCTCGTGCTGTACAACAGCGCGCTCGCAGCCGTGGCGATGTTCTTGCTCTGGTGGCTCGGCCCCCGCCTCCTTCGCCGCTTCGGCGAGCGATGGCGTGTCCGCGACGTTTCCGATCCCGCCGTGGCACCACTCTTCGCCATCGTCATCGTCATCCTCGGCGTGCTGGTGACACCGCTCGTCAACACGATCGCGCGCACGGTGGAAGCAGAGGCGGATGCCTTCGGGCTCGAGGCCGCGCGCGAACCCGATGGCTTCGCGACGATCGCAATGCTCCTGTCCGAATACCGGAAGATTGAACCGGGGAAATGGGAGGAGCGGTTCTTCTATGATCATCCGTCGGGCCGCGCGCGCGTGAGGCGGGCCATGGAGTGGAAGGCGCGACACCTTGGCGAACTGCCGCCCGATCAGCGCCTGATCGTCCGCCCACCGGCGCTGAAGCCCTTGCGATAACGAAGCCGAAGCCTCCAGGGCATGGCTTTCGCACTGCCGCCCGTCCTGGCCCGCTGGGCGGCCTTCCAGCAACAAAACTGTGATTCGCGTTCGGAATCGTCATCTGAGAGCCTGATGCTGAAGCTCCTCGTCGGCGCGGTGGCAGGCTGCGCGCTTCTCGCCGCGACCCCATTCATCGGCCCGATTCGATCCGGCGCACTGCTGCTGCTGTGGCCCGCGCCCATGACGCCGCAGCCGCACGATCTGGATCCGGAGTACCAGCCGCTGCACAAGGGCTATATCAGTCTCAGCACCGGGCTGTACTTCCGCGAGGACGAAGACCTGATCGTCCGCGGGACGCCGACGCTGTTCCTGCGGCGAACCTATCGCTCTGGGTTCAACGTCCAGCGGGAGTTCGGCATCGGCACCACCCATAACGGCGGGCTCGCTCTGGAAGGCGATCCGGATCGCTTTCAGTGGGCGCAGATCGTCGTGCCGGATACCGCGCCCGTCCGATTCGAACGGATATCGCCCGGCACGTCCTACGCCAACGCGCTGTTCGAACACCGCAGCTCGCCGTCGGCGTGGCAGGGCGCACGGCTTGGTTGGACCGGGACCGGGTGGGCCGTCCGGCGCCGTGACGGGACGGTGATGATGTTTCAGGGCTGCGGCTACGGTGACGCGCCGGTCTGCTGGATCCTGTGGGAACGCGACGAAGACGGCCATCGCATCGACTACAAACGGGATGGCAAGGGCCGGCTGATGCGCATCGAGGCGTCGCCGGATCGCTTCATCGCGTTCGACTACGACGGCAAGGATCGGATCCGCCGCGCTTATGCGAGCGACGGCGAGGAAGTGCGATACGAATACGACGAGCGCGGCCGCATCGCCCGCTCGGTCGGCAGCGCCGGCACGGACAATTCTTACAAATACACCGACGGCGACGAAATGACGGTCATCGACACCGCCGACATGCTGATCGAGAACACCTATGACGAGAGCGGCCGGGTCACCAGGCAAGTCAACACGTATCCGAACGACGCGTATGAGCCGTACTGGTTCGCGTTCGCGTACAAGGCCGTTGACGGGCGTGTCGTGCAGTCCGAGACGCAACGCGCCGACACGACCTGGAGTCGAAACTCGTACGCCAACGGCTATACCGTCGAGGAGAGCTGGGGCGCTGAGGGCTACCAGCCGCTGACATTCAAATACGAACGTGACGGCGTGACGAACAACATTACGTCGGTGGCACTGACCTGTCCTGATCGCCGGGGGCGGCCGATCACACATCCAGCGGCCAACGTTCAGCCGGACAGCGAAGAGTGGACGAAGTGGGATCTGGTCCGGACGCTCTGCACGTGGCGGCGTCAGCGGTGGCTTCAACCGAAGTAGCTCAACTCGATCGCTTCCTGTTCGACTACCATCCGCAACGGAACAGCGAAGATCCGGAAACTGACGCTCTAACGACTGCGCCGTTTGAGTTCTTCGGTGATCGTCCACAGGTGCAGGTCGTATACGCCGTCGTCACTGGATACCGAGATGGTCCTGTCGGGTTTCCAGTCTCCCATCGTGAACCGGTGCGACACGATGCGCGATCCGACCTTCAGCTCACGCCACAGAACGGGCCTGATCAGCATGTCGAAGTGGTCGCCCATGTAGAGAAACACCACCGAGACATCTGAGAGGTTCTTGACGTCGAGGGCGTCGCCTTCCCGGACATCGATTCTGTTCGCGAAACCAGCGGTCTCGACGTTTGCCTTTGACTCACGAGCCCGCTCCGGATCGATGTCCACGCAGATGCCGCGGCGCGCGCCCGCACGGATGGCTGCAATGGTGATCCGCGCGTCCCCACAGCCCGGCTCGTAGATCACGTCGCTCTCGCGAACCGCGGCAAGCTGGACCATCGCCGCCGCGACGTCGGGCGGAGTCGGCACGTAAATGACGCGAACGCGGTCCGCCGGATCGTCCACCGTGAGATCGACGCGCACCGCCTCGCCCGCCCGGAACGTGACGACCTTGGTGCGGGTCATCTTCGTGTAGGTGTTCGGCTCCCAGGTGACGCTCACGGTGTATTTGTGCGTCCCCTCCGCGATCAACCCCGTATCGAACGTTCTGGACATGCCGGAGCCTGGAACCGCGGCGCCGTTGACCGTCAGCTCCGCATCCTCAGCGGGCACGGTGATGGCAACGCGTGAGGCGACGCGCCGTGCAGTTGCCTGGCGGGCCGCGGCATCGAGGGGCGGCGCCGCGGCCGGAGCGATGCTGCCGGCCGTGACAAAACTCACGATCAGAACGAAGCTCGAGGCGAACGTGCGGAGCGGCATATGGTTCCTCATGACAGCCAGATCATACGGTCACCGGTGCCATCACGTCGCGCCATGAGAATCGTGCGGTTCACCTTGGGCGGTCTGCATCACCGCAAGCCTTGCGATGGCGCTTCGGGCCGAACAGGCTCCCGCCTTCGCCCTGGGGCACGCGCCGTCCGCCCGGAAGGCGACCCTTACGGCTTTCGGACCTCCAGCTCGTCGATCACGCGGCTGATCCCTTCAGTGTCGCGAGCCAGCTGCAGCGCGCGCTTCCGCTCGTCCGCGGACGCGACGACGCCGCTCAACGTTGCCACACCGTTCGATGTGTCGACGTTGATGGCGCGCGCCTTCACGTGATCGTCGAGGGCCATCTTCGACTTGATTTTCGCGGTGAGACGGGCGTCGGTCACCCGGTCGCCGAGCTTGTCCGCCGTGTCGCTGGCCAACTCGCCGGCTTTCCGCTTGGCCGCCTCCGTGGCCAGCTCGGCCGCCTTTCCTCGAAGCGACAGGCCGTTGTCGGACCAATAGGCATAAGCCGCCACGCCAGCGACCCCAACCACCGTGAGCAACAGAAGTCTGCGGATCAGACGCATGGAATGCCTTCCTCCCGATCCGGGAATACGACGGGCCTCCGTCCGCGGTTCGCTCGTGCCCCTGATCCCTGAGGCCCGAGCCCCGATTCCTGCTATCGCATTCTTCAAATGCGCCTAGCGCGGATGTCGTGGGGCGAGCCTTGCAGGCTCGCCTCGCGAACCCGCAGGGTTCGCGCCACGGACGTGAAATCCGCGCTAGTGAGTCATCTCGTAGACCAGGTAATTCACGCCGAGGCGATAGGCGTCGGCCGTCGGCGCGTCCCCGTACAACCCTTCAGCCGACCACTCCCAGTAGTCGCCGATGTCGTTGTTGAAGTTGGCGATTGCCATCATGCGGCCGGAGGTGGAATTGTCGTCGAACAGTCCGTAGAACACCGGCTCGATCCCGCGCAGCATCGGGTGCGGAACGTTGAGCGTGCGAAGGCTGAAAAAGGACTGGAAGATCGGGTGGCTTACGTCGAGCTGAATGAACTCGTGATCGGGCAGCACGACTCGCATCTGCCGGACCAGATTGCGCCATTCCGGCTCCCCGTCGAAGTCATCGAAGATGATGAAGCCGCCCTTCAGCAGATACTTGCGCAGGTTCGTCGCCTCCGCGTCGTCGGTCGTCCAGCCGCCGGGCTCGGACAGGTAGATAACCGGGTTCTGGAAGATGCGCGGGTCGTCGAGATCGAGGATGTTCGAGCCGTTCAGATTCACCCGCATATGGGTCATGTAGTCGAGAATCGCCGCAAAGTTTCGATCGGCCTGCGGGTAGTCGTGCTCCCACCCGAAGTTCCCTCCGGTCCTGGTTCCATAGCGGATGCGCGTGAA